>JAFLUQ010000039.1 GCA_022508735.1 Oscillospiraceae bacterium | reverse complement strand
AACTCGCGACTTTCACCTTGGCAAGGTGACACTCTACCACTGAGTCACTCCCGCACCTGATTGCTCATATATAATACCACAACCAAATAGATTTGTCAAGGCTTTTTTTCAATTTTATCAAAAAAATTTTCAAGGTACTCCTTGTCCGCTTTTGTGAGCAGGGCCTTTTTTAACAGGTCGGGCCGCTTTTTACGTGTTCGCTCAAGCTTTTTCTCGCGCCGCCAGCTCTCGATATCCTTGTGATTCCCGCCCAGCAGCACCTCGGGCACAGTGCGGCCCATGAACTCCGGCGGGCGGGTATACTGAGGATATTCCAAGAGGCCGTCATAGTGGCTCTCGGTCTCAAAGGTCTCTTTACTATCCAGCACGCCCTCACGCATACGGCTCACGCAGTCAATGAGCACCATAGCGGGCAGCTCTCCCCCGGTGAGCACGTAATCACCTATTGAGACCTCCATGTCAACTATCTCCTCAAGGACGCGCTCGTCCACGCCCTCGTAGTGGCCGCAGAGCAGGATTATATGCTCCTCCCGGCTCAGATCGCGGGCCAGCTTCTGATTCAGCACCTTTCCCTGGGGAGACATATATATCACCAGCGGCCGGTCGTCTCCGGCCACGCTCCTGTAGGCGTCATAGATGGGCTGGGCCTGCATCACCATGCCGCCGCCCGCGCCGTAGGGATAGTCGTCCACCCGGCGGTGCTTATTCTTAGTGAAGTCGCGTATGTTCACGCAGCTCACGTCTATAAGGCCCTTTTCCACCGCTCTGCCGATTATGGAGGTCTTCAGCATATCAAACATTTCGGGAAACAGGGTGAGCACACTAAACTTAAGAGCCATTCGGCTCCCTCCTTACATATCAATCAATAAGTCCCTCAATGGGCGTGATATAAATTTCATCGCGCTCAAGCGACACTTCCTTCACAAAAGCGTCGCACTTGGGTATGAGGCACTTTTTGCCGTCCTCACGGGTGATCGTGAGCATCTCGCCGCCTGCGCCGTCGCTCACGTCGGTCACAGTGCCGAGAACAGAACCGTCGGGGAGCACCGCTTTAAGGCCAGTGAGCTGGAAAAAGTAGTACCTTCCCTCCGGGAGCGGAGGCAGGTCCTCCTCCCTTGCGTAAAGCTCCTCGCCCTTTAGAAGCTCGGCGGCAGTCATGTCGTCTATCCCCCGTAGCTTTATAAGCACAGCGCCCTTGTGGAACTTCCAGCCATCTATTTTGTAGGCACGGGATCCGTCGGCGCTGTAGAGCGTGTCCACCGCGCCGAAAAAATCCTCACCGTCAGTGTAGTGCAGGGCCTTTACCTCTCCCCTTGTGCCGTGTGTATTTACAATTTTTATTACATAGATCAAAGCCATAAACCTTTCTCCTTTGTCTACCGCATCACATTATAATTTGCCACTGCGGCTGTACGAATCTTAGATTTGTTGAGTAATTATACCCATGCTTACTTAAAATTCAACCGCTGTATAACGGCTGTATAAACCTTCTGTTTATAGGGTTATTATATTATATACGGCTAAAATTGTCAAGGGGAATGGAGCACAATAGCGCCAAGTCATGTAAGTAAATTATAGTTTGACCGATTGAATACAGGATAAGCATAGATCATCCGTTCCCTCATATTCTTACTTAGTGTTATTCTGTTTTTTTTGTAACACAACTAAATCTCGGGTGTATATATTTCTGAAAGTGCCAGAAACACAAATACAAGGAGGACACAGCATGAAGAAGAAACTAATTCCAGCACTCGCGGCAATGGGCGTGCTCTTTGCCGCACAATCGGCTTTTGCGCTCGGCGTAAGCGTAAACGGAGCAAAGCTTAACTTCAGCGCCAGCGACGGTCAGCCGTTTATCGAAAACGGGCGCACACTGGTGCCCCTTCGGGCAACAGCCGAGGCCTATGGCGCAAGCGTTGGCTTTGACCCCACCACCAATGCGGCCATAATAACCAAAGACAGCGTGACAGTTACCGTGCCTATCGGCGAAAGCGCGGTCTACCGCAACGGTGAAGCCATAACGAACGAAGTGGCCGCTAAGATCGTTGACTCGCGCACCTATCTCCCCATACGCGTGGTAATGGAGTCTTTCGGGGCCGACGTTGGCTGGGACGCAGGCTCTCAGACGGTCACCGTTAACGACCCGGACGTTATGTACATAAATGGGATCGAAAGCAGCTCAAGCTTTAAGAGCAAAAACGCCACAAATAAGGCTCTGGAGCTGATAGGGCTCGGCGACGCACGCGCCGCGGCCGGAGAGTTCCACAAGGCGGCCCTGTTATATAGGCGCAGCTCATATTACTGGAGTCAGGCCCCCGGGCAGTCGGAAACCGCCCTGCACTACCTTTACATGGCTGAATACGTCGACTCAGACATTCGGCTCTATCTCAAAACCGACGACGAGCGTTATAACCGCTCCCTGTATTTCGGTGAAGCCGGCGAGCCCAGAAACGGCATACTCCTCGGCTCTACCTACAACACCGGCATTTCGGAGCTTACAGGCTTTAAGCATGGCGCCGAGCTTCAATACTTTGATTACGGCAGCGACTTTTCGTCTCAGGACAGTTGGTACTTCCGCCCGGCCCGCGAAAAGGGCACAGTGCTTGAAATAGCATGGCAGCCGAATCAGGGTCTCGACATGGTGGTCGAAAACGACTATCTTATTGAACAGGCGAAGTATCTTGAGTCCACCGGTTGCAAGATCTTGCTGCGTTTTGCAAATGAAATGAACGACAGCACCAACGTCTGGTACACCCCCGACTACAACAAGTACATAGAGAAGTATCGCATTGTGGCCAATGTGTTCCGTAAGTACGCTCCGTCTGTGGCCCTTGTATGGGCTCCCAACTTCTATCCCTATAATACAGTTGACCTCTACTATCCCGGCGACGAGTATGTTGACTATGTGGGTCTGAGCGTATATCAGGAGTACAACCCCGAAAACGACCCCCTTGGCAAGGGCATAGACCGCGGCCGCTGGAGCTCGGTGCTTGACCGCGTGTATGACACCTACGGCTGGAAAAAGCCCATAATCATGGCTGAGGGCGGCTGCAGCTATGTCAGCGTGTGGACAGGAGAGAACATTACCGACTTTGCCGTGAAGCAGATGGAGGATTACTACACCTATCTGCCCATAAAGTATCCGAACCTGAAAATGGCCTTTATCTTCAACTCTCAGGACTGGGGCGGCCGTGAGTTCCGTCTGGCGCAGAATCCGGCCCTGCTCGCTGCATATATAAAGGGCATCAACAGCTCGGGAAGATATGTTTCCAGCCCGAACGATGTCGCTACCGGTGAGTATTACTATGAGCTGCACCATAATTTCACCGTTCCCGCGGAAACAATTGAGCTTTGCAGCTTTATTACCGCTCCGCTTAACGACTATGACTATGTGGCATACACCGTTAACGGCGTTACTACCGCGGCCTACGCTATTCCCTACACCGCCTCAATCGACCTTTCGGCCTATTCCGGGCAGACAGTCGAGGTTCGCGTGCAAGCCTTCACCGGCGGAGTGGCCCGCGCTGACGAAACATTCAAGCTCAGAGTAGAGTAACAGAGTAAATGTTCTAAATAAAAGTCCCCCGTAATATAACATTACAAAGGGGGACTTTTGTTTTGAAAAGATTTTTTTCATTTCTAATTTTTTTCTGCATTACGCTTTCCGGCCTCACTTCCCTTGCGGCGCCGCAGTATGACGCCAAATCCGTCTTGCTGATGGACAGCGCCAGCGGCGCGGTGCTCTATGAGGACAACGCCCATGAGCCGCTGCCGCCGGCCAGCGTCACAAAGGTTATGACCATGCTGCTGCTCATGGAGGCTATTGACCGCGGCGAGGTTGGGTACGACACTGTGGTGACCGCCAGTGAGCGTGCGCGCAGCATGGGCGGCAGCACCATATTTCTTGACACCGGGGAGCAAATGACGATAGACGATCTGCTAAAGGGCATTGCCGTGGCCTCGGGCAACGATGCCTGCGTGGCCGTGGCTGAACACCTGTGCGGCAGCGTGGAGGCCTTTGTTGACCGCATGAATCTGCGCGCCTCGGAGCTTGGCATGACGAACACTCACTTCGTCAACTGCAACGGACTGGACGCTGACGGCCACGTTTCCTCAGCCATGGACATAGCCATCATGAGCCGGGAGCTTATGAAGCACACTGATATATTTAAGTACACCACAATATGGATGGACAGTCTTCGTGACGGAGCCTTTCAGCTTGCCAACACAAACAAGCTCATACGCTTCTATGACGGGGCCACGGGCCTTAAAACCGGCTCTACCAACAACGCGCTCTGCTGCCTGAGCGCCACAGCTAAGCGGGACGGTCTGCACCTTATTGCCGTTGTTATGGGCAGCCCAACCTCTCAGGCCCGATTTAACGCCGCCCGCTCGCTGCTCGATTACGGCTTTGCAAGCTTTGCCGCCGTCACCCTTGGCACAGAGGGCGAAATCGTGCGCTCGGAGAAGGTCAGCAAGGGAACTAAGCCCGAGGTGGGCTTAGCTCCTGCAGAAAGCACCTCAGCCCTGCTCCCTAAAGAGCAGATATCCAAGGTGGAGACCGAGGTCTCGGTCTCTCCACTCTCCGCGCCTATAGAAAAGGGGCAGGTGATAGGCGAAATGCGCGCCCTTCTCGATGGAGAGGAAATAGCCCGCTGTGACCTCCTTGCCGCCGACGATGTTCCCCGCAGAGGCGTGTTCTCCTATTTCCGCACGCTGCTTCAGGAGTATATGGTACTGTGAAATATAGCGATAAATTATAGTTTGCAGCAACTTATTTCAACAAATAAAACAGGGCGGTTTCAGGAGTTTTGAACCGCCCTGCTTTTTGTTTATAAATGGTTCACCTATACCTCAAAAAAGAACTCCACTCCGTCACCCCGGTTTATAAAGCCGCATTTACCGCCGTGAAGCTCAATGCTCCGCTTCACTATAGACAGACCCAGGCCGCTGCCGCCGTAGGCGCGGGTGCGAGCCTTATCTATTTTATAGAAGCTGTCCCAGATGCGGCCGGCGCTTTCTTCGGGTATGCTGTTTCCGCTGTTATACACCGAGAAGCGGGCTCCGCCTTCGGTCTCTTTAAGCCGTACTTTTATTATCTTCCGTTCGTTAACATAGTGAACGGCGTTTGTGATGTAGTTCGTTATTGCCTGCCCGAGAAGCTGCTCGTCGCCTAAAACGGTTATCCCGTCGGGGCAATCGAGGCCTATTTCCACGCCCTTCTGCCCCGCAAGTATACCGGCACGCTTGACGATATCCCTCACAAGGGCGCTGAGCTCAAGCTCCCGCTTATCGCACACATCGGTGGACTCCAGCTCATTCATGGTCAGAAGCTCTTTGATTATCTTATCCATGCGGCCTGCCTCGTCCACGATAACATCACAGTAAAAGGCCCTATCCTCGGCGCTGGAGGCAATATTCGTCCGAAGTCCTTCGGCGTAGCCCGAAATGAGGGCCAGCGGAGTTTTCAGTTCGTGGCTTGCATTACTGATAAACTCCTTACGTGCCCGGTCAACGGCGTTTTTAAGCTCAAGATCCTTCTCGAGCCGGGCATTACTTGCCTTAAGCTCGGTTATTGCCTGCTCAAGCCTTCCGCTCAGAGTGTTTATGCTTGCGCCGAGATCGCCTATCTCGTCGCTGCGGCGGCCGGAATAGCGCCGTGAAAATCTCAGCTCTGACATATCGCGGGCTATGTCGGTCAGCTCGCGGACGGGCTTGGTCACCGCGCCGGACACCAGCGCGATAATGATGAGGCTCACTATCACCGCTGCAAGGCCTATGAACAGCAGCAGTCGGTTAGCCGTAGCCGCCGCGTCGTCAACGGCCGCGGCCGGAGTACGCATATAGAGGATATTTCCGTTCCTAAGGCGAGCGGTAAGCTGGATAAATACGGAGCCAAGACGATTGTCGTTGATATTTTCTATTACATAGTCCTCGCCGTGCAGCCGCTCGTCGATCTGCCCTGCTACCCAGCGATAGTCAAAATCCCGCTGCCCACGGCGGAACTCGTCCCTCGGGCGGCCTGCGTCATCCCCGGAGGGGTATTCATCCCAGAGAGGCCGTTCATCCCATTGGCGACGCTCACCCTCCGGGCGGCGGTTCTCCGGTGGATCAGGCCATATGGGCTCGGGCGGAATTTCATTTGCATTAGCAGAAGAGGAGAACAGTTCATTGCCCTCCTCATCCATAAGATAGACTGTTATATTTTTTGTGGAGTAGATCTTCTCCAGCTCTAAAGAGTCCACGCCGCTGTCCTCGCTAAACAGAGCATTGATCGTCTTATAAGCCTCGGTCAGGTCGCGCCGCTTCTCGCTCTCGTATACCTTTGAGAGCAGTATCTGATTCATAGTAGCTATGCCGAATATAATTAGCACTACAACGGCGGTAAAGATCAGGCTGAACCTGAGGCTGATGGTAAGTCGGGGCTTTTTCATGCTGCTCCCTCACTACTTCTCAAATTTATACCCTATACCGCGCACCGTCTGCAGCTTATCACCGTATGGGCCGAGCTTTTTGCGCAGCTTGGTGATGTGAGTGTCTATGGTGCGGGCGTCGCCGAAATAGTCGTAGTCCCATACGCTGTTGAGTATTTTTTCGCGGCTCAGGGTCTGACCACGGTTTTCGACCAGATACAAAAGCAGGTCGTATTCCTTAAGGCTGAGGTAGACCTCCTCACCGTCCACACGCACTGTATGAGCAACAGTGTCGATCACTATACCGCCGGCGTCTATGGCGTGACTGGCACCTCCACTCCCCGAGCGGCGCAGAAGGGCCTCCGCACGGGCCACAAAAACCCTCGGCGAAAAGGGCTTTGTTATATACTCGTCGGCCCCCATGTCGAAGCCGGTTATCTCGTCGCTCTCCTGTGAAAGGGCTGTGAGCATAATTATCGGCACCTTAGACACTCGCCTCAGCTCGCGGCACACCTCCCAGCCGTTCATTTTCGGCATCATGACGTCAAGCACGACAAGGTCGATACTCTCGCCCTCAGCGATAAACAGCTCCATTGCCTGTTCACCGTCACCGGCTTCAATGACATCGCAGCCCGCGGCTCCCAGAAAGTCCTTCACCAGCCGCCTCATTCTCGCTTCATCGTCCGCAACAAGAATTTTATATCTGCTCATAGTTTGTATCCTTATTCATCGAACGCGCCCGCGTCTTTTGCGGCGGTATATTCCTGTGTGCCCTCCTCAATGGCCTGACTCACCTGACTGCCGGCAGTCTGGATATCGCCGAGCATGGCGTTCATGAGTTCGGCGGTAAACACTACCCTCTTCTCGCCGTCGCCGTCTTTCATAATCTCCACGTCTACGGGCATGGTCTTATACTTAAGATCCTCCTGAGCAACGATCTCGGGCAGGGCCCGGTTATTGAACTCGCGTGACTCCTCCTCGGAGGTGATCTCACCGTTCATCAGCGCGTCGATATAGAGCAAATTAAGATCACCGTAAACGTCAAGCATATCGGGAGAGGTTATCTCAGCCGACACATAGACGCGTCCGCCTGAGGTATAGACCTCACCCAGCTCATAGCTCATGTGGGATAAAAGGTTATCATACAGCGGTTTTTGGGAGGATGTATTGCTGAAATCAAACAGCTCTCTGTCGCTCTCGCGGATATAGAGCAGCGCACCCTCGTAATCGAGCCCGGCGAAGCCATTCAGCATGGCGGCAAGCACGCTTCTTGCTGCCTCTGCCTCGGCCTCATCGGCGACTGTCTCACGGTTCACA
Source organism: Oscillospiraceae bacterium (assembly GCA_022508735.1). Taxonomy (GTDB): domain Bacteria; phylum Bacillota; class Clostridia; order UMGS1883; family UMGS1883; genus JAFLUQ01. The sequence goes on along the minus strand of JAFLUQ010000039.1, from coordinate 8,551 downwards.
TTTGACTCGCCATTTGCGCCGATGCTCTGTTCTGAATTCACGCGGTTATCCACGGGATCACCGCTGCGCTCGGCTTTCTTTTCTCCGCAGGCGGCGAGCAGCAGACCCGCGCAGAGAATAATTGCTATAAGTTTTGTTTTCATATGGTATTTTCCTCCTGTATTGTATTACCGTTGACGGAAACCTTTTCTCTCAAAAGCTTCTCTGCTTCGGAAAAACTATCCTTGCCAATACTTATCGCCTTGCTAAAGCGCATGGCTCCGTCCGGCTCCACCTTGGAAAAGCTTATGTAGTCCGGCGAAGAGCTGTCGGGCATATATGTTCCCTCGTCAGTTTCGACAAGCTTCCACTCCAATGAAAAAACATATTCTTCGCTTATTCGAAACGACAGCAAATCAGCGGAGTTGTCCATCGGCAGCATATCGAAGCCGGAGGTGTTTATAAAATCTTTCCCGAACAATCCGTTTTTAATGATCATGCGGCATTCCTCCGCCGGGAGAAAGTCCGCCAGCTCCTCGGCAGTGTTATATTTGACCTCAGCCTGTTCGGTCTCCTTCGCCGGAGCGTCTGTGTCTGCGGTCGGAGCCTGAACATGCCCGAACATGCAGAAGATACATATCAGGATCGCTATAAAAATCGGCACATACATCAATATGGCCTCCTTAAAATCCGAGGCTCGGGCATAGATTATTCCTCACCAAAGCCTTCCCTCATACGCCTTTCGGCCTCTTTTCGGCGCTTCATGCGCAGAATTTTCTGCCTGCGCCGCCTGGCTCTGATGCGGCGGACGCGTATATACAGTATTATAAAAATTAACGCCAGCACGACCAGAATAAATACCGGAGAGGTGACAAAACCTACCACCGTGTCGCCTACGTAAGCTATACCGTCGAAGCTATAGTCCTTATCCGCCACAAGGTCAACGGTTCCGGCGGAAATGCCGTTATAGAAATATTCCGCCTCGCCCAGCACGTCGCCCTTTCTTATGGGTGCGCGGGCAGACTCCCCGATGTGCACATCATAGGTGATATCGCCGTCTTCATCGTCGATATTATGAAGGTAGTACAGATTTGCGCCCGCTTCCAGCAGCACCTGATTGGCCCGGCGGGCATTTTTTATGGGCAGCTGCCCCAAAAGACGCCCCTTCGTCACCATGAGGCTGCTCTTATAGTTATCAAAGGCGGTGGCGAAAAACTCGCGGCAGTCGATATACCCTTGGGCGCGGCCGTCTACAGTGGTGGAGCCGAAGGTAAGGGCCAAAAGCTCCATATCCTTGCTTTTTGCCGCCTCTATCAGGCAGCTTCCGGCCTCCTCGGTGTAGCCGGCCTTGACGCCGATGGCGGCGGAATAGTAGTAGTCGGCACGCTGATAGCGGCAGACCATATAGTTGGTATTGATGAGATTTCTGGTTTCCTTATATCTGTCCGTTGGCTGAATAGAATAACGGTCGGTCTTGACTATTTCCCGAAAGTCGTCATTCTGCATTGCATAGCGCGCAAGATTTGCCATATCGCGAACAGTGGTATAGGTGCGGTCGTCATGCTCTCCGTGGGTGTTTGAGAAGTTTGTGTCGTTCATGCCAAGCTCCTTGGCCTTTTCGTTCATGAGCTGCACAAAGTCACTGACGCTGCCGCTGACCGCCTCGCCCAGCACGTTCGTGGCGTCGGCGGCGCTGGCGAGCATAGCCCCGTATAGAAGCTGGCGCACGGTCAGCTCCTCGCCGGGCATGATGTCCATTGCGGTCACTCCGTCGGGCACGGAAGCGAGGGCCGTTTCGGTGGCGGTCACCTTATCTTCAAGATTACAGTTTTCAAGGGCAAGTATGGCCGTCATGATCTTGACGGTGCTTGCCGGATATATTTTCGTATCCGCTTCTTTTTCATAAAGCACCCTGCCGGTGTTCATGTCCATGAACATAACATATGGCGAGGAGGCTGAAAAGTCCTCCCCTTCCGCCGCCGCGGCGGAAGAAAAGAAAGCGGCAAACAGTATTACCAGTAAAAACGTAATATACTTTTTCACGGCAGTTTATCCTTTCGTGGGTTGTCGGCTCACAGGCGTGATTTGATCAGCGCCCGCTAATTTCCTCTATAGCCTTCATAAGAGCCTCATCCGGCTCGCCGAAGGTCACGTTGCCATACTCGTCGATTTCTATCTCGCTTTCTACCTTGATGTCGGGAGTGACGGCCTCATCGAGCCATATTCCGTCAGGCCTGTAATTTTTATAGCCGGTAATTTTCACCATTTCGCTGTTATCCTCGAGGCCGAGCTTGAATATCATCTGGCTCACGCCCTTGCCGTAAGTCTTTTCGCCGATTATCTTGCCCCTCTCACGGGCCTGGATACAGCCTGCCACTACCTCGCTGGCCGAAGCGCTGCCTTCGTTCACCAACACGGCCAGCGGCAATTTGCACGCGCCTTCTTTTGCGCGCATTTCTGTGCGGTCGCCGCTCTTGTTCTCAGTGTACATTATGAGACCGTCATCCAAAAACATATCGCACACGTCCACAGCTGCGTCAAGATCGCCGCCGGGATTTTCACGGAGATCAAGGATGACGCCCTTATAGGTATCCTCCGCACCGCTAAGCAGTTTTCCGAGATTATCAGCCGATTCGGCGGAAAAACCCGAGTAGCGCAGATAAAGGATACTGTCGCCCACCACGGAGCTTTCTATTCTGTAGAGGTCGATTTCCTCTCTTGTTACGGCGATATCAAGGTTCTCGTCTCCGCGGCGGACGGTGAGAGTGAGCTCGGTGCCCACCGGATTCTCAATATTCGCTCCCTTCATAAGGAGCACGGCGTCGGCCATTTTTTCGGCGCTGAAGCTCACGCCGTCAACAGCGGTGATAACGTCGCCGCTCTTTATCCCCGCCCTCTTGGCGGGACTGCCGTTATATGCGGCAAGCACCACTATATCTCCGGCGAGGTTATCGTACACTTCAATACCTATACCCACGTAGTTTCCCTTCACTGTATTCTGGAAGGACTCAGAGCTGCTTTTGTTATAATAGGCGGCGTAGGGGTCTCCTATAGCTGCCACATAAGCGCTTATGGCCGCATCCTCAGCCGCCTCGCGGTCAAATTCACCAATGTATCGGCTGTCGATGATGCTCGTCACAGCCTCCAGGCGGTAGAGTCTTCCGCCGGATTGCAGGCCGGTGAAGTAAAACCCCGCCGACGCAGTCAGAATAAAGGTCACCGCGACTGCGATACATATTTTCAGTTTGCTTGACATTGAAAAGCCTCCGTCATTTCAGGTAATTGAGCGGATTTTGAAGAGTGCCGTTATAGCTCACTTCAAAATGACAGTGGGGGCCCGTGGAATTACCGGTGGATCCGGCCTTGGCTATGACCTGCCCCCTGCTCACGGTCTGCCCCACAGACACTAAGAGCTGGCTGTTATGGGCGTAAAGCGTGGTATAGCCGTTGCCGTGGTTTATTACGATATACCGCCCATAGCTGCTGTTATATTTGGCAATGGTGACAACTCCGGCCTCGCCCGCCACAATATTTGTGCCGTAGCCCGTGGAAATGTCTATGCCGCGGTGAAGGCTCCCCGTTTGGCCGCTGATGGGATGAGTACGGTAGCCGAACGGGCTGGTTATTCTTGTGCCGCTGGGAGCCGGCCATGCGAATTTTCCGCCCTTATAGCTGCCCACATAGCTGATATTGCTTCGGCGGATCTCCTCCTGGGCCTTGCGCTCCTCTTCCTCATACTTCTTCTCGGCGGCAGCGTAGGCCTTCTGGGCCGTTGCCTCGTCGGCGGTTATAAGGTCTATGAGCACCTGCTGCTTTTCGAGCAGCAGCTCGATCTCTTCCTGACGGTATTCTAAACTCTGCTGGTCGGTCTCCTGCTGGGCAAGCAAGGCCTCCTGCTCGGCCTTGGAGTTCTGAATTATCTGCTGATTTTTAACATAGTCGTTAAGAACGCCACGGTCATAGCTGACTATCTCGCTGACTATCTCCAATCTTTCCAGAAAATCCCCGAAGCCGGTAGAGCCGAAAAGCACCTCCAAATATGAGGTGCCGCCGTTTTCGTACATTATTCTTGCCCTTTTTTTGAAAGCCTCTCTGTAGGCCTCGGTATTCTCTATGGCCTCCTCCAGTTCAAGCTCCTTTTGGGCAATTTGCTCTTTTGTGTTCTCTATAGCCGCGGTCAGGGCTATGACCTGATCCTCGACTTCGGTGAGCTGGGCGTCGAACCGAACGTACTCCGCCACAAGATCGGCCTTTTCCGCCTTTATGTTGTCAAGCTCTTTTTTTGCCTTGTCGCGGGCGGCCTTGGCCTCGTCAACACTTGCGGCCCGGGCTGAAAGCAGCACCGGATAAAAGCACGTAAACAGGAATACAAGCGCCACAAGGCCGGCCACTATGGCCGCGGCAATGCGTCGGCGTGACATTTTTCTGTCGTTTTTATTGTTATTCTTATCCATAGCAAAAATCCTTTCCGGAACATCTCGAAATAAGTGGTGACCGATGGGGACCCCGCGTGGGTTGCCCCCGCGATTTCGTCACACTTTAAGGTGCCGCTTCACGGCCGCGCGGCTGCCTATGCCGCCCATTATAATTCCGAGCAGCAGCACTCCTGCCACAAGCGGAATGGCGACCTCGCTGAAGCTGTAGAGCGCCGCCACCTCTCTCATGCCATCAGCCTGAGCGGTCAGAGCACTATAGCCAAAGGCGATTATGATTATGGCAACCATTGCGCCTATCACCCCGACCGTCACTCCCTCAATAACGAAGGGACCGCGGATGAAGCCGTCGGTAGCGCCTACAAACTTCATTATATGTATCTCTTCTTCGCGGGAGAGCACACTGAGCTCGATGGTGTTGCGGATTATGAATATGGCTGTGAGCAGCAGTATCAGCATGGCTATAAAGCTGCCTATGCGTATCACGTTGGTGACACTGACCACCTTAAGAATTATATCCCGGCGGTTGTTTACCTTGGCGACGCCCTTCACGGCCGCCATCTGCGCGGCAGTTTCATCAGCCAGAGCGAGATCCTTAAGAGTCACCTTGACGCTGGCACGGAAAATCTGCTCGCCGTCCATATTGTCAAGAGCCTCGGCCATTTCCTCGCTCATTTCACGGGCGTTCCTAAAAGCGTCTTCCTTACTTTCGAACTCGGCGCTGTCAACATTCGGCAGGGCAGAGATCTCTTTCAGTATGCGTTCCTCTCCGACCGAGCTGCTCCACTCGCTGATAAAGGCCTGAAGCTCGCATTTTTCGGATATCTGGTCACTGATATAATTTATATTAAAGGTCACCAGCAAAAATACACCGAAAAGGAACAAACAGCAGGATATAGTTATGACAGAGGCGATAGTCATCATGGCGTTTCGCCCCAGGGAACTGAATGCGGTTTTAAGAGGGTACATTCAGGTTATACCCCCCTTCAAGCTCGTCACGAACCACAACGCCGCTCTCGAGCTGTATCACGCGGCGGTGTGCGTCGTTGACTATTTTCTCTGAATGGGTCACCATTACAATAGTGGTGCCCATACGGTTGATTTCCATTAAAAGCTTCATGATCTCGTCGGCAGTTTCAACGTCGAGATTGCCGGTGGGCTCGTCGGCCACGACTATGGCCGGGCTGTTCACCAGCGCGCGCGCTATGCAGACGCGCTGCTGCTCGCCGCCGGAAAGCTCGTTAGGGTAATTCTGCGCCCTTCCGCTTAAGCCAACAAGGCTGAGTATAGTCGGCACCTTGCGGCGTATCTCCTTCTTATTTGCCCGCACGACCTCCATGGCAAAGGCCACGTTCTCATATACGGTTTTATTCGGAAGCAGGCGGAAATCCTGAAACACCACGCCCACGCTCCTGCGCAGATATGGCAGCTTTTTCGGACGGAGCGTATTAACAGTCACTCCGTTTATTATGACTTCGCCTGCATAGGGCTTTATTTCTCCGGTCAGGAGCTTGATGGCGCTGCTTTTTCCGGCGCCTGTCTTGCCCACTAAGAACACGAACTCGCCGTCTTCAATAGTGAAGCTTGCGTCTTCAAGCCCGACAATGTCGTTGTCGTAGATGACCGTGACATCTCTGAATTCAATCACTGGTATTGCCTCCGTAGCATTAGTGAATAGGTTGTTTTACATTTTTGTAGGATTAGACACAAGGTAGCTCTTTACCATCATGGCAACCTTGAACACAATGGCATGGTCGAATATCCTGAGGTCAAGGCCCGTTATCTTCTGAACCTTGTCAAGTCTGTATACAAGGGTGTTGCGGTGAACGTAGAGCTGACGGGACGTCTCAGACACGTTGAGGTTATTTTCAAAAAACTTCTGAATTGTGAAAAGGGTCTCCTGATCAAGGGAGTCTATTGAATCCTTCTTGAACACCTCGGAGAGGAACAGCTCACAGAGAGTTGTCGGAAGCTGATATATGAGTCTTCCGATGCCAAGATTTTCATAGTTTATTATCTTCTTGTCGTTATCGAACACACGGCCAACCTCAATGGCGATATTGGCCTCCTTGAAGCTTCTGGCAATGTCGCGGATATTATTCACAATGGTGCCTATGCCAACGCTGACGTTGACCATGGCCTCGCTCTGGAGAGTGTCGACAATGTTCTTGGCGATCTTCTCAACGTCCTTCATAGAGGCGCCTTCACGCAACTCCCTGACAAGAACTATGGTATTGCCGTCGAGATCGATGACAAAGTCCTTGCTGTTCTCGGGGAAAAGGCCCATAACTACGTCAAACACGTCGAAGTCCTTCTTATCGTTCTTCTTCACAACGAGCACCACGCGCATAGCCTCATAGCTCAGGTGCAGCTCCTTGCTCCTCACAAAGACGTCGCCGGGGAGTACGTTATCCATCATTATGTTTTTAACGAAATTGGTCTTATCAAATTTATCGTCGTAAAATTGCTTTATATTGTCGATAGAGATAGTAAGTATCTCGGCGAACTTGGCCGCCGTCTGATCCTCTCCCTCGACAAAGGCTATAAAGTCGAGCTTACCGCGCACAAAAACCGGACGGAAGGTATAGCCGAAATAGTGGACCATTCCCTCACGGCCCTCGCAGCCGGAAAGAATAAGATTCACGTTCGAGTCGATCTCAAGCGGGTTTCCCGGAGAGGTTATGTAGCCTGTGTAGTCGATCATTCCGAGTTTCCTGCCAAATGCTTCCTTTAACTGGTATAGCATCGTATTCAGATATTTACCTGCCATTGTGCTCCAACCCTTTCTGTAATCAATTCGCCCATAGTCTATTTAATTATAACACAATCTTTAAGAATTTTCAACAAAAATTTTAAAATTTTTTATGGATAATTCATCACAAACTGATAATAAGCCCTCCGATTCTTTATTTTTCCACCCATATTTGCCTCTTTAAAGGGCAAAATAAGCTCGGAGGTGGAAATCACAATGACAACGAAGGAACTGTTATATATCGAGGACGCCCTCGGTCACGAAAAATATTTCCAGACGCGCTGCAAGGAGGCGGCTTCTCAGCTTCAGGACCCTGAGCTTAAGAGCCAGGTAGAAAACCTCGCCCAGCGCCACAGCCAGATATTCAAAAACTTATACGGCTTACTGTAAAAAGGAGGGTTAAAAATGGACGACAAATGCTTGATGGAAGGACTTCTGCTGCTTGAAAAGGGCGTGTGCGACCTCTATATGCACGGTACTATAGAGTCTCCCTCGGGAAATGTGCACCGCGTTTTTGACAGCGCTCTTAAGGAGTCACTTGGTATTCAGGACAACATCTACAGCAGCATGGAAAAGCGCGGCTGGTACTCACCCGAACAGGCGGAGCAGACCAAGGTTGAATCCGTAAAAACTAAGTTTTCTACTGCTGTTCCCGCGTAAATTAAAAAAATTGCTCGCCGCAGCTGCGGCGGGCAATTTTTTTGCCAAAAACACTTGCATTTTTTAGAAACAGTGGTATAATATATATGTATGTTTAAAATACCCAAACTAAAAAATATATTTATGAGGTGATTCAAATGAGCATGACAAACAAAAAGACGATTGAAGATGTTGAGGTTAAGGGCAAAAGAGTCCTTGTCCGCTGCGACTTCAACGTACCCCTGAAGGAGGGCGCTATCACTGACGAAACCAGAATAGTGGCCGCTCTTCCCACAATTCAGTATCTTATCGATAATGGCGCAAAGGTTATTCTTTGCTCTCACCTCGGCAAGCCCAAGGGCGAGCCGAAGCCTGAGCTTTCCCTCGCTCCCGTGGCAAAGCGCCTTAGTGAGAAGCTCGGTAAGGACGTTGTTTTCGCCGCTGACGCTGAGGTTGTTGGCGAGAACGCCAAGAAGGCAGTTGCCGAAATGAACGACGGCGATGTTGTTCTTCTTGAGAACACCCGCTATCGCGCCGAGGAGACAAAGAACGGCGAGGCTCTCAGCAAGGAGCTCGCTTCTCTCGCCGACGTATTCGTTGACGACGCCTTCGGTACAGCTCACCGCGCTCACTGCTCCAACGTTGGTATAACAGAGTATGTTCAGCCCTCCGTTGCCGGTTACCTTATCCAGAAGGAGATCCAGTATCTCGGCAACGCCGTTAACGCTCCCGTTCGTCCCCTTGTGGC
>JAFLUQ010000038.1 GCA_022508735.1 Oscillospiraceae bacterium | reverse complement strand
ATTTCAGCCATTTTTTACACCTCCTTCTGGTCTTTTGGCCTTGGGACGAACCCAAAGCAAGGATACTCAGGTATTATATATCAGCTTTCAAAATTTGTCAAGAAGTTTTTTTAAAAAAGTTATACCCATTGCAACTTTTTCAGCACTTATACTTTCTGCAATTCAAATGCTGCACATTTGAAGGGTAAAGTCAAGCAGTTTTTTAAAAAAATTATACCCATTGCAGAAAATACAGCGAAATTTTATTTTGCCGTGAATTTTTTCTTGCGCCTAAAAATAAGCTGTAGTATTTGGAGGTGCGCACATGTCGGCGATGATATTTTTATTCTTTCTTGGTTTATTCATGCTTATACTGGGCGGAGACTCCTTCGCTGAACACGTCTCTGCACTGGCGGCGCGGCTTCGCGTGCCACCTATTATAGTAGGTGCAACAGTAGCAGCTGTCGGCACGACTCTGCCGGAGCTGTCGGTATCGGTCAAAGCCGCATTGAGCGGCGCGGGAGAGATAACGACAGGGACAGCATTCGGATCTATAATCTGCAATTCCTGCCTGATAGGAGGACTATGCGCATTGCTTCTCCCATCGTCCGACCTGTGGAGAAAGGATATAGTCAAGCGGCTGTTTTTCTTTCTTTTAGCCGCCTGCTTCATCGCACTCTCAGCTGCAAAGACCGAAGAGCTCGGCGTTGGACTTGGCATAATACTGCTTTCTATTCTTGCCATATATGCACTGACAAACCGACAAGACAATATCTCCGGTGCAAATATAAATTCTGAGCGCCCGGAGCTCATCTGCGTCGGATTGCTGGTTGGAGCGGCAGCGCTGTATCTTGGTTCCGGCATGCTTGTCGACAACGGAATACTGCTGGCTGAGATCATCGGAATGCCCCCAAAAACCGTGGCCCTGACTTTTATAGCTGCCGGCACCTCGCTTCCGGAGCTGACCATGGCAGTTTTCGCTGCCCGTCGCGGCCGCAGCGGGTTAGCTATAGGCACACTGATAGGCGCTAATATTCTGAATCTGCTGTTGGTGCTTGGTCTTCCGGCAGTAATAACTCCCATTGCCGCCGACAGGGAAATATACCGCGACATCACCTCTGCAACGGTTGCAATGGCCGCGCTCATAATGCCACCGGCCTTTAGGGGGAGAACCTACCGCTGGCAGGGAGTGGTATTACTACTGATGTACGCCGGGTACATAGTGATAAATTTTATATAAAAACAAGGGGCCGCCGGGCGGTCCCATTGTTTTTACTCACTGAAAAACCATCTTCCTATATTCCCAAAAGGCGAGCCAAAGAGCGGCATAGTGCCACCGGCAATATTTTGCGAAAGAATGAGCCTGTCATCCAAAAACACCACACCGATCAATGGTTGTTCCCTTGTAAAGACCTCCTGCACGATAGAACAGGCGTTGACAAACGCCTCATCGTCGGGGGCAGAAGCCAGCGACTCGAGAGCGGAATCCATATATACGCTGGAGTAGCCGGAATAGTTCTGAGTTCCGCCGGTAGACAGCAGGAACTCCAAATCGTAGAGGTTCCCGATATCGGTGCCGCCTAAGTACGCATCGTAGTCGCCTGAGGAAATACGAGCCCGGTAGTCATCGAAATCAGTCTCGTCAACGGTCACATCAAATCCGGAGCCTTTGAGCTGCGAGGCGATGATATTGGCGGCCAGCACCCGGCGGGAATTCTCTCGGTTGACAAGCAGCGAAAAACGAAGACGAAGATTGACCATTTCACTCTCATTTTCATCGTTGGTGACCATGGTCGACTTCATAAGTGTGCCTCCCCCGGAATCGACCCAACCGTCATAGAACAGGGTCTCTCTTGCACCGGCGGCGTTATAATCTACAAGAGAAAGTGACGGGCTATAGCGTAAAGAGCGTGGATGCATGGGTATATTTGCCGCTACAGCCGTTCCGCCGTATCCCTCCTGAACAAGCTCTTCTCTGTCTATGGCACTGCTCATGGCCGTGCGTACCGTCACAGATGAAAATATGGGATTATTATAGTTCAATCCGATATACTCAAAGGCCGCTCCGCAGGCCCGTTTTGCTTCACTGCCAACGGGCAGTGCGAACTCGTCAGTATTATATACACTGCTTTGAATGGCATTAGTGACGCCGGTGGAGTAGGCCGAGGCCATGGTTATGTCCTCACGAACTATGTTGAAAACAACCTTATCGAAGCCCGCATCTCCCTCACGGTAACCGCCAAAGCGCGTCAGAGTAAGGTTTTGGCCGGGATTATAGCTTTCAAACATAAATGGACCCGTACCTACGGCGGCCTCATCGAGGACGCTTGAGCTTATTGGCACTATGGGAAAGTACAGAGAATACAGCAGCTGGCTGTAGCTTCTGCTGAGGGTCAGAGTGACGCTGTACTGCCCTACCTCAGCGGCGGCACTTACATAGCGCAGCAGGTGTGAATACGGACTGTTCGCTGTGCCCTTGATCGTGTTCACAGTGTATACCACATCTTTGGCAGACAGCTCCGTGCCGTCGTGCCAGAGCACGCCCTCCCGGAGCTTTATTGTGAGAGCCGTGGCATCGGGATTAAAGGCCCAGCTCTCCGCCAGCACCGGCCGCAGCTCCTGATCGGCTGTAACGGCGATAAGCGGCTCGTAAACAGCAAAAAGCGCGTCTCGCACTGTGGACTTCTTTGCAAACAGCGGATTAAGTGTATCTGCCGACGACATGGACAGATTGAGAGTTCCGCCATAGACCACCGAGGTCTCGGATGTCACGACTCCGTCGCCGCTTTCTTCGCGGTGACAGGCCGTAAACGCCAGACAGGCGATCAGCACGAAAATTATAAGCCTCTTCACCTTGGCCTCCTCCTCTCTATTATTGCGGCAAGAGTGCCGCTGACGCCGCCCTGCCCCCGGTGTGAGAAGAAGATTTCATTATGGCACTGTGTGCAGGGAGCGGTATTATCAATTTTTGTTATGCCGATCTCTCTGAGCATCAATTCGTTGGCCTTAGTGAGATCGAGCATATACTTTCCGCCGCCTTTAGCGCGATGGCAGCTTTCGGGGAAACGCAGGGCCACATCCTCGCTGACCTCATAGCAGCAAAGGCCTATGGCAGGTCCTATAGCCACAATTATATTTTCAGCCGCCGCGCCCATTTTTGTGAGCTCGATGGCGGTCTTTTTTGCAATTTTCATTTCCGTGCCGCGCCAACCGCTGTGCACGGCAGCTATAGCCTCTATGTCGGGTGCGTAAAACAGCAGCGGCACACAGTCTGCCGCGTAAGCCATGATCGGCACATCCGGCAGCAGGGTTATTACCGCGTCTACTCCATGATCCCAAGGCGTAGAAACACCGATGCCGACGTTTGTTTCATCGATCAACGCTACCATGTCGGTGTGCTCCTGACGGGTGGAGCTGAGATTTTTATGCGTAAGCCCCAAGGCGGCGCAAAGAATCTCCTCATTCTTATGCACCTTCTCCGGCTCGTCGCCCCGACGCGGGCTCATGGAAAGAGAGGCGTAAGGCCCCTCACTTACGCCGCCCTTACGCCCCGTAAAACCATGTATGATCTCATTTCTGCCGAGCAGCAGCTCAGACTGCCACAGCTCCAAAGGATTTATTTCCCGTATTGGCATATGCGAATTATCTCCTTTGCTTTCCCGGTTTCCTCATCTATATCTATTACCGCGCCGCAGAGCATATACTCTCCCCCGGCAACTTTAAACGGCGGTTTTTTACCCTCTGTCTCCATAAATCTGGCTATAGAGGCCGACGGCTCAAGCCCCAGCACACTGTGTACGGCTCCGGTGCGGCCCGCATCAGTCAAATAGGCCGTGCCCTTTGGGAGAATACGTTCGTCCGCGGTCTGGACATGGGTGTGGGTGCCAATGACAGCGGAAACAATGCCGTCCATATGATAGCCCATTGCCTCCTTCTCACTGGTGGCCTCGGCATGGAAGTCCACAAATATCATCGGGGTGCTTTTGGCGGCCTTTTCTGCCAGCTCCCGGGCCACTATAAATGGATTGTGATCACTCGGATCCATAAAGGCCCGGCCGATAAGATTTATAATGGCTATTTTATAGCCGTTTTTAGCTGTTATAACCGCCATTCCCTCACCGGGGCAATCGTGGTGAAGGTTAGCGGGACGGACGAGATTTTCGCCCTCGTTATATAAAGTGCATATCTCTTTCTTGCTGAACGTGTGGTTGCCCATAGTGAAAAAGTCCACACCGGCCCGGCGAAGCTCATCGTAGCCCGCGCGGTTCATACCGAGGCCGCCGGAGGCGTTTTCGCCGTTAGCTATGCAGAAGTCCACACTGTAACGCGCTTTGATCTCGGGCAGCAGCCCGAAAACCGCGTCCCGGCCCGTGCGACCCATAATGTCGCCGATAAACAGGAGCTTCATCGGTCTCCTCCTCTTTTATTTCATACAGAACATTAAACGCTATTGTCAAGCATTTTTTTCTGAAGCAAGGCAAAAGTTTGGCTGTTCCGCCCGAACGGGCGAAAACTAACCTTAGCCGAGCATTTTAACGCAGCATCGGGGAAATTTGCTGACAAGAGCCTACATATACTTTGAAAACTTCTGTATATATCCGGCCCGGCGGTCCTCCTTTTCCTTCTCATATGTTCCACGTATAGTGGATACCACAGAGGTATTGGAGCCAATAGAATTAAGCTGATTTGTGAGCTCTCCGAGCACAGCCTCCACCTGAGCGTCGCAGGAGGCCTCCAGACTGTTTATATCACCGGTAAGCTTGTTGATAGCGCTGGTTCTGGCTTTCATCTCACTGCCTGTGGCCGCCTTCTGATCGCGGTAAAGGGCATGAGCGCTGCTGATAGCCTCGTCTATACTGCCTGTGAACTTAGCCTGAAGAGCATAGAGCTTGGAAACTGCCGCTGCCACATATTGGTCAGAGCTTAGCGCCGCAGGGCGGGGGCTCTCATTGATACCATCGCTACCTGCAGCATGGGTACTTTCTTCAGGAGTTTGCCCTGCGACCTCGCCGCCCTCTTCATCAGGCTCTACTGCCGGAGCAACTTCCGCGTTGCCGCCCGGCTCCGTTGCCAGATCCTCGAGAGAGGGCAGTTCCGTGCCCATTGCCTCAGCGAAGATGCGGGCCATAACTTCAGCCTGAGAAAGCTCACCGCTTGCAACAAGCTGCTCTTCTTCCTCTGTCATATCACGCAGTTCCACAGAGACCTGACTATTGATGTCAGCAATTGCCTTCTGAGCGTGCTGAACCTGCCTTTCGCCCAATTGGGCATCGTCCAGACGAAGACCGTCGATCACCGCGCTGACATATTTCCACTGCCATGCCGCGAGGCCCGCGATAATAACTACTATTATCAGCAGGATTATTCCTATGATTTTTAAAGCTTTTTTCACATTATTCACCCTTTCAGTAATTCCAGCGCCATTTTTGCATTTTGGGCTGCTTTTGCACGCAGCACCGCGTTTTCTTCACTAAGCCTTTTCCGAATAGCGTCGCCGTCAGCCAGGCACTCCCGCGCCATAGCGTACAGCTCACCCGAGGTGACCTTTTCAACCTCTATATAACGGTGCTGATTCATATATTCCATAGTGCCGCGTATCTTCGGGTCATAGATCAGCCCCAGCATCGGCACGTTGACCGACGAGGCAAAGATGAGCACATGAAGTCTCATGCCAATTACCATGCGGCAGCGGCCTATTATACCGAGCATATCCGAAACCTGCAGTTCTCTGTCGGCTATAGCCGAGGGGGACTTCATTTTTTTCGCGATCCGGCGGGATATCTCAAGGTCGCGGCTGAACTGCATCGGAAAAAACAAAGGGAAATATCCGTCACGGCTGAGCATATCGGCGGTTTTTGCGATCTCGTCCTCAAGCCCGGCGCCCGACTTTTTCCATTCACGCACGGATATTGCCACGATCTGCCTTTCCCCTGCGCCGAAGCCTCTGAGCAGCTCGTCTGCCCGCTCCTCTGAGCACGGCGAGAGCAGGAAAGCCGGGTCCGCCGTGACCTCCACTCTGGGCTTTGTCACCTTGCATCGATGTATCTCGTTCATAGAGATATTCTCACGAAGGGTTATCAGATCGACTTTGTTCAGCACACGTGTCACCTTAGGCACGTTTTTATCAGATATAGGTCCCAGACCGTTGGCATATAGCATGACCTTGAGGCCAAAAAACTTTGCCGCGCCGATTATAGTCAGATAGTAGAGCAGACTCTTAGTGCTGGTAGCATCTTGAATCAGGCTGCCGCCGCCGCTTATAAGCAGTTTTCCGCGCATAAGCGTCCAAAGCACTGCCAAGGGATTAAAGCGGTTAACGGTATCTATACCGTAGGTACGGCGTGTGTACTCAGCGTCGCCGGACAGGGCGGTTATGCTGACATTAGGATCGAGGGTGCGCAGATTATCCACAATACTTTTTAAAAGCGCCTCATCGCCGCTGTTCCCGAGCCCATAATAGCCCGAGATTATTATATCAGCCATATATCCGCCTCCCCTCAATACCATTATATAACAGAAAAATTATATCATACTATTTCTATTTTGTAAATAAGAATTTAAAAAATTCACATTTAAGGCAAATCTCTGTGCGGCATTGCCTCAGTCCACATACTTAGCAAACTCTTTTTTGCTGCCGTAAAACACGTTCATATCTATATATCTCTCGTCTCCGGAATAGCCCTTCAGGATCTCACGGTTGGTATACTGCCAGAAAACCCATTCCCGCCCGTCGGTGAGGGTTGGCGTTGTGATCACATTTCTTATCCAGATGTCGCAGTCGTCAAAGTCACCGGATATGTACCGCTCATAAGTCTCCTCGGTGGCATATATTATGGGATTTTTACCGTAGTGTTCAGTGAGAGCGTCCGCAAGGATCCGAAGTTCCCGTGCTGCGGCCGCTTTATCGGGAGGTTTTTGGTCATTGCCGCCGTAAAATTCAAAATCTATGACCGGAGGGAGCATACCGTCGATTTTACCCACTGTGGCGATAAAATTATCGGCCTGAGTCTTACCGGCGCTCTCGAAGCTGAAAAAGTGATAGGCCCCCACGCGCAGGTCTGTCTTTAAGGCCTCGGCAAAGTTAAAGGCGAACTTATCATCCACATGACCGCTGCCCTCGGTAGCCTTGATAAAGGCAAAGTCTATGCCCTGCTCTGCCAGCAGCGGCCAGTCTATTTCGCCCTGATAGTGGGACACATCAACTCCGCGAACCGGATATTTTCTCAGGGAAGGGTTATTCAGAAGTATCACTCCGTTCCATATCAAATGAAAGGCTATATATGCCGCGGCCAACAGTATACACAATATTATGATCGAGATCAAAATTCGCTTCTTCATCGGCAATTCCTCATTCCGCATTCGCATACTGACTGTTAAATAATTCGGCATAGAAGCCGCCTCTGTTCAGCAGTTCCTCATGGCTGCCCTGCTCGATTATATTGCCGTCCCTCATGACGAGGATCACATCGCTGTCAACTATAGTAGACAGACGGTGGGCTATAACGAAGCTGGTGCGGCCCTTCATCATCTTGGCAAAGGCACGTTGAATTCGTATCTCGGTACGGGTGTCGATCGAAGACGTGGCTTCATCCAGAATAAGCATGGGCGGAAGGCAGAGCATAACACGGGTTATACATAGGAGCTGCTTCTGCCCCTGACTGAGGCTTCCCCCGTCGGCTCCGAGAACGGTATCGTACCCCTCCGGCAGGCGGCGAATAAAGCTGTCGGCATGGCTGGCCTTTGCCGCGGCAACGATCTCTTCATCGGTGGCGTCGGGGCGCCCGATGGCGATATTTTCCTTTATAGTGCCGGACTTAAGCCACGTTTCCTGCAAAACCATGCCATAGCTGCGCCTGAGACTCCCCCGTGTTATATGCCCCGCGTCAGTTCCGCTGACGCGGATAAGGCCGCTCTTTGGCTCATAAAACCGCATGAGCAGATTTATCAGCGTGGTCTTACCGCAGCCCGTTGGGCCGACTATGGCCACACGCTGACCCGGGCGCACGCTTACGTTTATGTTTTCCAGAAGCTTCTGCTCCGGCCTGTAAGAGAAGCAGAGCTTCTCCATTTCAACTGTGCCGTCGGGATTGGCGAGGATAATGGCATCCTCAGGGTCGGGAGCCTGCGGCTCTTCATCGATAAGCTCAAAAAGCCGCGCCGCGCAGGCAAGAGCGTTCTGAAGCTCGGTCACCACGCCGGATATCTCGTTGAAGGGCTTGGTGTACTGGTTGGCATAGCTGAGGAAGCATGACAGCTGACCAACGCTTATGCCGCCGCGCATGGCGGAGATCGCTCCCGTGAGACCCACTCCTGTATATACAAGGCTGTTGACAAATCGGGTAGCCGGATTGGTTATGGAAGAGAAGAATATAGCCTTGAGAGAATATTTTTCGAGCTTTTCATTCACAGTGTCAAAATCTCTCAGGCACTCATCCTGACGGTCAAAAGCCTGAACGACCTTTTGATTGCCTATAAACTCATCGATCATTGCCGTCTGCTCTCCGCGGGCCTCGCTCTGGCTTTTGAACATGGAATAGGTACGTTTTGCGATAAACGCCGCAACAAGCAGGGAAACCGGGGTGATAACCACCACCACAAGGGTAATTCGCACGTCTATGCTGAGCATGAACAAAAGCGTGCCGAGAATAGTAACTACACCGGTGAAAAGCTGCGTAAAGCCCATCAGAAGGCCGTCGGCAAACTGGTCGGCGTCGGCTATGACGCGGCTCACGATCTCACCGTGAGGGTGGGAGTCGAGATAAGAGAGCGGCAGTTCCTCAAGACGGGCAAAGGCGTCGCGGCGCACGTCGCGCACCACGTTATAGCTTATGCGGTTATTACAAAGGTTCATTATCCACTGGAGCGCCGCCGTCAGCCCCGCGGCTATGGCGATGCGGCCAAGCACACCCATAAGTGCCGTAAAGTTCACCGCACCCGGGCCGACGATCAGATCCACAGCCCGGCCCGTCAGAATTGGAATGTACAGTGTCAGCGCCACGGTCACCGCTGCCAAAAGCACGGAGATGGCCAGATATACTTTGTATATACCGATATAACGCAGCACCCGGTTAAGAGTAGCGCCACTATTTTTAAAGCCATTTAAGAGTTTCATACGGCAGCCCCCTTTCCGAACTGTGAGGAGTGTATTTCCCGATAAACCTCGCAGCTCTTCAAAAGCTCCTCGTGAGTTCCTATGCCCACGGCCGCACCGTCATCCAGCACAACAATAATGTCAGCGTGCTGAATGGAGGACGTTCTTTGAGACACAATAAATACAGTGGGGTCATTGCCGAGTGAGCGGAGGGATTTGCGCAGTCTGGCCTCGGTAGCGTAATCGAGGGCCGACGCGCTGTCGTCAAGAATAAGTATTTCCGGCTTTTTAACAAGAGCACGGGCTATGGTGAGCCGCTGCCGCTGTCCGCCGGAGAAATTACGGCCGTTCTGCTCGACTTCAGCGTCGAGGCCCTCCTCCTTGGATGCGGCCACGTCCGTCGCCTGAGCCAGTTCCAGAGCCTCGCGGAGAGATTCCTCATCGGCGTCTTCGTTTCCCCAAAGCAAATTAGAGCGGATCGTACCCTTGAAAAGTACAGCCCTCTGCGGCACTACGCCTATCTTTTCACGCAGGGCCGTTAACGGATAATCCCGCACGTCGCTGCCGTCGATATACACTCTTCCCCGCGTGGCGTCGTAAAACCGCGGAATAAGGTTTACCAATGTGGACTTGCCGCTGCCTGTTCCGCCGATTATGCCCACGGTCTGACCGCGGCGCACCTTGAAGGTGACGCCGGAAAGGGCTTCCGCTCCGGCGTTTTTATAGGTCAGTGATGCATCAAGGAACTCAACGCTATACTCTCCCTTCGGTTCGGGAATCTCCGATTTAAGGTTGGGCATAGAGCTTTCGGTCTCGAACACGGCCTGCACACGGTTGCCGCAGGCAATGGCACGGGTCACAGTAATGATGAGATTTGCCAGCTTTATCAGCTCAATGAGTATCTGGGACATATAGTTTACAAGGGCCACAAGCTCGCCCTGAGTGATGCTGCCTGCATCCACGCGCAGCGCGCCGCGGTATATGAGAGCCACGGTCGCTAAGTTTACTATAACGTAGGTCACAGGGTTCATCAGGCCGGAAATTCTTCCGGTAAACTGCTGTAAAGCAGTGTGGGTTTCGTTTTTCTCGTTAAAATTCTTGATCTCACTGTCCTCAAGATCAAAGGCGCGTATAACTCTCACACCGCCGAGGGCTTCACGAACCGAGCCAAGCACCTTATCAAGGGCGGCCTGCACCTTTTTATACAACGGTATGCTCACTAACATTATGCCGAACACCACCACCGACAGCGCCGGTATAGTCACGGCAAAAACCATCGCTGAAGGCACGTCTATCGTAAAGGCCATGATCATTGCGCCAAACACCACCACCGGCGAGCGCAAAAACAGACGCAGCACGAGATTGACGCCGTTTTGCACCTGATTGATGTCGCTGGTCATGCCGGTTATGAGCCTGTCTGAGCCGAGAGTGTCAAGCTCGGTATATGACAGGCACTGCACGTGCTTAAGCAGAGCGTGGCGGAGCTTGGCTACAAAGCCCACCGCGGCTCTGGCCGCAAAAAACTGAGCTGTTATTGAGCAGCTTAGACCTATGAGCCCCAAAGCGGCCATAAGCAGGCAGAGTCTCACTATATACCCGAGGTCGTTATTCTTGATACCGACGTCAATTATCGCCGCCATGACCAACGGCACCAACAGCTCAAAAAAGGCCTCGAGCATCTTAAAAAGCGGCGCGAGCACGGTCTCCTTTTTGTAGCTTCCCATATATTTCAGCAGCTTAAACATTCCTTTGCTCCTCCAATATTTCTATGGCGCTCATGATATATTTAACGCAGGGCCGCCGACTGTAGTATTCCACGGTCCGCTCTTCGGGAACAGGGGAGTTTTCGGCGGCTCGCAGCCCCAAAAGCTCCCGGCAAATTATGGAGCCGTTCTTTTCTCTGAATTTTGCGGCCAATTCCTGAATAAGCTTATAGTGAGCGGCCTTTGCCTCACGATCAGCGGGGTCCTCAGGGCCTTGCAGCAGACCGGCCACAGCGAATATTCCGCTGACCGCACCGCAGACCTCCCGCAGCCTTCCCATGCCGCCGCCGAATGACGCGCCTATACGCAGCAGCGCGCCGCGGTCAACATTCAGCTCGTCCTCATAGGCCAGCAGCACGGCCTGAGAGCAGTTCATTCCCGATTCAAACAGTTCTTTCCCCTTTTCATCCCTGTTCATACACAACTCTCCAATAAAATTTTATCTATTTTTTATTCCACAAAAAAGCCAAAAATCCTTCCAATAACACAAATTTCTTCTTTCATACCATTTGCCGATCAATAAATTTGCAAAAAAATAAAAAAAATTGTGCAAAACTTATTAAAAACATTTGACTATTTCAAAAATATTTGTTAAAATAGTAATATAAAGGATTGTATCCCAATGTGCGGGACAGGCCCGCTAATTTACACATAGAAAGGCATGGATGCCAATGAACAAGCAAACCCCTGAAAATACCGCGCCGACAAATCCGTATCTTGACAGCTTCTCGCTGTATCTGTACAACGAGGGGAAGAGCTTTAACTGTTACGATTTTCTCGGCGCTCACAAGACCGACCTCTTCGGCATCCCGGGCTACAGCTTTGCCGTCTGGGCGCCCAATGCGGAGGCGGTGAGCGTAGTCGGCGATTTCAACGGCTGGGACACCGAGGCGTCATATATGTTCCCCCAAGGCGACACGGGCATATGGCATATTTTCATAAAAGACGCGGAAGACGGGCAGAATTATAAATACTGCATAAGGACCAAGGCCGGCGAACTCTTATATAAGGCCGACCCCTGCGGATACCGCTGTCAGCTCCGGCCTGAGACCGCCAGCGTCACCTATGACATAAACGGCTTTGAGTGGACCGACAACAAGTGGATAGAGAAAAAGCTCACCACCGCCCCCTACGATAAGCCCATGCTAATATACGAGATGCACGCCGGAAGCTGGAAGCAGCACGAGGACGGCAGCTTCTATAACTTCCGCGAGCTGGCCGACGAGCTGGCGCCCTACCTTGCGGACATGGGCTACACACACTTGGAGCTCATGCCCATATCCGAGTACCCCTTTGACGGCAGCTGGGGCTATCAGGTAACCGGCTACTTCGCCGTTACAGCCCGCTATGGCGAACCGAAGGACTTTATGTACTTCGTGAACAAGCTTCATGACGCCGGGATCGCAGTCATCCTTGACTGGGTGCCGGCCCACTTCCCACGCGACGCCCACGGTCTGAGACTCTTTGACGGCACACCGGCCTATGAGTACGCCGACCCGCGTCTTGGCGAGCATAAGGAATGGGGCACGCTGGTTTTCGATTACGGTAAAAATCAGGTGATCTCCTTCCTTATATCAAGCGCCATGTTCTGGTTGGATAAGTACCATATTGACGGCATTCGCGTAGACGCCGTCAGCAGTATGCTGTACCTTGATTATTCCCGCACAGAATGGGTGCGCAACAAGTACGGCAAGAACGAAAATCTTGAGGCCATAAAATTCCTCAGGAATTTGAATAAAACCGTGTTCCGGCGCTTCCCCAACACTTTGATGATCGCGGAAGAATCCACGGCCTGGCCGCTGGTAACAAAGCCTGCCCACGAGGGCGGTCTCGGCTTTAACTACAAGTGGAACATGGGCTGGATGAATGATATGCTCCGCTATATGGCTATGGATCCCTTCTTCCGTCGGGGCAATCATTCGATACTGACATTCTCAATGATGTACGCTTTCAGTGAAAATTACATCCTTCCCTTCTCCCACGATGAGGTCGTTCACGGAAAGGCCAGCCTTATCGGGAAGATGTCGGGCCTCGAAGGGCAGAAATTCGACTCTCTGCGCACGCTCATGATGTACAAAATGGCCCACCCGGGCAAAAAGCTTGACTTCATGGGCAGCGAGCTCGCTCAATTTTTGGAGTGGCGATTCTACGAGGGTCTGGAATGGCACCTGCTCGAGCTGCCCGCCCATAACCAATATCACAAATTCATTCGAGAGCTTAATCATTTCTATCTTAACAACAAGGCCTTTTACGAAATTGAAAACAGCTGGGACGGCTTCCAATGGATAAACGCCAACGATGCCGACCGCAGCGTGATATCGTTTATACGCCGGGGCAAGGCAGCGCGTGACGAAGTGGTCGTCATCTGCAACTTCACTCCGGTTGAGTATACAAAATACCGCGTAGGCGTACCCAAGCGCGGCGACTATAAGGAGATGTTCTCATCGGCATGGGCCGAATTCGGCGGGAACGACCAGCGAATCGGAGTTGTCAGGAGCTATAAAAAGCCCATTGACAACATGGAGTATTCCATCGATGTTGATCTTCCGCCTATGAGCGCCATATACCTCAAGAGAACGACTCCGGAAAAAAAACAGAAAACAAACAGAAAGGATGATATTGTATGATATCAACAGATTGTGTGGCAATGATACTGGCCGGCGGCCAGGGTAGCCGTCTGGGCGTGCTGACGACAACAGTCGCCAAGCCTGCTGTGCCCTTCGGCGGAAAGTACCGCATAATTGACTTCGCGCTCAGCAACTGCGCTCATTCGGGTATAGACACAGTTGGCGTGCTGACTCAGTATCAGCCCCTTGAGCTTAACACCTATATCGGCAGCGGCAACCCCTGGGATCTGAACCGTAACTCAGGCGGCATCTATGTGCTCCCGCCCTATCAAAAGGCGGAGAGCGGCGAGTGGTACAAGGGTACGGCCAACGCCATATATCAGAACATCGAGTTTATCGATAAGTTCAACCCCAAGTACGTGCTCATTCTCTCGGGCGACCACATCTATAAGATGAATTACGATGAGATGATCAGATTCCATGAGCAGAAGGGTGCCGACGCCACAGTGGCCGTTATCGAGGTTCCCTGGGAAGAGGCCAGCCGCTTCGGCATACTCACTGCCGATGGCGAGAGCCACATCACAGAGTTCGCCGAAAAGCCCGCAGAGCCCAAGAGCAATCTGGCTTCAATGGGCATCTACGTGTTCAGCTGGCCGGTGCTCAAGCGCTACCTGACAATGGACGAACGCAACCCTGAGAGCAGCAACGACTTCGGTAAAAATATCATTCCCGAAATGCTCAACAACTCCGAGGCTCTCTACGCCTATGGCTTCCAGGGCTACTGGAAGGACGTGGGTACAGTGCAGAGCCTTTGGGAAGCAAATATGGACATCATCGCCGATCCGCCCATATTTGAGATCGACGACAGCTCCTGGAGAATTTTCTCCCGCAATCCCGTTAAGCCCCCGCACTACGCGGCCAAGGGCGCACAGATCATTAACTCTGCCGTAACCGAGGGCTGTGAGATTTACGGCACCGTAAAGCACTCGATACTCTTCGAGGGCGTTAAGGTGGGCCGCGGCGCGATAGTGGAGGACTCTATTATCTTCCCCGGCGCCGTAATAGGCGAGAACTGCGTCATTTCCAAGACCATAATAGGCAACGAGACCGTCATTTCCAACAGCTGCACCATCGGTGACAAGACTATTGGTGAAGACTGCTATAAGAGCAAATACTGCTCGGACGACATCAGCCTTATCGGCGGCGGCCTTGTTATCTCAGAAGGCACAAAGATAGGCATCAACGCCATGGTCAAGGAATCCATATAATCGGAAGGAGCTGATAACAATGAAGGATACAATGGGTATTATACTGGCGGAAAACCCTGAAATCCGCCTGAACGAACTTACGGATATACGTTCTGTAGCCGCCCTGCCCTTTGCCGGGCGCTACAGACTCATCGACTTCATCCTGTCTAACATGGTGAATTCTGGAATAATCAACGTCGGCGTAACCACGCTGTTCAACTATTCGTCCCTCATGGATCATGTTGGCAACGGCAACGCCTGGGATCTGAACAGAAAGACCTACGGCCTGTTCTTCCTGCCGCCCTATATCAGGGGCGGCGACATGGGCCTTGGCATTGGCCCCAACGGCGGTAATGTGGACCTCCTGTACAGCGTTATGACACATCTGCGCCGCAGCCGTCAGAGCTACGTGCTTATCTCCGGCGGCAATCTGGTGTTCAACACCACCTTTGAGGAGCTTCTGAACTTCCACAAGGAAACCGAGGCCGACCTCACTGTGGTATACCACAGACTCACCGATAAACCCGAGCAGCTCAGCCGCACCACGGTATATGAGATAAATGATGACGGCCGCGTGATCGGCATAGAGCACAACCCCAAGAGCCCCAAGACCTGCTACAGCGGCATGGGCATATACATAGTTGAGCGCACCCGCCTTATTTCCATGATAGAGGAGGCTCACGCCAAGGGCAACCACGACTTTATCCGCGACGTGCTCCTCGGCAATCTTCAGAACCTTAACATCTACGCCTATGAGCACAAGGGCTTTGTGGGCCGTGTTGACAGCATCAAGAGCTACTACGACAACAACATGCTCATGCTGGACGACGATATCCGCCGGCAGCTCTTTGGAGGCGAAAACCTCATCTACACCAAGGTAAAGGACCAGGTTCCCACCCGCTACGGTGAAAACTCTGCTGTCAGTGATTCTCTTATTGCCGACGGCTGCCATATCGACGGACAGGTTGAGAACTCCATCATCTTCCGCGGCGTTAACATCGGCAAGGGCACGGTAGTGCGCAACAGCATCATCATGCAGAATACGGTCATAAACGAGAATTGCGACCTTGAAAACGTAGTCATCGACAAGGAGTGCACCCTTCGCCCCAACAAGAGGCTCATCGGCCAGCCGAATTATCCGGTTATTTTGCCAAAACGTACCATGATATAAAAAAGTATTCACAGGGGGAGCCCGAACGGTTCCCCCTGTATCCACAATTACAGGAGAGTGACTTATGAGTAAAAAAATCTTATTTGTGACCAGCGAATGTGTTCCCTTTGTCAAGACCGGAGGCTTAGGCGACGTTGTGGGCGCCCTTCCCAAAATTCTTAATCAGAAGGGCTGCGATGCAAGAGTCATCCTGCCCAAGTACGGCGCTATTCCCCAGCAATACAAGGACGAAATGCGCTACATCGATCACATTTATATAAAGATGAACTGGCGCAGCCAGTATTGCGGTATATTTGAACTTAAGCGCGACGGAGTTATATACTACTTTATCGACAACGAATTCTACTTCGGCAGTCCTACCATCTATGGCCCCATCCACGAGGATATAGAACGCTTTGCTTTCTTTGACAAGGCTGTGCTCGCCATGCTTCAGGTGGTGGACTTCTTCCCGGATATCCTCCACTGCAACGACTGGCAGGCAGGCATGGTGCCCGTGCTGCTCCGCGCCCACTACG
>JAFLUQ010000037.1 GCA_022508735.1 Oscillospiraceae bacterium | reverse complement strand
CCTGACATACTTTTTCAGAATAACGCTTGAAGTGTACACAGGAGTTTCCCGCCCGGTCACAGTAGAGGGCCTTTCTACCTTCAACAAGAAGGTGGTTCTCTTTGGCAGCGAGGGCAGCGCCAAAATATTCTCGTCCAAATATAAGGAAGACAGCTTTGATCCCCAGCTTTGGCAGAAAACGAACATGCCCAAGGCAGTAGTGGAGGTCGGTGACATTACCCTACAAATCGAAGATTTGTATAGCTGCGATGTAAAGGTTACCAAAAAAAGTAAACATGGGTATAGCCGCAGTGGCAAAATTGTGGTATGATTACCCTACAAATCGAAGATTTGTATAGCTGCGATGTAAAGGTTACCGAAAAAAGTAAAAATGGGTATAGCCGTAGTGGCAAATTTGTAATATTATGTATAATTATAAAAGGAGTATAGATTATGTATAATGACATGAACAAAAAGCTTGCCGCCCTGCTCAGTGAGAGCGACTATCTTATAACAAACCTCTCTAACGCCTCGGCGCTGTTAGGGGAGTACCTCAGTGACATCAACTGGGCAGGTTTTTATATCGTCGAGGGGGACAGGCTGTTCCTCGGGCCGTTTCAGGGCAAGACCGCCTGCGTAAATATCCCAATGGGGCGCGGAGTCTGCGGCACGGCTGCTGCTAAAAATGAAACACAGCTTGTTAAGAATGTGCACGAATTCCCCGGGCATATTGCCTGCGACGCCTGCAGCAACAGCGAGATCGTGGTTCCGATAACCGTAGGCGGAACAGTTGTGGGTGTGCTTGATATCGACAGTCCCAGCCTTGCCCGCTTTGACGAAAACGACAGAGAGGGCCTTGAAAAGGCTGCAGAAATAATCGGAAAGGTATGGGCAAAATGCCCGAAGGCGGTGGGGCCGTAAAAAAAGTCGCGCAGAGCGCTTAGGAGCTTTTGACTATGTTTTAAAGCGTATATGTTCCTAAGGTCAAAAATGGTTATTAAATGTAGAATTTACGCCAAAAAAGGCGAAATTCTCTATTATAAGCTCCTAAGCTACGAACGAAAATCACCTCTCGGCGTACCAATGTACGCCGTCGGGAGGGTTTGTTACGTCGGCTTTGCCTCCTTCACAAACTGATTTTCGTCCGTTCTGCACGATTTTTTCGGCCGGCCCCTGTGTATCCACACTACATAACGAAGAATGGAGATTATAATGCTTTACTTTGAGAACGACTATTCCGAGGGCGCGCACGAGGCAGTGCTTCGCCGCCTGATAGAAACAAACTATGAAAAGGCTCCCGGATACGGGACGGACGAATACACCAAAAGCGCTGTCAGAAAGATACGCGAGGCCTGCAAGGCCCCCGAGGCCGA
The DNA here is from genome assembly GCA_022508735.1 of Oscillospiraceae bacterium. Classification (GTDB taxonomy): domain Bacteria; phylum Bacillota; class Clostridia; order UMGS1883; family UMGS1883; genus JAFLUQ01. Next base: position 14,986 of record JAFLUQ010000037.1, on the reverse strand, counting down.
CGTTCGCTTCATTGTGGGCGGAACACAGACAAATCAGCTCGTTATCGCGGCTGTGCTCGGAGACTGTGAGGGCGTTATAGCCGCGGACAGCGGCCATATAAACACCCATGAGGCGGGAGCTATCGAGTACACCGGCCACAAGGTGCTCTCTCTGCCGGGCCACGAGGGCAAGCTCGATTCTACCGAGGTAAAGAAATATCTCGATCAATTTTTCAATGACGCAAATCATGAACACATGGTTTTCCCGGGAATGGTATATATTTCTCACCCTACCGAGTACGGAACGCTCTACACCAAGGAGGAGCTGACCGCACTTTCTGAGGTTTGCAGAGAGAGGGATATCCCTCTTTATATGGACGGAGCGCGGCTCGGGTATGCTCTGGCGAGCGGCGGTGATCTTGGGCTCAGCGATATAGCGCGGCTCACAGACGTGTTCTATATCGGTGGCACTAAGGTAGGCGCACTATGCGGCGAGGCAGTGGTGTTCCCCAAGGGCGGCCCAAAGCGCTTTACCACCGTTACCAAGCGGCACGGGGCACTGCTCGCAAAAGGGCGGCTGCTGGGAGTGCAGTTCGACGCACTGTTTACCGACGGCCTATATGAGAAAATCGCTCGTACGGCCATAGAGACAGCTAATGAAATGAAACATGTATTTGAGGAAAAGGGCTATACCTTCTACCTGAAATCGCCCACAAATCAGCAGTTTTTGATTCTTGAGAACGCAAAAATGGAGGAACTGAGAAAAAAGGTAGCCTTCAGCTTTTGGGAAAAATACGACGATAATCACAGCGTAGTGCGCTTTGCGACCAGCTGGGCCACAACCCCAGAAGACGTGGCGGCGCTCAGTAAAATATTATCATAACATAAACTTTTAAAACGTACCTTTAGATGTGGAGGTGCGTTTTTTTATGCGGCTTGCAGCCTATTGCAGAGTTTCGACAGATAAGGCGGAGCAGAAGCTTTCGTTAAGCAATCAGCAGAGCTTCTACCGCGAATATGCAAAAGAAAACGGCCTTGATCTTGTGCGTATCTACAGTGATGAAGGCATAAGCGGTAAGCAGATGAAGAACCGCGAGGGCTTCCTGAAGATGATAGAAGACGGCGAAAGGAGGGAGTTCGACCTTCTGGCCGTCAAGGACGTGAGCCGGTTTGCACGTAATACCTGCGACTTTCTCAGCGGAGTGCGGCGGCTTAAGTCCTGCGGAATAGATGTGCGCTTTCTAAGCTCCAATTCCTCTGTGTTTACTGATTCCGAATTCATACTCACTATATATGCGGCTCTTGCTCAGCAGGAGAGCGAAAATCTCAGCAAGCGCGTTATTTTTGGAAAAACTGAAACCGCGAGGCAGGGGAGAGTGCCCGGTACTATTTTTGGCTATGACAAATTGGATAACTTTACACTTAAAATAAACAAAAGCGAAAGCACAGCTGTATGTAAAGCTTTCAAACTTTACACGATTGAAAATTTGTCGTGCGGTGCGATAGCGCAATTTTTTAACGACTGTTCTGTTCCTACTAAGCTAAATGGCTCATGGACACAAAAAAGCATAAGCCGTATAATAAAAAATCCTATTTATATCGGCAGGCTTATAAATCACAAAAGCACAACTGCCGACTTCCTTTCCGGCACAAGAAAGTCCCTGCCTGAAAGCGAGTGGTTTGTGCATGAGCGTCCGGAGCTGCGCATAGTCAGTGATGATATTTTTTTTCTTGCCAACGATATACTCAAAGGCCGTGTCACCGGCAGAGGTCGTTGACCCGATATGCCTCGGCGCCAAGCTTGCCGACTTCAACGAGGGCTGCTGCAAGTTTAACGACGACGATATCGCAGATCTCGGCAATATTCCCGACTGCGTGCGCCGCGTGTTCGACGACCGCTTTACAGTAGGCCGTGACCAGCAGAGAAGGGTATATGTATCCCTCGGCCTGTTCACGATAATCAAGCTTGAGCGCAATGTTCAGCTTCTTATCCCGGCCTACGATTTCTGCATTCCCGATAAGGAGTGCGTTGGTGCGGCTACGCCCGACGATCCCTGCGACCTGTTCGAGAAAATCAGCTTCCCCATTGATGAGTTCTTCCCGCCTCAGCAGGACGCTTTCTCTGCGGACGATACGCCCAACTGCAGACCCGGCTGCGCTATTTCCGAGTAATAAAAAATGCCTTTTGCGAAAGCAAAAGGCATTTTTCGTTTATTCCTTTATCCTCAGTTCTCCGCCTATAAATTCATAGCCCAAAGCTTCAGCTATACGGCGTGAAGCGGCATTGTCCGCGTAGCTGACCCACAGGGCCAGTTCATTTTTATTTACTATGCTGCGCGTTGCCGCCGCGGCAGCAGTTATGCCGTAACCGCGCCTGTGAAAGCTTTTATGCGTCCATACGTTCATGGCGTTAGTGCCGGAAAATTCGCCGATGTTCGGGCGGTAATAGCTGTTAGACGCCATTTTTCCGCCCTCATAAACAGCATATATCTCGGAAAAGCCGTCTATAGGAAGATAGTCAGGTTCGCCCGGGTATATAACCGTTATTTTTCGATAATCGGGTATTAGCCTGAAATTTTTCGCATCGCACACATACTCCACTGTGTGGCAGCACTTATAGACCTTACCGCCTGCGTTATAGGCCGGCTCAAACGGATATTCAGCCGGATCAAGCCCTATGGCGTTAAGCACTTCTACGTAAAGCTCCGGCGATTTTATGGCCTCTTTGACGTTAACTGAGCGAAGTAAGCCGAGCAGCGGCTTTCTGTGCTCGTCCCGGCAAAAGACCGCAAGCTTCCCGCCGCTGTAAATGATACGGCACAAATCGCCATTATCTGATTGACTGACAGCTTCATCAATAAGGATGAAATCAATTCCCGTGCGCAGCTTCAGCGAGTTTAAGGCGTATTCCTGAATTGTCACTGTTTCACGCCTCCTTAAAGCTCAAGCTGCCAAGTAGTCTGATCTTCACCGAAAATAAGATCCTCAAAAGGTTCTATCCGGCTCAAATTCTCAAATCCAAGCTTCTTATGCAGCTCAATTGCCGGGGCGTTATCTTTCTCTATATAGGAGTACAGAACCTCACCGCCGCTGCATTTTGAGCGGACGAGCTCTATCCCTCGGTTTATCATGCGCGAGGCCAGTCCCTGACATCGGCAGTCGCCGCGCACCCATAGGTCGCCAGTGTGCCATATCAAAGGTGTTTTGATACCTCTCATAAAGCGCACAAGGCCAACCGGTTCAGAACTTTTGAAGGCTCTGATCTCAAAGCACAGGCCTTCATAGCTTGCCGGGAACCACAGGTGCTTAAGTCGGCGCAGCAGCTCCGCCGGGTTTTCGTCATGAGAATGCGAGTCATAAGCGTGCCGCCTTTCCATTTGCAAGAGCACTTCGTCGGGCGCAAGATTATCTTTGTCAAAAATCCTGAGCTGTACCTCTACGGGAGTATCAGCGGCGTAGAGCTTTGTAGGCCTGCCCCATGCGTCGAGATCAAGACCAAGCTCCCGGAAGCCGTACTTTTCATAGTATCCAATATGGTCGGTGCAGAGGTACAGCGTGTGATAGCCAAACCTTGCCGCTTCATACTTAGCATGAGTGAGCAGCATTTCTCCGCCGCCAGTGCCGGACGCCAAACGTTCTCTGTCAACGTAAAGTAATGAGATGAAAGGGGATAGACCCGGGTGTTTTATTAACACCTCTGTTTCGCTGAGCTGATAAAAGCCGCATAAATCTCCGTTCCCATTAATAACGAGCCAGGTCTCGGGCAGCTTTTCGGCGGCCAGACTTCTGTCCAGAGTACGGCAGAACACGGTATAGACCTTTTCCCATTTTTCTTTGCAGTAATTTTTGGCCGTTTTGGCCATCCCGGGATTATTTCGTATAGATTCAATTTTCATTTATTTCTCCTTACTGCGGCCCGCAAAAAAGCGCCTCCTCAGCGGAAGCGCTTGATTTTCTGCATCAAATTCATTGGCAGGGCCGCATAAGGCCATGGAAATTGATCGGCAGAAGCTTCACGTTGGGGTTAGAAATATTCTTCATGTCGATCACTCTCCTTTCGTTAATATAATTGTATCACTTTTACCGACAATTGTCAACAGATTTGTTCTCTAAAATCCCGATGTTTCTGAGCAAAACGGCCTTTCCTCGCCATGCAAAGGCATATTCTCCGTATCTCTCTTTAAACTCCTTATTGCTTAGCCCCTCAAACATATCGCGGCGGAGGTTGGTAATGAGGTTCTTGGTAAATTCAGGCATAGGCTTGGGTGGCTTCTGATTGTGGGGGCAGACCTTCTGGCAGATGTCACAGCCAAAGGCATAGCCCGAGCGGCGTATTATGGCCTTCTCCTCCTCGGTCAGCTCACCCTTTTTCTGATTTATCGCCGAGGCGCAGCGCTCCGCAAAAAAGCCGCCGCTCAGAGCGTTGCCGGGGCAGGCCTTAATGCATTTGCCGCAGCCGAGGCAGCCTTCATCAAGAGGCTTGTCCGGCTCTAAGCTTAGATCCGTCAGCACGTAACCGATGAAAAAATAGCTGCCGAGCCGCGGATTTATCAGCAGATCGTTTTTGCCGTAAAAGCCCAGCCCGGCGCGATAGGCGAGTTCACGGTCAACGCTCGGGCCGATATCGGCAAAGCCCGCAGCTTTTTTTGCTCCGTATTCTGTTTTAAGAAACTCACATATTTTACCGAGCTTTTCCCGAGTAACGAGGTGGTAGTCCGCCCCATAAGCATACACTGAGAGATTCCCCGGTTCATAGCCCGTAAAATACGGAAAGAGGCACACAAAGGCCTTGTCTTCGCCAAACACGCTGACGCCGGTTTCCGCTATGCCTATAGAGGCGGCAAAGTCTTTAACTTTATTCTTCATTATACCCTCCATAAAGCCGCAGCTTCGCGAGCAGCGAGCTGTAGCGCCGTGAGCGGTGGTTATTCCTCACCATTTGAGCCACGTTTTCCGGGCTGCCCACGAGCACCACCATTTCCTTAGCGCGGGTTATGGCGGTATAGAGCAGGTTACGCGCCATAAGCATGGGCGCAAAGCCGCAGACGGGCACTATTACGGCCTTGAATTCGCAGCCCTGGCTTTTATGCACGGTCAGAGCATAGGCCAGCTCAAGGTTATCAAGCATGGCAAAGTCGTATTCTACGGTCTTGCCGTCGTCAAACTCAACGGTGAGAGTCTTGTCCATACGGTCAATATCGGTTATAACGCCGATATCTCCGTTGAATACGCCGAGGCCCTGAGATCCGTCACGGTGGTTGACCCACTCGGCATTATAGTTGTTCTTTATCTGAATTACCTTGTCACTTAGGCGGAAGGATACACTCCCTCGCTTCTGCTCGGGTTTATATTTCTCGGGCGGATTAATCCGCTCCTGAATCAGCGCGTTAAGGCTGACGACGCCTGCAGTGCCCTTCTTTGAGGGGGATAGCACCTGAATGTCGCTGAGGTCATAGCCGTAGGCCTTCGGCAGTCGGCTCTCAACAAGATCAAGAATAACGTCGGCACTGGTCTGATGATCCGGGCGGTGTATGAAGAAAAAATCGGAATGACTGTTCATCAAATCCGGCATTTCGCCGTCGTTTATGCGGTGTGCATTGACGACGATCATGCTCTCTTCAGCCTGCCTGAACACGGTGCTGAGGCGTATCATAGGCACAACGCCGCTTTCAAGAATGTCGCTCAGCACATTGCCCGCACCAACAGAGGGGAGCTGATCCACGTCGCCCGCCATAACTATTCCGGCGCCGGGCTTCATGGCCTTGAGCAGGGCGTCAAGCAGCTGTATGTCTACCATGCTCATCTCGTCAACTATAATAAAATCGGCACTTAATGGGTTGGTCTCATTTTTTGCAAAGCGCTGCTCGTCGTCGCTTATGGCGTCCACCTCTAAAAGGCGGTGTATGGTCTTAGCCTCGCAGCCGCAGGCCTCCTCAAGCCGCTTTGCGGCCTTTCCGGTGGGGGCACAGAGGGCAACCTCCATGCCTCGGCGCAGCATTACGTTCAGCACGCCCTTCATTATGGTGGTTTTACCTGTGCCGGGGCCTCCGGTTATAACAAGGACCTTGCGCGAATTGGCCGTAAGTATGGCGGTTCGCTGTTCGCCGGAAAGAACTATATTGCAGCTCTCGGCGTAAGAATCCACAAGCTCCTCTGTTTTTTTGTCGGTTTCGGCTTCGGCCTTTGCCAGCGTGGCAAGTCGGCTCGCCGAGGACAGCTCAAGATTATAGTAAAGGGGGAGATAGGCCAGATTATCCTCGGATATTATTTTACCTGTCAGAAGCGACTCATTATAGCAATCCCTCACCGCGCCGAGGTCGCAGCCGAGAAGCTTGGCCGTATAATCCAAAAGCGCACTGTCAGGATAGCAGGTATGGCCGTTCATGGCCGCCTCGGTCAGGGCATAGCGAAGTCCGCTTTTTATGCGGTTACGGCTGTCAAATGGCAGGCCAAGGCTCATGGCTATCTGGTCGCAGGTCTTGAATCCCACGCCCTGCACCGTCTCACAGAGAGCATAGGGATTGTCGCGCACCAGTTCTACGGCCATAGAGCCGAACTTTTTGTATATCTTCATAGCGAGATTCGGTGTTATGCCGAACTGCTGAAAAAACATGACGGTCTCGGCGGTGTCCTGCCTAAGGATAAAGGCCTCGCTCATGGCCTCGGCCTTACGCATGCTTATGCCCTTTATTTCCGTCAAAAGTTCAGGGGAGGAGCGCAGCACGTCAAGGGTGTCCTCACCAAAGCGGTCCACTATCTTCCGAGCGTTTGACGCACCTATGCCGCTTATCACGCCCGAGGCGAGATATGAATATATGGAGCTGACGCTCTGAGGCAGCATACGCTCAAGCCGCTCTACCTTGAGCTGCTTTCCGTACTCGGAGTGAGTTATCCAGCTGCCGGTAAGCCTCACGGTTTCTCCTGCGCTGAGGAATGGCATATGACCTACGGCAACGGTCAAAACACCGTTCACGTCGATCTCGCAAACGGTGTAGCCGTTATCCTCATTCACATATATAATTTCGTAAACTTCACCTTCAAGAGTTATCAAATCCGTATAGATCAGTCCCGTCTGCATCAATTGTTATGTAAATTTTCGCGCCATCCGGCAGGGAGGCGATAAAATCAATAAGCTCCTCTCTGCTGCACATCGGCAGTTCGCCGTTCTTTTCAGGATAAACAAAGGCAAAGGCACAGATAATAAGGGCCAGTGCCACTAAAGCGCCGATCAAAGTTTCTATCATAAAACATCACCCTGATAACACATTATGATTATCAGGGTGAAAATGTTCGCTTCGCTCTCGGAGCGACCCGGGAGGTTTTGTAATTATAAATACTTCTTAAGCGCTTCGGCCTTATCTGTCTTTTCCCATGGAAGGTCGAGATCGCTGCGGCCAAAGTGACCGTAGGCAGCGGTATAGCGGTATATGGGGCGGCGAAGACCGAGAGTTTCAATTATAGCCGCAGGGCGCAGGTCGAAATTCTCGCGCACTATCTCAGAAAGTCGGTCGTCGCCAAGCTTTCCCGTGCCGAAGGTGTCTACCCGAACGGAAACAGGGTTTGCCACGCCGATGGCGTAGGCCACCTGAAGCTGGCAGCGCTCCGCAAGACCGGCTGCAACAATGTTTTTGGCAATGTAGCGGGCCATATAAGTCGCGCTTCTGTCTACCTTAGTCGGGTCCTTGCCGCTGAAGCTGCCGCCGCCGTGAGGTGCGTAGCCGCCGTAGGTATCAACAATGATCTTTCTGCCTGTGAGGCCGCTGTCTCCGTGAGGGCCGCCTATAACGAAACGGCCTGTGGGGTTCACAAATATCTTTGTGTTTTCGTCGACCATGCCCTCAGGCAGGGTGGGAAGGATCACCTTCTCTATCATGTCTTTACGAATAGTTTCAAGAGTTACGTCGGGTGTGTGCTGCGTAGAAAGCACTACCGCGTCTATGCGAACAGGCGTGTCGCCGTCGTATTCAACCGTCACCTGAGTCTTACCGTCGGGGCGAAGATAGGGGACAGAGCCGTTCTTTCGCACCTCAGCCAGCTTTTTCGCCATTTTCTGGGCTAAGTATATGGGCATGGGCATAAGCTCGTCGGTCTCGTTCGTAGCGTAGCCGAACATCATGCCCTGATCTCCGGCGCCGGTGTCAAAGCGGCTGTCGTCACCCTCGCGGGCCTCAAGGCTCTTATTTACGCCCATCGCTATGTCTGGCGACTGCTCGTTAAGAGAGTTGATGACCGCGCAGTTGTCAAAGTGGAAGCCCATCTGTGGGTCTGTATAGCCTATTTCCTCGATGGTTTTGCGGGCAATGGCGCGGATATCGCAGTAATGCTCGGTGGATATCTCACCGAAAACAACCACAAGGCCTGTGGCGGCACATACCTCGCAGGCCACGCGGGCATTGGGGTCGTGGGCCAAAATATCGTCAAGCACCGCGTCAGCGATCTGGTCGCAGACTTTGTCGGGATGCCCCTCAGTCACAGACTCAGATGTAAAAAGCTTTTTGTTCGTCATAAGTATACCTCCATATATTTATCAGAAAAGATTACGTACCATGTCAAAAGCTCCGAAGGAGAGCAGAGTCATTATAACTCCGGCAGTCAGAACGCCGCCAAGCACCGACAGGAAGGAGCGCTTGAAATCAAAGCCTAAAAAGCTCGCTATAAGGCTGCCCGTCCATGCGCCTGTGCCGGGAACGGGAATAGCCACAAACAGGAACAACCCCCAAAAGGCGTACTTTTCCACCTTGTGACGGTTCTTTTCCACCTTTGCGTCAAGCCAGCGCGGGAACCATGCCAGTAATTTGGTCTTTTTCAGCAGATTGCACAAAGGCGTTATAAGCAGAAGAATGAACGGAACCGGGATCAAATTCCCGATAACCGCCACAATATATGAATTCAGCGGACTCAGCCCCAGAGCGTAGGCCACGGGAATAGCTCCGCGAAGCTCCACTATAGGCAGCATTGAGATAAGAAACACATAAAAGAAATTCGCCGCGTCAGGGCTGAATCCGAGAAAGGTCACAATTGTCTCAGCCAAAGACCCTACCGCATTTTTTATGTTTTCTACCATTTTTATCACCCCCGTTTTATTATTTTATATTAAATTTATGGTATTGTCAAGATATAATAACAATTATTGTTGTAAAAAATCCACCTTAGTGATATAGGAAAATTTTTGTTGACATTTAAACATTTTTGTGGTATTCTTTTTTATATAATTTTTTAGAAAAAAGAGGCGTTTTTTATGAATATGGATTTCTTAAGGAAGCTGCCGATCCCTGCCGATATTAAGGAGCAGTTTCCCGTTACAGAGGAGATAAAAGCCATAAAGCAGCAGCGCGACGCTGAGATTCAGGCCATCTTTACGGGCGAGAGCGACAAATTCCTGCTTGTAATAGGCCCCTGCTCCGCCGATCATGAGGCATCGGTGCTCGATTACGTGTCGCGTCTGGCCGTTCTTCAGGAGAAGGTCAAGGACAAGATCGTTATCGTCCCCAGAATATACACAAATAAGCCACGCACCACGGGTCAGGGCTATAAGGGCATGGTTCACCAGCCCAATCCCGCTCAGAAGCCAGATATGCTTGAAGGCATTATCGCCGTTCGTAGGCTTCACACCCGCGCAATAAGCGAAACAGGCCTTACCTGTGCCGACGAAATGCTCTACCCCGAAAATCACCGCTATCTTTCCGACCTGCTCTCTTATGTTGCTGTAGGCGCCCGAAGCGTTGAAAATCAGCAGCACCGCCTGACTGCCAGCGGTCTGGATATTCCCGTAGGTATGAAGAACCCCACCGGCGGAGATTTCTCCATCATGCTCAACGCAATCATTGCGGCACAGAGCCAGCACACCTTCCTGTATCGCGGCTGGGAGTGCTACAGCCACGGCAATCCGCTGGCGCACGCCATTCTTCGCGGCAGCAGCAATAAGCACGGGCAGTCCATTCCCAACTACCACTATGAGGATGTTGTCCGCCTGTACGATATGTACGCCAAGAAGGGCCTCGAAAATATGGCAGTGGTCATTGACACAAACCATTCTAATTCCGACAAGAAGTATCTTGAGCAGATCCGCATCAGCCGCGAGATCATGAACAGCAGAAACTACAACCCCGACATGAAGAAATTCATCAAGGGCCTTATGATAGAGAGCTATATAGTAGACGGCTGCCAGAAGGTAGAGGAGGGCACTTACGGAAAGTCCATCACCGACCCCTGCCTTGGCTGGGAAAAGAGCGAAAGACTTGTGCTTGATATCGCCGATATGGTAAAATAATCAACTCAAATCAAACAAAACCCGCCATTACGGCGGGTTTCTGTTTATATCCGATTCAGTTTGGCCTTAAATGTGATATTTCTCGGCGTATCTATTTCGTCAAATTTTATAAGGTATGCTTTTTTCTCTGTATCTACTTCCAGAACCGTACCGGTGCCGAAAATACTGTGTCTTACTCTGTTGCCCTCAGATAGGGCGGGCGGCTCTTCGGCGGCGCGGAGGCTCTTGTCGCTGTTTTCAATATACCGCCTTGCGTCGGCTATCAGAGAGTCGCGGGGCATCTCGGTAAACTCTATAAAGCCGGGGTCAATATCCAGCAAAAAGCGCGAGGGATAGCGCGGCGCTCCGTCGGCGCCCCAGCCATCGGCGGCGGTGAGATACAGCTCACGCTTTGCTCTCGTCATGGCAACGAAGGCAAGGCGGCGTTCCTCCTCCATGCCCTGAATAGTGTTAGTCTTTTTCGAGGGAAAAACGCCCTCGTTCATGGCGCAGAGGAACACCCGGGGGAATTCAAGGCCCTTAGCCGAATGCACCGTCATGAGCTTGACCTTGTCGCCGCCCTCTGCGGCGTCGTTATTGCTGAATAGGGCCACATGGGCCAGATAGTGCTCGAGGCCAAGCTCCTCGCCGCAGGAGGTCTCATATTCATATACCGACTGGCGAAGCTCGGCCAGATTGTCGAGCCTCTCCTGACTGCCTTCTGTGCGCAGCATTTCCTCATAGCCGCTCTCGTCGAGCACCGCGGAAAGCAGCTCAGATATGGGCTTGTCCATATAATCAGCGGACAAGGTTTCTATAAGCGATATAAATTTATTTGCCTTCGTGCCGCGAAAAAGCTCTGTATCCGCGTTAAGTGTGAGGGCGGTATACAGCGAGCAGCCGTGATCAATGGCGTAGTCACGGAGGAACTTCATGCGCCGCTGCCCCAGATTGCGCTTTGGCACATTGGCTATACGCATAAAGGATAGATCGTCCCGATAGGCTACCATGCGCAGGTAGGAGAGAGCGTCCTTGACCTCCATGCGGCCGAAAAACTGCACGCCGCTGTAGATAACATAAGGGATTTTCTCCTTCAAAAAAACCTCCTCAATGCTGCGGGTTATGTAGTGTGCACGGTACAATATGGTCGAATTCCGGTATTCCTCGCCCTGCTCGTGCAGGGCCTTTATTTTATCCGCTATCCACTGTGCCTCGGCCGTGGAGCTTTCAGCGCAGTGGCATACCACTGTCGGTCCGTTCGGCTGAGTCGGCTCGAGGTCTTTTTCTATTCGGTGACGGTTCTTGCCTATAAGGGAGTTCACCGCCGACAGTATCTCCGGCGTGGAGCGGTAGTTTTTATTCATAATTATGGTTTTGACATTTCGGAAGGCTTTGTCAAAATCCAACAGGAAGCTTACTTTTGCGCCGCGCCATGTATATATAGTCTGATCGGGGTCGCCCACTACAAACAGATTTTTGTGGTAGTCACAGAGCACCTCCATCAGCTTATACTGCTGGTCGTCGATATCCTGAAACTCGTCTATCATTATGTATTCGAGGCGCTTCTGCCACTTAAGCCGAATCTCCTCATTCTGAGCGAATATATATTGAGTGAAGTTTATGAGGTCGTTATAATCGAGACCAAAGCATTTTTTCTCCTGATAGAGATAGCCATAGAATATTATGTCCTTTGCATCGACTGCGCTTTCATATTTTTTAAGCAGCGCCTCGGGAGACATGGTTATCATGTCAATATAATAGTCCGGCTCCTTGAGGTTTTTGCGTATCTCTATCATGTCACGCGCGTCCGAGAAGGTCATATCGCGCAGCGTCAGGCCGCGCTCCTCATAGATTATTTTAAGCATGGAGTCGATATCGGAATTGTCTAACACGAGAAAGCTCTTTGGATACCGGACGGCGTGGCTGTCCTCCTGAAGCACCGAAACACAGAAGCTGTGGAAGGTACAGATATATCCGGTGTCATTATCGCCGGTAAGATTGTGTATGCGTTGGCGCATCTCGTTTGCAGACTTGTTCGTAAAGGTCACGCAGAGTATATTCCCGGGCAGTATCCCCAGCTCGTTTACCAGATAGGCAAAACGGTGAGACAGTGCTCTCGTTTTGCCCGAGCCGGCCCCGGCAATCACGCGCACAAAGCCCTCGGTGGTCGTCACGGCCTCCCGCTGTGCCTCGTTAAGTCCTTCAAGTATATCCATGTTATCTCCTCCTCAGTTTAATTATACACCATATATGCCGGTATTGCAATATTTTTTCAAAAGAGTTGCATATGCAATTAATTTGTGCTAAAATAGATGTGTTGATTTAAAATATTTTGATCGTGAGTTGATAATATGCGCAAACGTATCTACGAACTAATTGAAATGTCCTCCGATAACGACGACATCCTCGGCAGTATATATGATGTTTTCATGATAGTCACCATCGTGCTCAGCATTCTTCCGCTGGCATTTAAGTCCCAGACCAGGCTGTTCATCCTGATAGATTATGTCTCTACGGCAATTTTTATCATCGACTATATGGTCCGGTGGGCTACGGCAGACTATAAGCTCAGCAAACGGAGAAAGGCCGCCGCGTTTCTTCTGTATCCCTTTACGCCGATGGCCATAATAGACATGGTTTCCATTCTTCCGGTAATAACCATATTGAACAGCGGCTTCCGTCTGCTGAGACTATTCCGTCTTTTCCGGGCTTTGAAGGTGCTGCGCGTCTTTAAATTCATACGGCACTCAAAAAATATTTATATTATAATAAATGTCTTCAAAGAGCAGAAAAAGGTGCTCGGCACTGTCGCCACGCTTGCTCTGGCCTATATTCTGATCTCGGCACTGGCCATATTCAATGTTGAACCTGAGTCATTCGGTAACTTCTTTGACGCGATTTACTGGGCTACAATATCGTTGACCACGGTAGGCTACGGCGATATTTATCCCGTAACGGAGGTGGGAAGGCTCATCGCCATGCTGTCGTCCGTCTTCGGAATAGCTATCATAGCTCTGCCGTCGGGTGTTATAACGGCCGGATATATGAAGGAAATTGAAAAAATGGATTAAACAATGTAAAACAGCCCCGCGGGGCTGTTTTACATTGTTTATTGAACCATAACTCCGCTGAACATAAGCTGAATACGGCGAAGCATTTTAAGGTTTTTTTCGCCTCCGTATACGTATATGCTGCGGGGTGCAATGTCCACCATGGCGCTTAACACAAGGTCGCTGCGGGAATATCTGCGGCGGTCCTCGGGTGGGATATAGGCGGAATATTCGTCGGTTATCTCGTGCCAGCTGCCGTTATATAGGCTCATTGTGTCCTCGTCAATAACCAGATGCACGGCTATGAGCTTGCTCCCGAGACGGTGCTTGCGCCGTTCAATGAATTCGTTGGCAATAAGGCAGCACAGATCGCCGTGCCGCTCCTCAGCTATAAGCTCCGCCGCCGCCATGGCTACGGCGCATATTTCAGAGCGGTATATACCGCAAAGGAAGTTTAACACTCCGCGTGGGATAATGAAATCTATTCTTTTGAGGCAGTCCTCTATGGGGGCGCTGATCATCTCCAGCCGCTGCTCCCAATACCCCTGCAGCTCTTCATCGTCATCCGCCGGGGTGAGAAGCTCCGCGGCCAAGAGATAAATCTGTTCACTTTCCTCCGAAGGGAGGCAGAGGTCCGAGACGTATCTGCGCAGAAGTCTGTTCTCATACTTACGCATAATTTCAGCTGCGATATCCTTGGCCAGTTCATTTTCCCGACCGTGAACGACGCTGATTTTCTGATCCAAGTCCAATTATGCACATACCTCCTGTGGGTTTTCAATTATTATCTGCTATAACCTTAAGCGGTATTAAGGAACCTGTGTCGAATGGAGAGAAGGACGAAGTTTCCATAACTGAAACACAGTGCGCCTCCAAAAACTGTAAAATATCATTTCCGCTCTCCATCAAAGACAGCGAGCCGTTTACCGCAAGTGTTTTTTTGTCTGTCATGCCTGTTGCTCCGCCGAAAAAACCGTTTTCGTAGGGCGGCAGCATTACTCCCTTATTACTTATGAGCAGAACATCCATGCCGAGCGCCGACGTTTTTTTGTATATGTCGGCATCGGCTGTTATAAGGGCGTTTTCGGTCACGGGAGCCACGCTGCACTTCGTGTAGCCCTGGCTTACGGCAACTATCTCATAGCGGTTCTCTAAGAGCTTCAGAAGCGTTTTATCACAGACCTTCGGGTTAAGCAGAGCAAATTTACCCGCCACAACAACATTATATGCGCTGTCGGCGGGATAGCTACTGCCGAGGGCCTGTCCTCCCAGGATTACGGAAAAGCCGTGAGGCGTAAGCACACGGTTGTAGTATTCCCATGAATCCGGCGGACAAACCACCTCGTTGCCGCCGATAGGGCAGAGGCCAAGATCAGCATGACGGCGGAGCGCCTTCGGCAGGGCCGACAGCTCCGGCGGCGGGATTATCTCTGTTCCCGGTATATTAAAGCCGCTCACAGCCAAAGTTACACGCGCCTCAGGCATATATGGCACAGGCAAAAACATAAAAATCACCCTTGACAATACTTTCTTATTATTGTATAATTATATTAATCATTAAACAAAAAGGAGAGATACCCATGAAAATCGCACTTATAAATGAAAACAGCCAGGCCGCCAAGAACGCGCTTATTGAAAAGACTCTTCGCAGCGTGGCAGAGCCTCTGGGTCACGAGGTGTTCAACTACGGTATGTACACCGCCGAGGA
>JAFLUQ010000036.1 GCA_022508735.1 Oscillospiraceae bacterium | reverse complement strand
TGCCGTCATATTCAAATGTTACTCCGTTTCTGAAATCACCTGCGGAAATCATTTTCAATCATCCTTTCGTATTATTTACTGTTAATATTATAATACAACAAATGGTAAAAATAATCAACCCTTTTTCAAAAAATATTTGTAAAAAATTACAATACAACGATCTCCTCAGGATTTCTTGTCAATTTAGCGGCGTTTTCAGGAGTAATTACCGCTGTATCGGTAACTCTTATTCCGCCATAGCCGCTTTCATATGCCCCGACGCCAAGACTTACAACCATATTGGTGCACAGCGTGTCTCCGCTCTGGAGATTTATATATGGCAGCTCACGGGCCGATATCCCTATGCCGTGACCCGCGCTGTGGCAATAGGTTTCGCGAAGCCCGGCATCGGTCAGTGCCTGGCGGGCCGTCATGTCTACACCGCGGCAGGCCGCTCCGGTCTTAGCCTCAGCAAAGACCGCATTTTTGGCCGCGATCACGTTTTCATAAAGCTCACGGCACTTCTCGTCAGCACTGCCCATGAAATAAGTGCGGCTGCAGTCGGTGTGATAACCGTTATACATCACGCCGAGGCTGACAACTACAATGTCACCGAAGGCAAGCTCCTTGGCAGTGGAAACAGCGCTGGGCAATGCCGTTCTCGTTCCTGAGACCACCGTCGGCTTTTGGCCAAAGCCGTCTGCCCCTCTTTCCCGCAGGTAAAGCTCTGTCTTTAATGAAAGCTCCTTTTCCGTTTCTCCCACCCTGAGGAGGCCACGTATATAGCTGAAACCGTCATCGGTTATGGCGGCGGCCTGACGAAGCAGCTCGATTTCTCCGCTGTCTTTAACCGTGCGCAGGCGGAGCATCAGATCCCCCGCGGGAATAAGCTCCTCGTAGCGCAGATTACGCTTAAGAGATCTGTAATTGCTGACTGTGAAGTAGCTGTCCTCAAAGATTATATTTTTAACACCGTCACCGATGATAGTGTCATTTATGCTGTTATATAACCCTCCGCTCACATTTACGATCGAAAGGCCTGAGGTCTCCATAGTCGCCTGAAGAGTGTAGCGCTGCTCCACAAAGAGTGTGCGGCTTTTTTCGGTCACCAGCACAGCGCCTGTGTCACCGGTAAAGCCGCTGAAAAAGAAACGGTTTTCTGGAGAGGCTATGAGCACGGCGTCAGCTCCGCGTGTCTGCATGGCGGAGATCAGTCTGTCGATACGTTTTTCATGCATTGTCTCTTCCCTCCAGATGGTCCACAAGCTTTTCAACGCCCATTGTGTAGCTGTCACGGCCGTGACCTGCCACCTGACCTATGCAGTAGGGCAGGATAACACTGTTATGACGAAAGCTTTCACGGCTGTGTATGTCAGACATGTGCACCTCTACCACCGGAAGCCCCACAGCGCTCACGGCATCGGCTACGGCTACGCTGTAGTGGGTGAAAGCGGCGGGATTCATTACGATACCGGCCACCCGGTTATATGCCCGGTGTATCTCCTCCACAATTGCCCCCTCGTAGTTTGACTGGAAGCATTCACATTCATACCCCAGCTCCTCTGCCCTTTTTTTTGTCAGAGTCTCGATTGTTTCAAGTGTGTCGCGGCCGTATATCTCCGGCTGACGTATGCCCAGCATATTCATATTCGGCCCGTTTATGAGCAGGATTTTCTTGTTCATCGCCATCTCTCCAAAGTAATTTTCTATTATTTATATTGTACACTAAATAAAAGAAATTTCTAATACAAATTTGTTAATAATTTGTTAATTGTCGTGATTTTTCCTTATTTTATGAGACTTACGATCCATACTTTTAATCGGAAGGCATCGGCCGGATATTGACATTCACCGATATACTTGATATAATAAGTACATAGTACATAACTACAATTCTGAAGGGACAGCTGTATATGAAATTAGATCTGACGGATATGCTCTATGCCTTGTCCTATGCGCTTGATAAGGTGGAGGCTGAACTTTTGGGCGTTGAAACAGGGCACGGCAAGCGCGTGGCATATCTCGCAATATTGATGGGAAAGGAAGCAGGCCTTGGCGAAGAGGAGCTAAGGGATTTTGTCGGCTGCTGCCTGCTTCACGACAACGCGCTCACTGAGTTTATCCACGGCGAGCTCTACGGCCTCCCGACGTTAAACAGTATATCCGCCGCTCTATCTGATATAGTCAGTATGAAAAAAACAAAGCTTGAGCACGATCACAGTCTTACCGGAGAAGAGAACATCCGCCTGCTGCCGTTTCTCAGTGATGTAAAGAATATCGTTCTGTACCATCATGAAAACGCCGACGGAAGCGGAGCGTTTGGAATGACGGCTTCCAAGACGCCTCTTAAAGCTCAGATACTGCATTTGGCCGACCTCTTAGACGCGACGCGCCATATCCGCCCGGAATCTATTACGGCAACGGAATTTGAAGAGCTTTGTCTATGGGTGCAAAGCAGGGTGGGAAGCATATTCTCCGAGGAGGTCGCGGAGCTGTTTTTTAAAGCTGTAACCTATGATAAAATTACTTATCTGAGCGGCAAAGACCTGCTTTCCTGTCTGCATGAGGAGCTTCATAAAGAGACTCTTGATTATTCTGACGAGGAGATCCGTAATATTGCGAAACTGTTTGCAAAAATAGTCGACTATAAATCAGAATCCACGCAGTATCACTCAAGGAGCGTTGCGGAAAAGGCTGAAATAATGGCACGCTTCTACGGCTTTGACCGTGAAAAAACAATTCGCTTCTATTTTGCCGGCGCAATGCACGATATAGGCAAGCTGGTGATCGCAAACGATATTTTGGAAAA
Source organism: Oscillospiraceae bacterium (assembly GCA_022508735.1). Classification (GTDB taxonomy): domain Bacteria; phylum Bacillota; class Clostridia; order UMGS1883; family UMGS1883; genus JAFLUQ01. Next base: position 13,702 of record JAFLUQ010000036.1, on the reverse strand, counting down.
GCCGGGCAAGCTCACCGCCGGTGAATTTGCGGAAATGAAATACCATCCCGATGTGACTTATTACATATTGAGCCAGATAAAAGAGATACCCGATATTTTAAGCTGGGCGTCAAATCACCATGAAAAACTCAATGGCAACGGCTATCCACAGGGCCTCAAGGCAGAAGAGCTCAGCTTTGAGGATCAGCTTATGGCCTGTATCGATATATATCAGGCACTGACGGAAACAAGGTCATATAAGGACGAGTTTTCCCACGAAAAGGCCATTTCTATCATGCATGACATGGTCAAAAAGGGCGAGATCAACGAAAAAATAGTGCAGGATATAGATACTGTCATGGCAAATTTAACTGATTGAGGCAAAAAACAGCGGGCGCTTAACGCTCGCTGTTTTCTTTGACACAGAAAATAACCGCACCCTGGCCATAGGTGCGGTTATTACCGGTTTGGGAGCAGTCCTCTTTGCGGGTCTGTCCATCTCTTGATTATAGTATACTACATCTTTCATAAAATGTCAATAGGTAATTGCAATTTTTTTGTTATTTTTTAACAAAACGGCGAGGATCCATTCAGCTCCTCGCCGTTATCATGTTTAATCATAGATTATTCGTACACAACTATCTCCGCTTCGCTCAGCCATTGCTCCATAAGCGCACCGGCCTTTTCGTTCGCTGCGTCATAGTCTTCGTCATAGCATGGGCCGCCCTCGGCCATTAATGCCTCCATTACGGCATTTGCAACAGCCGAGAGTCTTAAAACTCTCTCAACAGCCGCCTCATCAGTGCCGATCAAAGACAGCGATGCCTGAACATCTTCGCCCATACTGTTTATGAGCTCATCTCTTTGCAGCTCTACAAGCGTATACAGTTCCTCAAGCTTATCATCAACTCCGAACTCCCCGGCCATCTGCGCCGCGGCGGACATATGCTGCAATGCGTGCAGCCTTCCGTCATAGTCAAGAAGTGCCATGTGGAAATTCATAATAGGAAGGGCATTGCAGTCCGAAAGATATATCGGTTCTCCGTTTACGGTCGAAACCACCTTTTCAGGGTGGGCATAACTAACAGTAACGCTTTGCTCATCTCCGTTCCACTCCACCTCGCAGCCGAGCTCCTCCAGCACAAACCGCGCCGGAAGCATAGTCCTGCCGTCGATGATAACAGGAGCTGTGTCCATGACTCTGGCAAAACTGTTCTCCAGCTCCTCTTCTGTCATATCGGTAAGGGCCAAGATCGACTCCAGCCCCCGACTCATGTCTATCACCATAGCATACGGCATCCCGATCTCTACAAGCACTAATGTACTGCCTAAAAATACATACACGGTCTGGTCCTCTTCGTCCCATTCCACGATCCCGCCAAGCTCCTCAACCAATGCCCTCAGCGGCACCAGCGTCCGCCCGTCCGCTATTACGGGCGCCGTTCCCCTGCCCGGATCGATCTCCTTCAGCTCTGTGCCAACCGTCATATACGGGTCGCCCACCCGCAGCACGACAGTTTTCTCTGCGTCGGCGGCGAGGGCACTGATCGGCAGCAAACAGATAATAAGTAATACAGTGATGATCTTTTTCATCTTCATTCCCTCCCTTGTGCTATAAGTATAGTATACAGTGTTCAAAGAAAAAAGTCAACATAAAAGAGGCTGCCGCGGCAGCCCCGTTTCATGTTTATCTTCTCTTTTTCTTCTTACCGCCGAAGGCTATAACGGCCACAATTACCGCCACAAGCACAACGCCCAGCAGCACATAGAGCCATACGGGCAGGCTCGTGCCCTTGATACGGCCCCACGAAGCCAGAACCTTGTCGTTCTGATCGCCGAAGTCCTCCATAACGCCGCAGCGGGCGGTGACCTCGGGAGATGGGTACTGAGTCATGAGCTGACGGTTCATCTCGTCGGCCGATGTGCGGATAATTGCCTTGCCGTCAGTGAGGCGGTCCTCAGAGAGGGTGCCCTCAAAGAAGTAGCTGAGGTCATACTCTATCTCGCCGTCTTCAATGTCATACCAATCGGTCACGAGGTCAAATATCTCGTCGCCGGCGATAACGCTTGTGTATCCGATGAAGTCCTGATTCATGGCGGCTATTTCGGGGTCGCACATGAAGTTCACGAAGTCCTGAGCCAGCTCAACGTTGGCGCCCTTGGGCATTACCCAGCCGTCAAACCAAACGGTGCTGCCCTCCTCGGGAACTACAAAGTTGAGGTACTGATCGTCCTCCTCCTCGGCAAGATCCATGGCGTAAACGGCGTCGCCGCTCCAAGCCACGTTGGCGTCTATCTTGCCGGACACGATGTCGCTCTTGCCGCTGTCTACCTCAAAGCCGTATATGTTGTCCTTCATTTCCTTGAGGGCTTCTTCAACCAGAGCGATAGACTCGTCGTCAACTCGGTTTACGATCTCGTGAGTGCGGGCCTGAAGCTCGCTTGCAGAGATCTCACCGCTGTCGTAGGCCGCGCGGTTGGCACGCAACTCGTCGCCGTAAACCTTCAAAAGGCCGATAACATAGGCGTCGCGGCTGGTGTCCTTACAGGTGGTAGCCTTGGCGTAGTCGGGATTCCACAGAATATCCCAGGTGCTTACGTCCTCAAGAGCAACCGTTTCGGGATTGTAGACGATGCCCACCGTGCCCCACATATAGCCTACCGCATAGTCGGACCAGCCGTTACGTTCAAACAGGCCGCTTATATAGGGCGAAACGTTGGCGGTGTAGTTGGGCATCTTGGAAAGGTCGTACTTTTCGATCATGATGTTCTCATCTGTGCCGGACTGGGTCTCGATGAGCATCTTCTGAATTATATAATCCGAGGGGCAGACAAGGTCATACTGGGTCTTGCCGGTACGGAGGGTGTTGAGCATGGTCTCATTAGTTTCAAAGGTGTCATACTGAACCGTCACCTTACGGCCCGTGCGGGCCTCATAGTCCTGCTCCCAAAGCTCCATAACGGACTGATCGACCTTCTGGCCGTCCTCGTCGGTACCATCGTTGATGTAGTCCTGCCAATTGTATACGCGGAGAACAAGAGCGTCGCTCTCCGGCTCGGCAAAAACTGCGGGGATCATGTTAGCGATGAGTGTTGCGCTGATCAACAACGCTGAAAAAATTTTTTTCATTTATCTTAGTCCTTTCATTAAAAAAATTTAGCGATTGTGATGGGTTTTCTTTCCGCCGGTCTTGCTCCTGTGGTTGGCTATGAGCAGCACCACAAGGGCCAGCAGAGTGATTATGGTGGTCAGCGCCCTGAGCGAGGGCGGCAGAGTGCCCTTCTTGCTCGTTACGCCGTAGACGTAGGTGCTCAGGGTCTGATATGCGGGGTCCTTGGTGAAGGCCGTTATAATATAGTCATCCAGGCTCAGCGTCACAGAGAGTATGAAGCCGCTGACGATGCCGGGAATGACCTCGGGCATGATGACCTTCATGAGGGCCTTATTGGGCGTAGCTCCTAAGTCCAGAGCCGCCTCGTAAATATTCGGGTCCATCTGCATTAGCTTGGGCCTCACGCTCAGCACCACAAAGGGTATCGTCAGCACCACATGGCCGACAAGCAGCGTAAGGAAATTGAACTTCACTCCGAAAAACACAAACAGTATCGTCAGAGACAGAGCCGTCACGATTTCGGCGTTCATAATGGGTATCTGGCCGATGCCCTCCAGCACCGCCTTGGTGCGTTTGCCGCTGTAGAAGATGCCTATAGCTCCAAGCGTGCCCAATATTGTAGACACCGCCGCCGAAGCGAAGGCCACAGCGAAGGTGTTTACGGCCGCGGTAACTATCTCCTCGTTTTTGAAAAGCGACGAATACAGCCGCAGGCTGAAGCCGTTCCAAGAGCCGATAAGGCGCGTGTCGGTAAAGCTGAAGGCTATGAGCACCAGAATCGGCGCGTACATTATCACTAAAATGATATATACGTAAAATTTGCGGATAAAATCAATAACGGGATTGGTTTTCATCTTACCACAGACCTCCTCTCGCATCGTCCTCGGTCTTGATATTGCGGGTCAGGAAGGATCCTAACAATATCATTACAAGCATTATCAGCGCCACAAGGCTGCCCATGTGCCAGAGACCCTGGTCAAAATAGAGCTGAATGCTGTTGCCTATGAGGGAGATCTTTCTCTCGCCCATAACGTCGGAGATAACGTAGCTGCTCATGGTAGGCATGAACACCATCATGGCCGCCGAAACTATACCCGGCATCGTCATGGGTATTATGGTTCTTATAAAGGTCTGAGCCGGTCTTGCACCCAAGTCGTATGATGCCTCAATGAGGTTTTTATCCATCTTTATCATGGTGGTGTAGAGCGGGAGTATGGTAAATGGCAGGTAGTTATACACCATGCCCACCATAGTGGCGATATACGGGTGGTCACCGCCGTTAAGCCCCAGCCAGAACATCAGGTCGCGGGTGGCCGCCGTGCGGAGCACGAAGTTTATCCACATCGGCATGACGAACAGCAGCACTGTCGCCATAGTGAAGCCCAGCTCCTTTTTTGCAAGGAAGTAGGCCACCGGGTAGCCCACGATCAGGCAGAGAGCCGTGTTGCCGAAGCCGATGATCAGGCTGATGATCAAGGTGTTGATGTTGTTTGCGTCGCTGAAAAAGGTCAGGAGGTTACCGACCGACGGTGTGCCGCTCTGATCCGTAGCGGCGTAGCCTATGATCAGAAGCATCGGCAGCACCACGAACAAAATCATGAATATCGCATAGGGAATGGAAAGAAATTTTCTTTGAAAATGCAAATTACCTTTACTTTTTAACATACTTTCCGGCCTCCCCCTTAAGCGTCAGGCCGATATGCTCCGGCTTTACACGTATTCCGACGCGGTCGCCCTCGTCGTAGGTGTATTCGGTGTCGAGAACAAAGTCCTCGTCCTCCTCTGTGCGGACGGTGAGCATATAGTGGTCGCCCTTGTATATGAGCGAGACCACATTGCCCTGAGCGGTCCCCTCGTCCACGTTGTCAAGTATCTCGATCTGATCGAGACCTATGGTGGCCTTAACGTCGGCGTCGGTAAAGTCATACTTCGCGCCGTCGGGGCCGATGACGTAGCCCTCGGAGTCCAAAGCACTGCCGGGAACGAGCTGCGTCACATCACAGGGGAAGGCGCAGTCCGAGATAACCACGTTGTTGTTTTTGTCGATGTAGGCGTCGTCATAGACATTGGCGGTCAGCTCTTTTTTCATAATATGTATTCCGTCCGGCTCAATTATGATTCCGACCTCCTTGTCTATGTCGAGATTCCTTGTGTCCTGAATCACGACCTCGCTGCGGCCTACCATAAGCAGATACTCATAGTGAATGCCCTTGAATATCTTGCTCACAAGGCGGCCGTTTACCATGCCCTCCCCCGGCGGAACGATCTTCACGTCCTCAGGGCGGACTACAACGTCTACCTTTTCATTTTTGTCGAATTCGTCCAGAGCGTCAAATATATGCCCCAGAAAACGAACCTTGAGCTTATCTATAACCGTACCGCTATAGATGTTGCTTTGGCCGATAAAGTCGGCCACAAAGGCGTTCGCCGGCTCGTTATATATGCCCTCCGGCGTGCCTATCTGCTGGATCATACCGTCCTTCATTACTACGACGGTGTCGGAGAGGGTCAAGGCCTCCTCCTGGTCGTGGGTCACGTATATGAACGTGATGCCCAGCTTCTTGTGCATTTCCTTCAGCTCGAGCTGCATGTCCTTGCGCATTTTAAGATCCAGCGCGCCAAGCGGCTCATCAAGAAGCAATATTTCAGGCTCGTTCACGATGGCTCGGGCGATGGCGATACGCTGCTGCTGACCGCCGCTGAGGGTAGAGATATCGCGGTCCTCATACTCCTCAAGGTCAACGATCTTAAGCGCGCCACGGACCTTCTCGCTGATCTCCTTCGTCGTGAGCTTGCGCATTCTGCCGTTTCCGTCGTCCACCTTCTTCAGCTTCAGGCCGAAGGCGATGTTGTCGTAAACGTCCAGATGCGGAAACAGCGCATACCGCTGAAAGACTGTGTTTACAGGCCTTTCGTAGGGCGGAAGCGTGGAGATGTCTTTTCCGTTCAGAAGTATCTCTCCCGACGTCGGCAGCTCAAAGCCGGCGATCATACGGAGAGTGGTGGTCTTTCCGCAGCCTGAAGGCCCCAGAAAGGTTATAAACTCACCCTTCTTCACGTATAGATTAAAATCCTCCACCGCATATGTCTGTTCGTAATGCTTCGAGACGTTTTTCAGCTCGATAATGATGTTTTTGTTGTCCTTCACAACTGCGTCACCCCTTTAAATTTTACAGAGCACTGAGTCTGATAAGCTCCGGATATCACACTCCGTTCACGGACTGCTCCGCGACACGTAGTTAAAGTACCGCTCTAAATACGCCGGCATCAAGATAATCTTTCACTTTCCTTGGAATATCTCTTATCCGGCGCGCGCGACCCGGTTATTCTCAGCCTTGCTCTCACGATTTTTTGAACGCTGCCATGCGGTCAATTGCAACGTCCAAAATAAAAAGGTACAACGGGTGGACTATGCACGCGAGCCCGCCAATTGTACCGAGATGTATTGTACAATTTTTTTATACAATTGTCAATAGTTTTACAAAAATTTTTTTATACAATTTTCTATTGCAAAAATGAGGAATTTATGGTATATTAATCTTACTTTATAAAAAGGAGTTAATCGATATGAACATAAAGCAAATCGACGGCGGAATTACCGTCAGCAAGGGCTTTTCCACCTGGGGCCTCAGGGCCGGAATAAAGCCCGGCAAAACTAATCGTGATATGGCCATGATCCACACATCTGCCCCGGCCACAGTGGCGGGCGTATTCACCCTCAACAAGGTAAAGGCCGCCCCCGTAAAGTGGGACAGCAGCGTCGTTAAAAGCGGCGAAAAGGTGGGCGCCGTTGTAATAAACACCGGCTTCGCCAACGCCTGCACCGGCGAGCAGGGCTTAAGTAACGCCCGGGCTACCGCCTCTCTTGCAGCCTCTCTGTTGGAGCTTAAGGCCGAAAATGTGCTTGTGGCCTCCACCGGCGTCATCGGAGGTCAGCTCCCTATGGACGCAATAGAAAACGGCGTGCGTCAGCTCGTGCCCGCTCTTTCTACGGGAATAGAGGCCGACAGCCTCGCAGCCGAAGCAATTATGACCACCGACACCCGCCCCAAAAAAATAGCTTTCGAGTTTGAGCTGGGCGGCAAGGTATGCCATATGGGCGGCATGTGCAAGGGCAGCGGTATGATACACCCCAACCTCGGCACCATGCTCTGCTTCATCGGCACCGATGCTGCCATAGATAAGGCTCTGCTTCAGAAGACCCTCTCTGAAATTGCCGACGACACATTCAACATGGTATCTGTTGACGGCGACACCTCCACCAATGACAGCGTGCTCGTAATGGCAAATGGCCTTGCGGGCAACGCCGAGATAACCGCCGAAGGCAGCGACTACGATACTTTCCGTGAGGCCCTTTACGAGACCTTAAAATACCTCTCCATGCGCATAGCCGAGGACGGCGAGGGTGCCACCAAGCTCTTTGAGGTAACAGTAAACGGTGCGGCCACTAAAAAAGACGCCCGGCTTCTTGCCAAGAGCGTTGTCACCAGCAGCCTCACAAAGGCCGCCATCTACGGACGGGACGCCAACTGGGGCCGCATACTCTGCGCCATGGGCTACAGCAGCGCCGACTTTGACCCCGATATGGTTGACATCAGCTTTATCAGTGAAAACGGCGAGCTTGTCATAGTGAAGGACGGCATAGCCGCCGGCTACAGCGAGGAAAAGGCCACCGAGATACTTTCCGCCCCCAAGGTCTCCGCCCTTATAGACGTTCATGACGGCGAGTTTTCCGCAACAGCGTGGGGCTGCGACCTGACCCACGCCTACGTGGATATAAACGCGGATTATCGCTCCTGATTCGGGGCACACTATAGTTAAAAGGGGAAATCGCCATGAAAAAAAGACTTATCGCACTGATCCTCATCGGTCTCTTGGCAGTAAGCGCCTCAGGCTGCCGCAGCAAGATACGGACGGAGCTGGCAACAACGGGAATCAAGTCTATGATATCCAACGAATACGGAGATATATTCCTGCTGGACGACAGCGGTCTGCGCTGCTATAACCTCTCTACTGACAAAAGCGTGGAAACCATCCACACCTCCTCCGACTTTTCCAACGCCAGATTTGAGTGGATATACAACGGCATTGAGATCACATACTCCGGCCTTTACGTGGAGCAGCTCATGGCCGCTGACAAAGACGGAGTTATCATGGTAGGGCGGTATCTCACCAACTCTTTGGGCCGCGACTCAGAGATGTTCGTATTTCAGGACGCCGCCGACCTCGGCATCGGTGCGGGATACTTCACCGAGGTAGAAAAGCCTGACGGTAACATCGTAAACGGGGTAAGCGCCGATGACGGCGGAGAATTGTTCAAGCTGACGGCGAACGGGGTCCGTGGGCACGATTACACTACCGGTTCCCGTCTTACAGGCTCCGGGCAGGTCAAAGCCTATCCAATGCCCGACGGAGTGACAGGCTCTATCTACATTGTTTCAGATCAAAAAACTCTGATGCTTGTGGAAACTGACGATGTTGTTGAGCTCACCGACGGCGAAACCGCCGTGAAGACCTATGAGCGCAAAAACGTGGCCGACGCCTTTGTGAAGGGCGACAGCGTCTATGTTATCTATAAGGACGGCCGCGTAACAGAAACCTCTACCGACGGCAAGGAAAAGGATTTCATGAAGCTTGCCGACAAGGTTTCCGAAGTTCATGACGCGCTGCTTTACGACGGCGAGCTGTATTGGTTCGACGATGAGGGCATAAAGACCAGCGCCAAGTAAATACTAACAATAAAAGGGTTGAGATCCGCTTCGGGGCTCATCCCTTTTTCTATCGCCCGCTTCTGACGGCCTTAGCATAGCCCTTGTGGCATCTTGGGACAAAAAGACAGGAAAAATGTACAAAGTACAATTGAATGAATTATTATATAATGATATAATTCTTATATAACCCCAAGAAATAATGGAAAGGATGATGAAAATGAAGAAACTGTTCAGTCTCGGGCTGGCCGCTGCCCTGCTCTGCACCTCGGCGCTGGCCTCAAACCCTGAGATAACCGAGACTGCCCCCGGTCAGCGTGTCTACTGCGGCGACCCGGCCGCTCTGGTGGTTGATACCGACGGAGACGGCGAGGGCGACAAGCTCTACCTCTACATGGGTGAGGACACAGGCGACGGCAGATATTACAGTATGCCCAACTACCTGTGCTACTCCACCACAGACATGGTGAACTGGACCTATGAGGGCATACCTCTCCGCGCGGGAGATTTCTCCTGGGGCAGCGCCAACGACGCCTGGGCCGCTCAGGTAATCGAGTATAACGGAAAATACTATTTCTACAACAGCAAGAACAGCTCCGGTATGTCTGTTGCGGTTTCAGACAGCCCCACAGGCCCCTTTAAGGATGCGAGGAACGGTTCAAGGCTCATCGAACCGAGCTGGACTCAGGGTAAGGTCGGCTGGGACGATATCGACCCCACTGTTTGGGTGGAAACAGGCGCAGACGGCGTTGAGCACCGCTACCTCATGTGGGGCAACAGCAACCTTTATATGGTGGAGCTGAATGAGGACATGATCTCCCTTCAGGGAGGCCGTGAAGCCATAAAGGAGCTGACAATAAACGGCATTCCCGAAAACAGCCAGTACACCGAGGCTCCGTGGATATACAAGCGCCCCGGAGATGACCGCTACTACATATTCTTCGCTTCAAACTGGCGCGAGGAGCTTTCCTACGCGGTATCAGACAATATATGGGGGCCGTACGAATACTCCGGCCTGGTTATGGCTGTTGGAGCCTCCAGCAACACCAACCACCCGGCAGTCATAGACTTCAAGGGACAGACCTATATTATATACCACACGGGCGCTCAGCCCAATGGCGGCGGATATTTGCGTAATGTCTGCATAGACAGGCTGTACTTCGACGAAAACGGCGGAGTGGCCCAGCTTGAGGAGAGCAGCATCGGTCTTGACGGCACGGCGGTGACCCTTGATCTCGGCGGCGAAAAGCTGTCGCAGGTACATTTTGACAATACTATTCTTGACTCCGCCTATCCCATGGGAACAACCCTTCGTCTTGGCGAAAATCCCCTTTATCCCACAGATTCCGAATGGGAGCTCGTAGAAGGTAACGGCGGTGTATATATACAGTCAGTTAACAAGATGGGCTACTATATAACCGCTTACCGGGGCTTTGTGAAGCTGCTACACGACGATGACGACACAAAGGCTTCTCTTGACGCCCGCACCTTCAAGCCGGTTGAAAGCGATGGTGGCGTTGCTTATGAAAGCGTTTCCGTTCCCGGCAAATATCTGAATGCTGACGGCAGCGGAAACATCGTCCTCTCTGACGAGCCGGCCTATTTCACAATTACTGCAAGAGCTGAGCAGAGCTTAAGCGTGAGCCTTGACGGCGAAATGATCGTAGCCGAAGGCACAAGCGAGCCTGACGCGGAGCTGGTTGTTGTGATCTCCTGCCCCGACGGCACTTCTATCGGCTATACCACAGCTGACCCTGAGGGCAATTTTGCCTACAGCTTCATGCCTGCCGCATCGGGGACCTACAAGGTAACCGCCGCGGGCAGAGTGTCTTCAATTGAATTTGGGGGTGCCGAGTAATGAAAAAGCTTATATTTTCTCTTATTGCAGTTTTAACTCTGCTTACGGTTTCCGCCTATGCTGAGGGCACGACCTACAGCTTTGAAAACACCACCGACGGACTTTCCACCGTGACCAACTCCCTTGCCGGCGGCGGCAGCGCAAGCTATACCGACGGCTTCATCGGCCGCGGACTTGCCCTTAACGGCAGTTACGGACTGCATGTGGGCTCCGTCAGCGGCGACTTCACGATTTCCGCTATGGTGAACATCACCTCAAGCGGCGGTACTCAGACCGTATTTTTCAAGAATATGGGTTCCTCCTCGTCTGAAAACTGGACAAGCGTTATCCTTGATAACGGAACCCCCGCTTTCTGGGCCAGAGGCGGCAATTATAGCTGGACGCGCCTCGTGACCGCCAACGACAATGTTCTCGCCAAGTGGGCCTACATAACCTACACTGAAGAAAACGGCGTCGGCAGTCTGTATGTTAACGGCAAGCTTGCCGGAAGCAAAGATATCACTGTCGGCGGCGGCGAAATATACGCAGCTGCTACCTATTGGAGCGCCGACGCTCCCAAGGGCATCCTTGACGAGCTGTACTTCAACAGCAGCGAAGCCCTCAGTGCTGAAGAGATAATGGCGATGTACACTGATCTGGCGATCCGGAACGTGAGTCTCCCGTCTGAGACTATAACCGATCTCGACCTTCCCACTGCTATAGGCAATGCACAGGTGCGCTGGGTTTCCAGTAACGAGAGCGTTATAACTAACAGCGGTAAGGTTACCCGCGGTGATGAAAACGTCACAGTTACTCTTTCTCTTTACATGGGCGACGAGCTGCTTGCCACTTATGAGGTGACAGTGCTCAAAAGTGCTGTGAGCACCAACAAAAGCGTTGTTCTTTCATACATTTTTGATGCGAACACCGCCGGCGTTGTTGAGGATGCCAGCGGCAACGGCAACCACGGCACCATCCACGGCGGCATGGTGGGCACACACTTTGACGGTGCGGATGACTACGTGGAAATGCCTCCGAATCTTCTGGCCGATCTTGATGAGTTTACGATAGTTATGCGTCTCAAGCCCGAAATTGCCAAAACTCACCAGTTTACCTTTAACTTCGGCAGCGGCACGGGCAAGTATTTCTTCCTGAACACCTCCCGTCCCACCACCAACACCCTGCGTCTGGCCCTCACTCAGAACGGCTCCGGCGCTGAAAAGGATGTTGCAAGCCTGCCCGGTCTCCGTGACGGCGAGTACGCCGCTCTGGCTATAACTGTTAGCGGCAGCGAGGCCGTTATGTATCAGAACGGTATTCCCGTAGCTGCCGGTGATTTGGGAATTTCTCCCTCCGAGCTGGGGAACACCACTGATAACTGGCTGGCAAAATCGCCATATCCTGACCCATACTTCCGCGGCGACATCTACGAGTTTACCATCTATCCCCGCGTTCTCAGCGCTGATGAGATCGAGACCATGCACTATCAGGCTCCCGAGGAAAAAAATTATATTTCCGACATGGATTTCAAAAACTCAGAGCTGACGGTTTATCTTAACCGCTTCTGTATGGTTTCTGCAGTGATCACTGACGACAGCGGCGAGATAGTTCACTCTACAACAGCCAAGGTCTCCGGCGACAACCTTACCGCCAAGTTCACGCTTCCCAAGGGCATCTTCAACGCAGAGCTTGCGGCCTATGACGCCGACCGGGGAATTGTCAGAGACCGCATAGCTATGGAAATATATAACGATGTTGTTGTCTATAGCCTTGACGGTGATAATGTTATTATAACCAACGCCACTGACAAAGACCTGTCAGTAAAGGTGATGGCCGCAGCATATAAGGACGACGGCAGCCTTGCATCACTCAATGTTGTGACCGTAGACGTTTCCGCCGAATCACATCAGGCCATAAAGAATCCGGCAAATACAGGCGAAAAGCTTTTAGTGTGGTACTCCCTTGACTCATTGGAACCGATAACCGCACATAAATAAAAGAATTGCTCTCCGATGAAAAATCGGGGAGCAATTCTTTTATTTACATAGCAGCACACCATATCCTGAGAACTCCTCACAACATATTTTCAGCTTGTTGTCAGAAAGAGATATGGCGGCTTTATTTTCGGCAAAAACGTCTTTTATCTCATAGCCCTGCGGCACATCGATTTCCGCATATTCCGGCGGATTGGCAAAGCTGTGAGCCACGATTAGCAGCTGACCGTTCGCTCCGCTGCGAACGGAGGCCTGCCAACCGGTGGGGTGGCGGTCACTGAGGCCGCGATGAGATATGAGGCGGCTTTTTCCGTCTTTGATCACCGGTGCGGCCTTTTTATAGAAGGCTATGCCGCTGTCTATGATCTCCCATTGCTCCGGGTCGAGATTTGTCACGTCGCCGCTCAGGCAGAGTCTGCCAAGGAAGGTCGCCGCAAGGGAGTACGCCATTCGGCGCAGGCTGTCCCACCGGCGGATAACGCACCAAATCTGAGACTGCCGGGGCAGAATAAGCCGCTGGAGCTGGGCGGCGATTATTGGTATCTCCACGCACTCATGGGCATCAGAGAACGACGCCATCGAGCAGAGCGACATATAGCCCGGCTCAAGTCGGTTGCCGCCGGAGGCGCAGTTCTCTATAACCAAATCCGGAATTTCCGCCTTTAATTCCTTGAAGAAATCTACCGAAGCCCTCATATTGAGCCTTAGTCCCTCACCGAGGGAGCTTTCATTGTCGCAGCCTATGCCGATAGTCTCGTTATAGTCTATCTTCACATAGCCAAAGCCCTTTTCCTTAATGAAGTCAATTACTCTTGCCTTAAGATATTCACGTACCCAGGGGTCGTTCATATCCCAGAAGCGGCGAGACTTGGTGGTGAGGGTCAGTCCGTCGCGCTTAAGCATATGGTCAGTGTAAATCCCGTAGGCCTTGGCCGCTCGCCCTATAGTCTCCGGTTCAAACCAGATGCCCGGCAGCATGCCGTATTCTTTTATCTTTTTCGCCACGTTTTCAACTCCGTCAGGGAAAAGCACCTTTGAGGGCACATAGTCTCCCATGCTTATATCCCAGCT
>JAFLUQ010000035.1 GCA_022508735.1 Oscillospiraceae bacterium | reverse complement strand
GGCACGGGGCAGAGGAACTTCACCTTATCGAGCTTGCACCAGGGAGTGTGGCCCATAACGCCGTGGATATAGGAACGGGCCACGGTGTCAAACATAACGTTAAGGCTGGAGTTGCCGTAGATTATGATCTCGTCAGGCTCAACCTCCATCATTTCACCCAAAAGGCGCTTTGCCTCGGGAATACCGGTAAGCTCGCCGTAGTTGCGGCAGTCGATGCCGTTCTCACTCTTAAGAACGGAGCTGCCGTTAAGCACGCTCATCATATCCATAGAAAGATTGAGCTGATCTATGCCCGGCTTTCCGCGGGACATATCAAGGGCAAGCCCCTTGGCCTTGTGACCTTCATATTCACGCGCAAGCTGTTCCTTAAGGTTAAGCAGCTCCTCGCGGGTCATATCTGTATAAGCTTTCATAAATAAACCTCCCGATGTCATTTTGTCATTATTCTTTATAATACAACATTTGTACCATAAAAGTCAATAACGCTTTTTGCCAAAATAGAAACGGCATTCGCACTATTTTTTAAGCAAATTTTCGCCAATTTTATACACGTCGCCCGCGCCCATAGTGATTATGAGAGTGCCGGGGGCGGCTACTGTGCGCAGATACTCTTCTATTTCAGCGAAGGAGGGGAGGTAAATTGCCCCGTCAATATCCCCGGCCAGCTCCTTGGAGCTGACAAGGCCCGTATCAACCTCACGGGCGGCGTAGATGTCGGCCAGAACGACCTGAATATTCTTTCGTGAAAGCACCTTCACAAAGTCCTCGTAAAGCGATTTTGTGCGGCTGTAGGTGTGGGGCTGGAACACGAGATATACTTTATCGTAGTCCATTTCCGAAGCGGCGGTCAGGGTGGCGTTTATCTCGGTGGGGTGGTGAGCGTAGTCGTCAACGATATCCGCCCCGTTAAGCTCGCCCTTTTTCTCAAAGCGGCGGTGAGTGCCGGTATAGTGACTCAGCGCCTCGGCGGCCTTTTCAATGTCGAGCCCGATGAGGCAGGCGACCTCCAGCGCGGCGGCGCTGTTATACACATTGTACTTGCCAGGAACGCCGAGCTTCACGTTGGTTTCTTTATCGCCCAACGTAAAGGTATAGGAATACAGGTCCTTTCCATCATGGCTTATGTCTTTAACAGAGCCGCGGCCAAAGGGAACGGACTTACCCTTATAACCCTCCATTGCCTTCACTACGTTTGGCTCGTCGGCGTTGTAAACAACGGCTCCGTCTTCGGGTGTCAGCTCGGTAAGCGAGTGGAAGGTTTCTATTATGTGATCGAGATCGCGGAAATAGTCCAGATGATCGGCCTCTACATTCAGAATTACCGTATATTTCGGAAAGAAGCTGAGAAAACTGGAATGGTATTCGCAGGCTTCAGCCACAAAATACTTTTTGCCGCCGATGCGCAGGTTGCCGCCGATGGAGTCTAAGCTGCCGCCAACGGTCACCGTAGGGTCGCAGCCGCAGTCCATAAGGATCTGGGCTATCATACCTGTAGTGGTGGTCTTGCCGTGAGTGCCGCTTATACATATGGGGTCTTCATAGTCCTTCATAATTTGGCCAAGCATTTCAGCGCGCTCGATCTGGGGAATACCCAGCTCCCTTGCGCGCACTCTCTCGGGATTGTCCTCATGAATGGCCGCTGAGTAGACCACCAGCGACTGATCGGTAATATTCTCGGCGTTATGGCCGATGTGTATCTCTGCGCCGAGCTCAGCGAGGTGCTCGGTCAGGGCGGAGGCCTGCCGGTCGGAGCCCGAAACGGTATACCCGTCTCTCATCAAAAGCTCGGCTATGCCACTCATGCTGACACCGCCGACACCTATAAGATGAATTTTCGTTTGTTTATTGGCGATATTTACGCTCAAAAGTATCAACTCCTATGTCGATAAAAAAATTTTTAAAAAAATTTTGAAATATGTGTTGAAAAATTCCTCGTAATTTGATATTATTAGAAAAGGGTAGAGTTGTCAAGTGAAAATCCAAAAAAAATTGAAAAATTTTAATCGGGAGGAAACAACGATGCGTATTACCGATATCCGGATCAGAAAGGTAAGCGCGGATGGCAAAATGAAAGCGGTTGTTTCTGTCACGTTTGACGACGAACTGGTGGTTCATGACATCAAGATAATAGATGGTCGTGACAAGCTATTCATAGCTATGCCCAGTAGAAGGACAGCAGAGGGTGAGTTCAAGGATGTTGCTCACCCTATAACAGGTACTATGCGTGAAACACTGCAGAACGCTATTCTCGCGAAGTACGAGGAGTTCCTGGCGCAGGACGCGGCATCTGAGGAGTGACCTTCACTGAGAGGAGGCAGCCTCCCATCTGCCTCCCCAGGCGTACTACGGAACAAAATGACATTGAAAGGAAGGCTGTTTGTTATGGACGAGTTTTCACTTGTTGTCCTGGCTGCGGGACAAGGAAAACGGATGAGGTCAGATAACAGTAAAGTAGTCCACAGGGTTTGTGGAAAGGAAATGGTCAACTGGGTTCTCGGGGCCGGGCTTGAGGCCGGGTGCAAAAATGCAACGGTCGTGGTCGGACACCGGAAGGAACAAGTCATCGAGGCTGTGGGCTCCCAGGCAGAAACGGTTGAACAAAAGGAACAGCTGGGAACGGGTCATGCCGTGATGCAGGCCCGGGCACAAATTGCCGAAAGTGACAACGTGGTAATAGTTGCCGGCGATACTCCGCTTATAACTGCCGACACCCTTAAGGCGGCTATGGAGGAGCATCTTAGAAGCGGTAACTCAGCAACAGTGTTGACAACAGTTCTGCCCTGTGCAGACGGATACGGCCGAATAGTCCGCAGCCGGAATAATAGCGTGGAAAGGATCGTTGAGCACAAGGATGCCAACGAGGAAGAGCTTAAGATAAAGGAAATAAACAGTGGGTTCTACTGTTTTAAAAGCTCCGATCTGTTATCTGCGCTTTCTCGCTTGACAGCAAACAACTCTCAACAAGAGTATTACCTTACCGATACCCTTGCTATACTTAAGGGCGACGGTAAAAAAATCGGAGCGTTCACAGTAGAGGACAGTAACGAGGTTCTGGGCGTGAACGACCGTGTTCAGCTCGCTGAGGCCGAAAGGCTCATGCGGGGGCGGATCAACAATCGCCATTTGCTTGGCGGAGTGACTGTGATAGACCCGCTTAACACCTACATAGGCGGAGACGTCATTATTGGAACCGACACCGTAATCTACCCCGGTGTGGTCCTCGAGGGTAAAACAGTCATTGGTAATAATGCAGTAATCGGACATAATAGCCGCCTTGTCGACGCCGTCATCGGCGACGGTGTCGACATCTGGAGCTCAACTATTATCGAAAGCAGCGTGAGCGAGGGTACGCATGTCGGCCCATACGCCTATATACGCCCCGGCTGCAGCGTTGGAAAAGGCTGCAAGGTCGGCGACTTTGTGGAGCTCAAGAAGGCCGTTATCGGAGACGGCACCAAACTCAGCCACCTTACATACGTGGGTGACGCCGAGGTGGGCAAAAACGTCAACTTCGGCTGCGGTACGGTCGTTGTTAACTACGACGGAAAGAATAAGTATAAGACGACCATAGGCGACAACGCGTTCATAGGCTGCAATTCAAATCTGGTATCTCCCGTGACAGTTAACAGCGGGGCATATATAGCTGCCGGAAGCACAATAACCGACGAGGTTCCCTCCGGCGCGCTGGCAATAGCGAGGGCGCGCCAGGTCATCAAGGACGATTGGAAAGACCGGCGGAAGTAAAGGTGCTTTGGCGGTCTGTAATTATTGAGAGGAGATAAAAGATGATATCCCACGGAAAGAACATTAAGATTTTCACGGCCAATTCCAATCCGGCTCTGGCAAAGGCCATTGCCGACAAACTCGGTAGACCGATATGCAACTCCACTGTCGGTAAGTTCTCTGACGGAGAGGTGTTTGTGAACATTGATGAAACAGTTCGCGGCAGCGACGTATTCATCGTTCAGTCCACCAACAACCCGGTCAATGACAACCTTATGGAGCTGCTCATCATGATCGATGCCTTCAAGAGGGCCAGCGCCGGCCGAATCACCGCGGTAATTCCGTATTTCGGCTATGCCCGTCAGGACAGAAAGGCCAAGGCCCGTGACCCGATCAGTGCAAAGCTCGTGGCCGACATAATCACCAAGGCCGGTGCAAACAGAGTGCTCACTATGGATCTGCACTGCGCTCAGATACAGGGCTTCTTTGATATTCCCGTGGATCATCTTCTCGGAGTGCCTATCTTAGCGCCCTACTACGCTGAAAAGTTTAAAGACGATATGGAAGACGTAGTGGTGGTTTCTCCCGACTTCGGCAGCGTCACAAGGGCGAGAAACGTTGCGAGGAGGCTCAATGTGCCTATCGCTATCATCGACAAGCGCCGCCCGAAGCCCAATGTCAGCGAGGTTATGAACATAATCGGCGACATTAAGGATAAGCGCGTGATACTTGTTGACGACATGATAGACACTGCCGGCACGATAACTCACGGTGCGGCGGCCCTTATGGAGCGCGGCGCTAAAGAGGTATACGCCTGCTGCACGCACCCCGTGCTCAGCGGCCCGGCCATTGAAAGGCTTAATAACAGCCCGATAAAGGAGCTTGTAGTGCTCGACACCATCGCTCTCCCCGAGGATAATCGGCCGAATAATGTAAAGATACTCAGTGTTGCACCCGTATTTGCCGAGGCTATAACACGCATATATGAGGAAGTTTCTATCAGCACACTGTTCATGTAAAATCAATATAGAAATAAGATGTTTCAGGCGGATGAAAGTCCGCCTGAAATCTATGTAAAAAAGTAAAAAAACCGGAGGTTTTTCTATGTACCTTATCGCAGGTCTCGGCAATCCCGGCAGGGAATACGCCCAGACGCGCCACAACGTGGGCTTTGTGGCGGCTGACTATCTGGCCCAGTGTTATAATATTCCGTTAGATCGTTTAAAGTTCAAAGGCGCCCTCGGCGAGGGAAGAATAGCCGGGGAGAAGTGCATAATTCTTAAGCCCCACACATATATGAACCTGAGCGGTGAGAGCGTGCGCGAGTGCGCGGCGTTTTATAAGATACCGCCCGAGAATATAATAGTAATGTATGACGATGTTGCCCTGAATGTGGGCGCCCTTCGCATTCGTCCCGGCGGCAGCGACGGCGGCCACAACGGCATGAAAAATATAATCTATCAGCTTAACTGCGACCAATTCCCGAGAGTGCGCTTCGGGGTAGGCGCCGCGGAGCACAACATGGTAGATCATGTGCTCGGCAAGTTCTCCTACGAGGACGGAGTGGCCGTCACCGCGGCGATAAAGCAGATAGAAAATATAATTCCTGAGATAATAACGAATGGCGTTCAGTCCGCCATGAATAAATATAATAAGAAATAGTGGCCGTAAAAAAATCGCACAGATCGCTTAGGGGCGGAAAGCTTGATTTACAGTTACTTATGCTTTTAAGGATAAATAATAAAGATATGAGGTTGAAAATTTACCATAAAGGCAAATTTTCTTGTTTTAAGCCCCTAAGCTACGAACGAAAATCACCACTCGGCGTACCAACGTACGCCGTCGGGAGGGCTTGCGACCTCGGCATAGCCGAGGACACAAGCTGATTTTCGTCCGTTCTGCACGATTTTTTCGACCGGCCACTGTGCCTCCACACTACAAAGCGAGTTTATTTTTATCCCACATAATTTAACTTTTATTGAGGTTATTTCTTGATATGAACATCAAATCTATTCTCTCCGCGTCGGCGGAGTTTCGCAAAATCGAAGCGGCGGCAAGGGAAGGCGCGCCCATCGCGGTCTGCGGCACAGCGGACGCACAGAAGGCCCACATGATAAGCAGTCTTGTTGGGGGCGGCCGGGCGCTCGTGGTGACATATAACGAGCAGGCGGCAAAGAGGCTCAGTGACGATCTGAGCTTTTTTATGCCGTCTAAAATTGTATATATACCGCCCAAGCCCTTCCTCCTTCACAAGGTGGAGGCGGCCGACCATGAGCAGGAGAACAACCGCGCCTCCGCCGTAAAGGCCATTGACGAGGGCTCTACAGGCGTGCTTTCGATAGAGAGCCTGCTTCAGTACGTGCCTGATGCAAAGGACTTCCGCTCGCTCAGCATGCGTCTCTCGGTGGGGGAGACTCTGAATCTCGACCGCTTTATACGCCAGCTCACTGCAACGGGCTATTCCCGCATCGACACCGTCGCACAGAAGGGCCAGTTTGCCGTGCGCGGCGGTATTATAGACGTGTTCTCGCCGAATATGACGCTGCCTGTCAGAATGGAGCTGTTCGGCGACGAGATAGACCTGCTCCGAACATTTGACGTAATGACCCAGCTCTCAATAGATCACACCGAATTTGCGGAAATAGTGCCGGTCACCTCTCCGGCAGAGAGCGGCAGTCTGCTCAGCTATTTTGACGACGGTGACCTCATATTCTTTGACGAGCCGCAGCGCATAAGCGAGGCCGCAAAGGTGGCCGAGTTTGAGCTGGGAGAGGACCTGGCGGCCCTAAGAGAGAGCGGGGAGGAGCTGCCTGATAAAAAATATATGAACGATTACGCCGAGCTGGTAAGAGCGCTTAACCGACGCTCCACTATCTGCCTGTCTGCGCTGAGCCGCAAGTCAGCGGAAATACGCACCGATGCGGTTTATGAGCTGACTTGTCAGACCCTCGGAAATTACGGCGGAAACGTGGAATTTCTCATGGACGACATCGAGCGCTGGCACCGTGAGCGGAGCCGCGTGATAATCCTCGGCGGCAGCACAGGCCGCGCCCAAAGGCTCACTCAGGCCCTTACCGACCGCGGTATTTCCGCGGCTATGTGCGAGCCTGACAGCGAGCTGGCGGAAAACGTTATAGCTGTCATGCGCGGCAGTCTTACTAAGGGCTTCGAGTATCCGCTGATAAACACCGTCATCGTCAGCGACCGCGAGATATTCGCCGAGGAAAAGAAGCGCCGCAGCTACCGCCGCAGCGAGAACGAGCAAAAGATAAGAAATATCGACAAGCTCGAGGTAGGCGACTATGTGGTGCACAAGATACACGGCATAGGAAAGTACCTCGGCATTGAAAGAATGACGGTGAATAAAATAGTCCGCGACTACATCAAGCTCGAATACCGGGGCGAGGATCACCTGTTTATCCCGGTTGGACAGCTGGATAATATAAGTAAGTATGTTGGCGGCAGTGAAGACCGGGCCGTGCGCCTGAATCGCCTCGGCAGCAGTGAATGGGCAAGCGCAAAGCGCAAGGTAAAGCAGTCCGTCCGGGACTTAGCCGACGGCCTTGTGAAGCTTTACGCCGAGCGCGAAAGGAGCCAAGGCTTTGCCTTTGCGCCCGACACTCCATGGCAGCATCAGTTTGAGTCGGAATTTATTTATGAGGAGACTGAGGATCAGCTTCGCAGCAGCGACGAAATGAAGCGTGACATGGAAAAGGCCCGGCCTATGGACCGCCTGCTCTGCGGCGACGTGGGCTTCGGCAAGACCGAGGTGGCCATGCGCGGCGCCTTCAAGGCCGTTATGGACGGCAAGCAGGTGGCCTATCTCGTGCCCACTACCATACTCGCCAGCCAGCACTACAACAACTTTGTGCAGCGCATGAGCGGTTACCCGATGACCGTTAGAATGCTAAGCCGCTTCTGTAAGCCTAAGCAGGTGAAAGAAACGCTCAGAATGCTTGAGACAGGCGAGTGCGACATAGTTGTGGGCACTCACAAGCTGCTGCAAAAGAACGTGAAGTTCAAGGATCTGGGCCTTCTCATAGTGGACGAGGAGCAGCGCTTTGGCGTGGCCCACAAGGAAAAGATAAAAGAGCTCAAGAAAAATGTGGACGTTCTGACCCTCAGCGCAACGCCCATACCGAGGACTCTGCACATGGCAATGGTCGGCATACGCGATATGTCGGTGCTGACGACCCCGCCGGGCGACCGCTACCCGGTTCAGACATACGTTATGGAATACAATCAGGCTGTGATCCACAACGCCATAACCCGTGAGCTGGGGCGCGGAGGGCAGGTATACTACCTCTGCAACCGCATAGCCTCGCTTGACCGCATAGCTAACCGCGTAGCCGAAATGGTGCCCGACGCCCACGTGGCTGTGGCCCACGGCCGCATGAGTGAGGCAGAGCTTGAAGAGACCATGATGCGTGTAATGGAGGGTGAGATAGACGTGCTCATCTGCACCACCATAATTGAGACCGGCCTTGATATACCCAACGTAAACACGATAATCATCGAAAACGCAGACTGCATGGGACTCAGCCAGCTGTATCAGCTTCGCGGCCGCGTGGGGCGCAGCAACCGTCTGGCCTATGCCTATCTCACATATAAGCGCGACAAGAGCCTCGACGAGGTGGCAGAGAAGCGCCTGCGCGCCATACGTGAGTTCACCGAGTTCGGCAGCGGCTTCAAGATAGCCATGCGCGACCTTGAGATACGCGGCGCCGGCAACGTGCTCGGCCCCGAGCAGCACGGCTTTATGGCCGCTGTTGGCTACGATATGTACTGCACGCTTTTAGAGGAGGCCGTTAATGAGGCAATGGGGCTCCCGGAGCGGCCCAAAAAAGAGGAAACAGTTGTTGAGATAGATGTCAGCGCATATATTCCCGACAAATATATCCCAACGTCTGAGCTGCGTATAGAGGCCTACAAGCGCATTGCCGCCATAGAAAGCCGCTACGACCGCGACCGGGCCGAAGAAGAATTTGAAGACCGTTACGGCAATATTCCCGAGCCGGTGAGCCTCCTGATGGACGTTGCAATGATACGTGCCAAGGCCCGTGAGGTTGGCGTTGTTGAGATAAGCCACAGCGAGAGCGGCATCGTCTTTAAGCTCAGCACCTCGTCCCCGCCTCCGATTGAGCTTATTATGGAGCTGGCAGCTAACAATAGGGGGAAAATTCTCTACGGAGCAGGCGAAAAACCGTATATTCTTTCCCGTGGAAAGCTAAGCAGCGAAAAGAATATCATAAAAAATATTAACAATGTGTTAAAAAGCTTGCAAAGCAAAGAAGAATAGTGTATAATATACTTTGTTCTTAAAAAGTTTAAGGAGGATGAACCAATGAATAAGAAATTTATGTCTGCCGCAGCTCTCATTATGAGCGGTATGCTTGCTTTTTCCGGCTGCTCGGTGAAGAAGCAGAAAAATGTCGGCCAAGAAAACGATTACGACGCAACCGTTGTGGCAACTATAGGTGATGAGGAGCTTAAGCTCTCAGATTTCAATTTTGCCTACTATACTACTGCCGGTTACTACACGCCGTATATGGGCGGTGGTGACAATTGGGAAAGCCAGGATATGGGCGGTCAGACTCTGGGCGACTACATCCGCGAAAGCTCCCTTGAAGAGATGATCCAGCTTGTTGTGGCCGAGCAGAAGGCTGCTGAGTACAACGTTAACGTTGATGCCGTAGCTAAAGAGGTTGATGAGCAAAAAAAGAATGTTATTGAGAATAATTTCGGCGGCGAAGACGGCTATAATGAGTATCTTGCCGAATATTGCACCAGTGATGCCGCTGTCAGCCGCTATCTTCGCAGGGCAAATATCATAAACAAGCTGCTTGAGGCCACCATGGCTCCCGGCGGCGAGTGCGAGGTCAGCGATGAGGATATGGCCCAGCTTTATAACGACGACACCTATTTCAAGGTTAAGCATGTTCTGATCACGACCGAGGCAGATGGCTCCAACGACGAGGCAGCTCTTGCCAAGGCCAATGAGGTTATTGAAAAGCTCAACGCCGGTGAGGATATAGACGTTCTTATCGCGGAGTACAATGAGGATCCCGGCATGGAAAATCAGGAATACTACGTTTTCACTGACGGTGAGATGGTTACAGAGTTCTATGAGGGAACAAAGGCCCTTGAGATCGGCTCATGGAGCCAGGAACCTGTTAAGTCCAGCTATGGCTACCACATCATTCAGCGTTATGCGCTTGATCCCTCCGTTGACGAAGAGTATGGGAACATAAAAATGCAGCAGGGCCAGCAGAAGTTTATGGAGCTTCTCGATAAGTGGACAGATGAGATTAAGGTTACCACAAATGATGAAGCTCTTGACGCGGCTCTTAAGGCTCAGCGCGAGGCTAAGGCCGCCGCAAATAATGCCGTAGACGAGGATAATACTGACGCCGATCTTCCCATTGATCTTGACATAGAGCCCACTGAGTAATTCAAACACAAATTAAAATGCAGGAGAACAAGCTTCTTCTGCATTTTTTTATTTTGAATAAAACTGATTGTAAAGGGAAATATAAGGTCATAGGAGTTGATTTCTATGTACAGAAAAATAGCTGTTATAGCCGCGGCGGCAGCGCTTTGCATTTTGCGTGCCGCTCTTATGCACAAAGGCTTTACGGCCGATTTACAGACAGCATTGATTTAGGAGGACCATATGACAAATCAAGAATACGAAAAAATGGTTGAAAGCTATACCAAAAATTCGCCCATATGGAGCGACTGTCTGAAGGCCTTCCTCGTGGGAGGTGCGGTCTGCATTATAGGGGAAGGACTCAGGCACTTCTTTCTCAGCCGCGGCCTTAGCGATACCTTGGCCGCGTCATCAGTCAGCATAAGCCTGATTCTTTTGGCCGCAATACTGACGGCCTTCGGTGTGTTTGAAAAAATCGCAAAATTTGCCGGGGCGGGCACCCTTGTCCCCATAACCGGCTTCAGCAACTCGGTGGTATCTCCGGCCATGGAATACAGAACAGAGGGCTGGGTCACCGGCGTTGGGGCAAAGATGTTTATTGTTGCGGGGCCGGTGATAGTTTACGGCACGGGAGCCTCCATAATTGCGGGATTAATATATTATTTGTTTTTGAGGTGAGTAACTATGCAGACACTTGGACGCGGCACGATCCGCTTCAACAAGCCGCCAAGAATAGAGGCCTATGCCTCGGTAGTCGGAAAAAAAGAGGGCGAAGGCCCTCTTGGAGAGTGCTTTGACAAAATTGAACCGGACGAATACGTTGGCGAATCCAACTGGGAAAAGGCAGAGAGCCGACTGCAAAACGAGGCTATAACCCTTTGCCTGCAAAAGGGGAGCGTCAGCAGTCAGGAGGTAGACGCCGCCACGGGCGGAGATCTGCTCAATCAGTGCGTGGCTACCTCCTTTGCGGTCAGAGACATGAATATTCCGTTTCTTGGGGTATTCGGTGCATGCTCGACCATGGCAGAGGGGCTGATAGCCGCTTCGGCCTTACTCGACGGAGGCTACGGAAGCCATATTATTGCCAGCGCCGGAAGTCACTTTTGCAGTGCCGAAAAGCAGTTCCGCACGCCGCTAGAATACGGCAGCCAGCGCCCGCCCTCAGCTCAGTGGACGGTGACGGGCGCCGGTGCCGTGCTCTTGGGGTTTAACGGCAAAATAGGTGTTTCGGCGGCCACCATAGGCGCAATTGTCGACAAAGGCATTACCGACGCCAACCACATGGGTAGTGCTATGGCCCCGGCCTTTGCCGACACTATTGAGAATCATTTCAAGAATATAGCTGCCGGCCCTCAGGACTACGACGCCATATTCTCGGGCGATCTGGGGGTTATAGGCAAGGAGCTGACCCGGGAGCTGCTCCGGCAGAACGGCATCTGCCTCGAAAACAACTATCACGACTGCGGAGAGATGATGTTCGACCGCGAAAAGCAGGACGTACACGCCGGCGGCAGCGGCTGCGGCTGCGCGGCAAGCGTGCTCTGCTCTTATGTTCTGCCGAGGCTCGACAGCGGCGAATGGAAAAGAGTGCTGTTCGCGGCGACAGGCGCGCTGCTCAGCCCCACAACGGTGCTTCAGGGCGAGAGCATACCCTGTATAGCACATGCGGTAGAGCTTGTGCATATGGATTAGTTAGACGCTGCTGTACAAAAAATATGACACCACAGGTTTGCAAACCGGCAAACCTGTGTTTTTTTCTTGACATAGATATAAAAAAGTTATAAAATAATAGAAAAGGAGTGAGTAAAATGTCTATTGAAAGAGTGAAAAAATATTTCAGCGAGTTTGGCATAGAAAGACGCATACGTGAGCTGGAGCATTCCAGTGCCACGGTCGAGCTGGCCGCAGAGGCCCTTGGCTGTGAACCGAGAAGAATAGCCAAGACCCTGTCTTTTATGACAGAAAAGCCCATACTTATTGTGACCGCCGGAGACGCGAAGATCGACAATGCAAAATATAAGGCGCGCTTTGGGGTAAAGGCAAAGATGCTGACCCCAGAGCAGGCCGAGGAGCTCATCGGCCACGCGGTAGGGGGAGTCTGCCCCTTTGGCATAAATGATGGGGTAGACGTATACCTCGACAGCTCGCTTAAACGCTTTGCCACCGTTTTCCCGGCCTGCGGCAGCGGCAACAGCGCCATAGAGCTGACTATAGACGAGCTTGAAAAATATTCCCGCCCGCTTGGCTGGGTGGACGTGTGCAAGGGTTGGGAGGCAGAGGCGTGAAAAAGAAGCTGATAATTATTCTGCTTGCCGCCTGTCTTATGCTGACGGCCTGCGGAGAAAAGAATTACGAGACCGGCGAGATAGACAAATGGCCGAAAAACAAATACACAAAAATGATACCAGAGCCGGAGCACGGCAAGCCCTCGGAGATGATAATAGACGAAAACATGGGCTACTGCTCCGTTATCCTTACGGACATTACCCGTGAGGAAAGTGAGGAATACGTTGAGGCGCTGAGGGCGGACGGCTATGAGGAGCTTGAGGGCATAAACGACCTCGCCGCCCTCGGAATCCCCATGAAGAAGGACAACGTATATCTTAACATTGCCCTTAGCGGCGAAACAATGGGGATAAATATAAGCATAAGTGAAGAATAGCGTAAAGTGACAAGAGAAGAATTATCGAAAGGAAGATAACTTTGAACATAAAAAAGATGCTAAAAAAAGAAGTAAAGGATTTGTGCCGGAACTACATTGGTTTAGATATAGGCGGTAAAGCGGCGGCTGTTGTTGGCGGCACCCGCTTCGGCGGCGTGCCGGATGTGCCGGCTGATTTCGTTTGGCCTTATTATGAGGGAGAAGACTATGATGAAGTAGTGAAAAGCCGCCCTATGTCATTTATAGCCCAGTTCAACTGTGCGGAGCTTGCCCCGATGGACGCGGAAGGACTGCTGCCGAAAACGGGACTGCTTTCATTTTTCTATGAAATGGAGACCATGCGCTGTGGCTTTGACCCCAAGGACGCCGGCTGCGCCCGTGTGTTCTGGTTTGAAGATAGCTCCACACTCGTGCCCGCTCAGGTTCCGGAGGATTTGGAAACGGATCACCGCTTTCCAATGCTGCAAATCGCTATGGAGCCCGGCACCTCCTATATTGACATGGAGGATTTTCGCCTTTACCTTGATGATGATGCCTATTGGTTCTATACCGGTGAAATCGATGAAATTTACGAGGAGCTGGATATAGCGGAGAACACCTCCAAGCTGCTTGGCTGGCCGCATGTGACCCAGGGAAGCATCATGTCAGATTGTGTGTTTGCCTCCAGCGGATATTACACCGGCGATCCTGAAGGCTTGGCTAAGATCCCTCAGGCAGAGCGGGAAGAAAAAATGAAGACCGCTCTTGAGGATTGGAGATTGCTGTTACAGCTGGATATTGCGGATTTGGAGGAGGAAAATTTTACGTTCTGCGACTGCGGCAGGATCTATTTCTGCATACGCCAAGAGGACCTGCTTGCCCGCCGCTTTGACCGTGTCTGGCTGATATTGCAGTACTATTGAGAGCGTAGAATGAACCGAAAAAAAGCGAGGGGCCGCTTAACGTTGCCCCTCACTTTTTTTACACAATGCCGTATTTTGCCGCATAATCACAGACGATACTGCGGAATTTATCAGACTTAAAGCTGTTTTTTACATCGGTAATATCGACGTATGAGCCGCTGATGAGGTTTTGGATAAGGGCCTCAGCCACGAAACACTCAAAAATACTGTCGTTGACAAAGGCGGCTTCAATATCGGTGTTCATGCCCTTATTTATGCCGTCAACAGCGTGGCGGTATATGGGGTTATCTCTTCCAAGCAGCTCGCCCATGCGGCCGAGACAGCCAATGCCCTCACGCATATCGGCAACAGTTACCCTGCCGCGGTAGTTCATGATTTTTTCACCTCCCGTGAGCAGGCTGTCAACAGTCGTGCGCAGCACTCCGGCGAGGTCCGGCAAAAGTCCCACATCGGGCAAGGTCTCGCCGCGTTCCCATTTGCTCACAGCCTGATAGGAAACTCCCAAACGGTCACCAAGCTCACTTTGAGTGAGGCCTGCGGTCTTTCTCATCGCCGCGATCTGGCGGCCTGTTTTTTCAGGACTTACTTTCATATCAATATCTCCTTTTTGTTTTTTTGAAGCGCTTCATGCTTATATTATAACCGCTGCCCGGCACAAAGGCAATAACCCATCAGGTTATATTTCTGCCAGTGTTCTCAACCGAAAAAACGCGAGGGGCCGCTTAGCGGTACCCCTCGCAAAAGGTTGGTGTTTTTTAGTTAATTGTTGGAACCCGCCTCATCCCAAAGGATAATTTCACCGGTCTCGCGGGTCTTTTTTACGTCTATTACGCGCTGGTTTTCCGAGCCGCGGAACTTAAGCATTATGTTCTTCTTCTCCTCCTCGAAGCGGCCGTCCACAAGAATGTCTATGAGAGAAAGTATCTCGTCGGTCTCCTCGCGGTGAGGATAAGCGCCTTCCTTTATAAGCTCGTCGTCATAACGAAAGCCCGTGAATATCCATACGTCCTTCGTTGGATATTCTTTTTTTATACGGCGAAGGAGCGACAGCACGGTCGGCTGGTTTTCCGGCTCAAAGGGTTCGCCTCCCAAAATCGTCAGGCCGCGTATATATCCGGGCTTCATCAGGCGGATAAGCTCCTCCTCAGTTTCGGTGGTGTAAGGCCTGCCGAAATTGAAGTCCCAAGTTTCTGGCTGGAAGCAGCCCTTGCAGCGATTTGTGCAGCCCGAGACGAACAGCGTCACGCGAACGCCTATTCCGTTGGCTATGTCGCAGTTTTTTATCTCGCCGTAGTACAAATCGATCAACTCCTATTAAAGGTGGAGAACTCGCTCCTGAATCTCCTGCGTGCGGCCCTGATTCCAATACTGGGTGCCGATGTATCCGCAGGTGCGGCGGGCAACGTTCATGCGGCTCTGCTCAGTGTTTCCGCAATTGGGGCATTTCCAGATAAGCTTACCGTCTTCCTCTACGATCTGGATCTCACCGTCGTAGCCACAGTCCTGACAGTAGTCAGACTTGGTGTTCAGCTCGGCATACATGATATTGTCGTAAATAAACTTCATTACATCAACAACGGCCTCCACATTATGCTGCATATCGGGCACCTCAACATAGCTGATAGCGCCGCCGGGGGAGAGCGCCTGGAACTTGGATTCAAGCGCCAGCTTCTCAAAGGCGTCAATGGGCTCGGTAACATGCACATGGTAGCTGTTGGTGATATAGTTCTTGTCGGTCACGCCCTCGATTATGCCGAAGCGGCGCTGAAGGCCCTTGGCAAATTTATATGTAGTGGACTCGAGGGGGGTGCCGTAGATAGAATAGTCGATGTTTTCCTCGGCCTTCCACTTGGCGCAGGCCGCGTTCAGAGCCTTCATAATGCGAAGGCCGAATTCCTCGCCCTCGGGTTCGGTGAGCTTTTTGCCGGTTATGGCATAAACACATTCCCAAAGGCCGGCATAGCCGAGCGAAAGGGTGGAATATCCGCCGTGGAGCAGCTTGGTTATGGGCTCACCCTTCTCGAGACGGGCCAGCGCGCCATACTGCCAGAGAATGGGGGCCGCGTCAGAAAGAGTGCCCTCAAGGCGCTCGTGACGGCACTGGAGTGCCCGGTGGCACAGCTCAAGGCGCTCCTCAAGCACATCCCAGAAGCCCTTTTCACCCTTACCGTCGCGCATGGCGGTGCAGGCAACGTCAACAAGGTTGATAGTTACAACGCCCTGATTGAAGCGGCCGTAATACTTAGGCTCGCCGTTTTCGTCGATATAAGGGGTCAGGAAGCTGCGGCAGCCCATGCAGGTGTAGCAGTTGCCGTTACCGGCCTTGTCCACCTTGAGCTGAAGCATGATCTTTTCAGATATATAGTCGGGCACCATGCGCTTGGCTGTGCACTTGGCCGCAAGGCGCGTGAGATACCAATAGGGGGAATCCTCGGTTATATTGTCCTCCTCAAGCACATATATAAGCTTGGGGAAGGCGGGAGTTACGTATACGCCGGCCTCGTTCTTAACGCCCTGATAACGCTGGCGCAGAACCTCTTCGATTATCATGGCAAGATCCTTCTTAAGCTGGGGATCCTTGGCCTCGTTAAGATACATGAACACGGTCACAAAGGGAGCCTGTCCGTTAGTGGTCATAAGAGTTACGACCTGATACTGTATGGTCTGAACGCCGCGCTCGATTTCCTCACGCAGACGGTTCTCAACAATAGCGGCGATCTTTTCCTCAGAGGGCAGCGGGCCGAGATCGGCCAGCTCGCGGCGAACGGCCGCGTTTATCTTCTCGCGGGAAACCTGCACAAAGGGGGCCAGATGTGTCAAGGATATTGACTGACCGCCATACTGGCTTGAGGCCACCTGCGCAATGATCTGTGTGGCGATATTGCAGGCCGTGGAGAAGCTGTGGGGCTTCTCGATCATCGTGCCGGAAATAACTGTTCCGTTCTGGAGCATATCCTCGAGGTTAACGAGGTCGCAGTTGTGCATATGCTGAGCAAAGTAGTCAGCGTCATGGAAGTGGATGATGCCCTGCTTGTGAGCCTCCACGATGTCCGGGGGGAGAAGAATGCGCTCGGTTATGTCCTTGCTGACCTCACCGGCCATATAGTCGCGCTGAACGCTGTTGACGGTGGGGTTTTTATTGGAATTCTCCTGCTTTATTTCCTCGTTGTTACACTCGATGAGGGTAAGGATCTGGTCGTCAGTGGTGTTAGATTTACGCACAAGGCTTCGGGTATAGCGATAGGTTATGTACCTCTTTGCCACCTCATAGGCTCCGTGAGACATGATCTGCTTCTCAACAAGATCCTGAATTTCCTCAACGGAAAGAGCACGGCCCATCTTTTCGCAGGCCTTCATAACGGAGTCGGAAATGCGCTGGATCTGCTTTGGGGTCATCTTCTCGTCGTCTTCAACGACGTTGTTTGCCTTTGTCACAGCGGCTGTTATTTTATTTATGTCGAAATCTACCTCAGCCTTATTTCTTTTTATGATTTTCATATGAATTCCACTCCTTCTTTCACTATTGGGTATTATACACTATATCTTGGTGAATGTCAATAGGCAAACCACAATATCTATTGTTACAATTTGATTACAGACAAATTTCGCGGTATTATGCGGTTTCTTTGAATTTAGGCGCTTGACAGAGCACTTAATTGGGGGTATAATTTAACAGAAATGAGGGTCAAAAAATGAAACGATATCAAGT
>JAFLUQ010000034.1:13409-18063 GCA_022508735.1 Oscillospiraceae bacterium | reverse complement strand
ATATGTTTTCGGACAGGGGTTCAACTCCCCTCGGCTCCACCAACCAATTTCACGCACAAGGAATTGATCCCTGTGCGTGATTTTTCTTTTGTGTGGATAAATAAAAACAGTTATCTACCTTGATGTGCTCAAGTGCTCTTTGATAGGTCGAACGAGGGATATCTCGATTTCAAAGTGCACAAAAAGTGCTCTTGAAGTGTACATTATTTATTCAAGCTCAATAGGGAGAGGGGGAGATCGCTAAATACCGTTTACGTGATTATAGTTAGTGAATATAAAAAGAGCTATGGAATGAGGTTTTCATAGCTCGATAATGCTTTTGCATTTACGCTAACGCATGTTAAACAGGATAAAAGGTACATACATATTTTAAATAATCACATATGCTGTTCCAGTCAATCGTTTTATTTATAATATCTGTCGGGTTAATGTAAATAATGAGTTTTTCAGTTGGCTTTATATTATATGTTGCAGCGACAAAAGAAGAAATTATTTCTCTTGTTATCTTATCGCGTTGGGCATCCTGAATTCCAGCGCGTCCTGTCCATATGAGAGGTATTAGTAGTGTTTCACCATCGCCAATTATGTGAATGTTTTTCCATAAACTCGTCAGCGCCGAAGAAATTTCACTTGGTGTAACACTTAAGTTACCATGTACATTGCTATTAGCGGCGGCTAAAAGATAGAATTGTTTATTGCCTGCAATAACCTTACAAGTTGTACCGATTGGATATAGATTACGCTCTCCGCTGTAATACATATCTATATTTTTTAAACCATATTTTATTTGCTCATTAAGTTTTTCTATTTTGCGCTTGAAGTATAATTCTTGAAATTGCCCTTGTATACTATGTGTTTTGACAGTTCCATCGGCTGTAGAAGTATCGAAAGAAGTATTGACAGGAATTATTATGGCACCATCACCGTCAAATATATTACCAATTTGAAGTGTGATCTTCACATCTGTATTGGCAATAGAACAACTATACTTTATGCCAATCCAATTTTTCCACACTGCAATAAATAGAATAAAAGCAGCTATCGGTATTGACCAAAAGGAACGTATGATTGTATATCCGATATCAGTATTAAAAAGGGCTTCAACCGACAATATTTCAGCAACTGTGAAATAACAGCCAACACCTGCAAAGAAATCTAAAATAATAGGCTTATAGCGGTTTATAACTGTCATACGGAAACATTCAAAATATAATTTGGCACATTTATACATCTTAATCCCTCATATAACATTTTTAGGACAAAATCATATTATCACACGTGGGTATAGCTGTCAATGCCAGAGTTTGTTTATAATGTGATTGTAGCGATAAATTTCTTTTGTGGATTTTGTATATAAAAGAGCTATGGACTGAAGTTTCCATAGCTCGATATGCTTTTTCTGTTTACGCTAATGTGTATAACTTGTACTGTCCTTATTTCAATAAATCTCAACTCGTAAATTTGTTGGTAACGATATTGGCCTTAAGCCTTCTCTGTCACGCCAAACAAAAACTTTTGCTGTATATGTACCAATTGGAATCCCTTTTGTATCTATTGAACATTTGTGTGTGCTTTTTCCGGGTGGCATTAAAACGTCGGTTGATGAAACCTTTATAAAATTATCGTCGTCATCATATATAGCAAAGAAGACTACGGCAGAAACATCAAAATCGTTGGGGTTGGAAAGTGTCAGATTTAAGTTTATAAAGTCATCGTCTACCTCTATGACAGCTATGATTGTAATATCATGCGCAGGCATACAAATAGTTGTGCTTATGCTCGTTTCATCGGCAAAAATATTTTCTCCGGTATTAGTTACCCAACCGATAAATTTATATCCTTCGGGAATATAAGCTGTTATTTTGGCATTTTCTCCGGCATGCAGTTCGTGTGAGACAGATGCTTGTTCGGTAAAATATCCTCTTTCCACATTTGCCGAATATGTCACGCTATCAGAATTGTTTATAGTATCATATTCGGGGATAACGTCTGTATCATTTTCATCTGTAAGAACGTACGCATCTTTCACTGAGCTTTCTCCGCTGTCATTTGAGGTGTATGTCAAACCGTCCACAAGTTCAATATTATTAAAATAGACATTGCGCGTTATGTTGCCTTCATCATCGTACTCTGCAATATTTATGTCCATAGCACCTATGTCATTGCCAATATAAGAAATTTTGTATTCTTCTTCGCCGTACATATAAACGGTCTTTTTGTCGCCTTCAACCGCAATTGTAATATTTGCGTCCGGTCGGCAGTATGGAACATTATCAACTACAGAGCCCACGATTACTCCGTTTTTATCATAGATGTAAACGTCAACTGGGCAGGCAATGTTATATCGCTTTTTCATACGCTCCCAGGATTCGTCAAGCAGATATTCATACTCCTTGTATCTGTCGTTCCCCTCTGATTCAAGCTCGCCAATCCAGTAAGTGAGAACAGTTTCGTGGAAAATATCGGTAGATGATCGAATACTTGACACTGACTTTTTAAAATCTTCCGTTGTTGTATCTCCTAAGGCATTTGTAATCTGTCCAACGAGAGAGCTGTCCAAAGCATCGGCAAACGCCGTTGCATACTTACAATCATTATCAAGCATATTAAACATTATATCAACGGCACTGTTATAGCTTTGTGCGTTTTCCTTAGTCTTATTTGACATAAACCTGTTCTTTGAATCATTATAAACTGTGTATAGTAGGTTCTCAGTGTTGACCAAAGCTATGATTTTGCAATACTTTTCCTGTATCTTATCAGAGTTATAGCATACCTGAGTAACATACTTTCCGGCATCATACGCTGACTGAAAAACAAACGCTGCAGGATGTGCCATTTGAAACGACTGTTTAGCGCCCTTCCAAAACTCCTTTATGCCTGCCTCAGCAACATTTTTTCCTGTAAGTCCGATAAGATTTGCCACCATTCTCTGCGTAAATTCATCATCGCTTGTATTCATCACACCTATACAGTCTCTGAGCGCCTGTTTAAGTGCCGGATTATCACTTGGGCAAGAGTTATACATATCTGTCATTATCTGCTTCATTGAATCACTCAGCAGCCTTATATTATAGTATGCGTTTATCTGTTCGCACAAAGATTGAAAGTCGCTCGCATAATCAATAGCCTTACCGATAAAACTTGTTATATCTCCGATAGCAGCCGCATCAGGGTGAGCTTTTTTGAATGCAGCATCACAGTTTTTGAATAGGTTGTCTTTCTCTTCTTTGGATAGCTTTTTTAAATCAATTGTACTGAATCCTTGATACTCAAATATTGTTTCCATTTGAGAAGTAACTTCGCTTACAAAGTTCCTCGTCTGCTTTGTGATGTCATTATTTATACAGCTCATTACCTTATAATCGACCGAACTCTCAAACAGACTCATAATAATGGCTTCATACATATCCTTTTCTTCAAAGGCATAGTCTACAATGCTTGAAGGATTGTCAATCATTTTGAGGGTATCCATGAATGCATTCCACGCACCTGCTGCTCCGTCCATTCCGCACTCTCGTCCTGCCGCGCGGAGTCGCTGGCTTGGTGATTCGGAGAGATTAAAATATGTATCTTCCATTGTTCTGCCAAGACTTGAAGTAGTAAGGAAATCGGCTCTGTATATGTCTACATCAAATGCGTAACGGTCTATCACTATATTGTATGTAAAATCGGCAGTATTTACGTTATCCCCGGTCACATGAGCCCTTATTTGAGACAGACCTACCGGCGGATTTCTCAGATATATTGTTTCACTTATAAATACTGTCCACTCAATTTCGTCAAAGGCATAGCTTTTTTTCTTAACATCTGCGTTTTGTTCAAAGCTGAATCCATTCGGCAGAGTTACATTCGCCTTGACATTGTGTGCGGAAGCGTCCTCTCTGTCAAAATCACCTGATATAAACAGATTGTCAAACAGAAGGGTAAATGGAAAGCTGTTAGTGTTATAAATCTCGGCATCTGCATCATATCTAATATTGTCTCCGCCTGTAAATGAGAGTGATATTGTGCGATTAATTTCCGGAAGCGGCTCATCGGGCTGTGGATTGTCGGGTATGGAGCTGATAAAGTGAATAGTAGCATTTGTGAGATTAGTATTGTAATCTGCTATATCAATCTTTTTCCAATCTTCCTCACTTCCGTTGTAGTATACATCTTTGAGGTTTTTGCAGCTAGAAAACGCCCAACTCTCAATGCTTGTCACGCCATTCCCTATGGTTATGCTTGTGAGGCTGTCGCAGGAGTTAAACGCACCACTGCCAATGCTTGTTACGCTGTTAGGTATGGTTATGCTTGTGAGACTTTCGCAACAGGAAAACACATCTTCGCGTATGCTCGTCACGCCATTACCTATGGTTATGCTTGTGAGGCTGGTGCAGCCACTAAACGTCCCATCGCCAATGCTTGTCACGCTGTCGGGTATGGTTATGCTTGTGAGTCTGGTGCATCTGTAAAACGCACTACCGGAAATAGTAATCGTTCCTGGTTTTATTTCATAAAGCCCAGAGACATTGTTCTTTGCTGCAATTAGATGGTTTCCAATGTAGAGCACATTGTCGCTCCAGTTCGATTCATTATTATAGTATGCTGTATTGCTAAACGCACAATAGCCAATGCTTGTTACGCTGTTCGGTATAGTTATGCTTGCGAG
>JAFLUQ010000034.1:0-13309 GCA_022508735.1 Oscillospiraceae bacterium | reverse complement strand
AAACGCACAATAGCCAATGCTTGTTACGCTGTTCGGTATAGTTATGCTTGCGAGGCTTGCACAATAGTAAAACGCAGATTCGCCAATGCTTGTTACGCTGTTCGGTATGATTATACTTGCAAGGCTGGTGCAGCCACTAAACGCCCTATCGCCAATGCTTGTCACGCTGTCGGGTATGGTTATACTTGTGAGACTGGTGCAGTTGTAAAACGCACTCCAGCCAATGCTTGTCACGCTGTCAGGTATGGTTATACTTGTGAGGCTGGTGCATTTGTAAAACGCACAATAGCCAATGCTTGTGACACCGTCACATATGATAACCTTCTTGATATACGGATAACTATCATACCACGGTACAGAATCATCACTATACCAATACCAATTAGTCATATCTCCTGTACCGCTGATGGTGAGCGCGCCCTCATCATCAAGTACCCACGTGAGATTATCGCCACAGGTGCCGCTGTCCATAATTCCTGCACCATATATAGTCATGACTGGCATAACCGCTAGCAGCATAGCAGTTGCCAACATGAGACTTAGTAATTTCTTCATACAAATTCCTCCTAGAATTAAAAGTGTGCCGCCCAATCAGAGCGACACACGAAAAATGCTTCGCTCCATGATTGCTGCCACGCAAGTCATATAGTAACACAATAAACACATGTGAAATAGAGCCCAGCATTTTTACCGAATTGGTAAAAATACATGTGCCTATTGTGATTATTAACTTACGTGGCATTAATAATTATATCATAATATATGACTAAAAGCAATATTTTTTAAGTTTGTTTATTAGCATTTTTACGCATTTTTATATTGTGAGGTTTGATATTGACTTCTGGAAATAATTTTGATAACATAAAAGCGTAAAATATCAGATGATATATTGAGCAAACAAACATTAGCATTATAAAATTTTTAAGAAAAGGAGAAGGTGCAATGAAGAACAAACTTAGAGAAACCAAATTTACTAAGATTCTTGTATGTATAATCTTACCGTTTTTAATACCGTTTTTGATGGAGTTTTTAGGTAATTTTATGAATAATGTTGTAAAATGGATAATTACTGCAATATTTGTATTCTTAGATATTCTCGGCATCATCTATTTTCAAGTAAAGGATAGTAAAGACAAGAAGACTTTTTGGGAAAACAAAGCTGCACGGTTTGCATATTCAAGTACATATGAATTAAATGAAAGAAAAAGAGATTATTTGGTTAATATTTCTTATAATACAAAGTTTTATATAGATAATAAATATATTCCATATGATGTTCATGAGTATCTAACTGAAATCTGCAAATCATTTGCAAATGTTATGTCAAATATAACAAATATTAACAAAGAAAACATGTCAGTATCATTTATATATAGGTATACATATCAAGATGCAAAACAAGAGGACAAGGATTGGAAATGGGTTGTTGGAAGAGAATTAACAATGTTGCGTCCATTAAATGAATATGTTTCAAAAAAAGAAACCGTTTATAATCAACTGATAAATGGCAATGATACTGCTGTGTTTTGTAATGATAAAGCTTCTTTATCAAACAAGAGAAATCCAGAATATTATATGAGTGCACGTGACGAGAGACATAATAGGATAGGTTCATTTTTTGCTGCAAAGATTATGTTCAGCAATAATGCGGATAATTTCTGCGAGGGAATATTCATGATCTCAACTTATGGCAAACGTTTTGTGGAAAATAATGATAAATATGAAGTTGATAGCATCAGGAGATTGATAGTAGATGATGTTTTCCCATGCTACCAAAGATTATTAGAGGCCGAATTAGGAATTTTATATTTTAGACATGAAAAATGAATTATAACGGTAGAGACCAACGAGTCAGTTCGGGAGCACAAAATATGCCCACTCCACGAAAGAACACTATCTGCTTAAGGATAAGATTTACTGTGGAGAATGTGGCAAAAAGATGTATGGAGAACGTAATAGGTCAGGTAAGAACGATAAGCTGTATGTCACATACAAATGCAGCGGACGAAGGAGTAATAACGGATGCAGGAATAAGCCTATAAACAGACAGTATATCGAAAAATTTGTATTACTACAGCTAAAGTCCTTACTTTTAGGAAGCAATATCGTCAAGAATGTCACTAAAAACCTGAATGTGTATATGTCAGAGAATAGCGGCGGATTATTAAGCAATATCCGTGAATATGAACGCAAGAAGAAGGCTATAGAGACTAAGATCAATAACCTTATAAGGAGCATTGAAAACGGCATATCGGCAGAACTCGTGGCAGATAAGCTGGACGCTCTTGGTAAGCAGAAAATCCTTTATGAAGGCAAGATAGGGGAACTGAAACAGCAGTTAGACAGGAAAAAAATTAAGGTGTCTGAGGTGCAGCATGCTATTAGTAACTATTACGAGCTAATGAGAGCGGATGAGCTTGTAGTCAGAAAATTCATACAGAAGTATGTCGAGAAGGTGCTTGTCTATCAAGATCGCATAGAGATAATCTTATTGACTAACAGAGACCTCAGTTAAATGTCCAACAGAAGAAGGATCCGGCTATGATTTTCATATCATAGTCGGATCTTTTTGTATAAATATGGCTTGCAAAAGTGTTTGACTAAATAGCGCTATTGGTGTATAATATTTATGGGTACGGAGCGATAGGCTCCACCATCACCACGAAATCAGCCTTATGGATATGATAGATAGCAGGTAGGATGCGGCTTTTACAAGTTCGTAGAATCGCATGTGTTCGCTTATTCTCGTTGAATAGGGGAAAGTTCGTGAAAACTTCAGAACCTCCCTCGGCTCCACCAACCAATTTCACGCTCATGGATTCTTTCCATGAGCGTGTTTTCTGATTCGATAATAGGAGTTGCTGCAGCGCATGATATAAAACTTATCAGTCAGGTTTTATAAAATTATTTGTTGACTTTTACATGGAATTGTGATAAAATATGTTAAAATACCATAGTTTATAAGTGATGCGCCGGATAAGATTATAACCTTTTAGTTTGACTTATCCGGTTTTTCAGAAAAGAAGCTGACCTATAGAAACCTAATTCGTTTAAGATAAAGGGGTTGATACCGTGCTGGACCGCACGTATGAGCAAACGTTGATATACTATATCAGAACGATGATGCACGCTCCCGAAGAAGCGAAGCTGTCTGTAGATGATCTCCCTGAAGAGCTCAAGCCGCTTGGTGAGGCGCTGCGTTCATTGGGCGAAAGCATTCTCATGAATCAAAGTGATAGTAAAGTCTCTGAACAGCGTGCGCATGTGGACGAGCTGACAGGCGCATGGGATAAGACGTATGCGATTCAGGCCTTGGAGGAGACTCTGTCAAGGGGGGTGAATTACGTCATTGGGATGATTGTGCTGGATGATCTGGATGAATGCATTAATCGCTTCGGTCAGGTGGAAGGTGACCGCTTTATTCAGACCGCATACCATATACTGGAGGATACCTTGCCCCGGGATACGTTTTTGTTCCGAACAGGAAATGATCGCTTCATGGCCATGTCGGTCAGCATGCCGTTGGAAGCCATTGAGCTCACATTGTCGAGTGCGCGTAAGCAGATACAGGACTCTTCTCGGAGAACGCTGGAGTATCAGCGCAGTTTCAGCTTTGGCTGCGCTTTTGCGAATGCAAAGCAAGGCGGCTCATATAAAGTGTATGTGGATGAAGCAAAACGAAACCTTAAACGTTGCCGCCTCGCATATTTGGCAGAAAAAAGTAGTCAAACAGATAATGGGGCCGCTATCGACAATGTTGACCCGGTCACCGGCCTTTTTAATATTTATCGTCTCATGGATGAGCTGCGCCGTTTTAGGGAGGAGCGCAGACCTGTCAGCCTCATGATCATTGGCGCTAACCAATTCCGAAACATTAATAAAAGCTATGGTTTTGATTTCGGCAATAAGGTGCTGAGGCTCTTTGCCGACCAAATATTGCAGCTTATCCAGAGCTCCGGCAGGGTCTTTCGACTCAATGGCGTCAAGTTCTGCGTGCTGATCGAACATCTGTGTCAACAGGAAGAGCTTGAGAGATTGTATGCTAAAATTTGCGATATTGCCAAGAGCCATCTGTGTGCAGATGATCAGATGGTTAGTTTGACGATCTCCGGTGGTTCACTGAGCTTTCAGAGAATCGAGCAGGAGGAAAACGCTATTATGGCGGAGCTGGAATATGCGATGAGCCTTTCCAAGAAGGAGAATATGGATAAGCTGATCTATTTCGATGATAGTCTCCACCGCAAGGCAAACCGTCAGTTGGATTTGATAGATACATTGATCCACAGTGTGATCTTCAATGATTTTCACGGATTTTTCCTGGAATATCAGCCGCAGGTTTGCAATGACGGACGGGTTATTGGCGCAGAAGCGCTCGTTCGCTGGCAGGATAACGAATGGGGCCGTGTGCCGCCTAACGATTTTATTCCGATTTTGGAAAATGATAGATGCTTTTATAAGCTGGGCCTGTGGATACTACAAACAGCAATGCGTGAAATGCGGCCCGTCATTGATAAACATCCTGATTTTTCCGTCAGTGTCAATGTTTCCTATCGGCAGATGGAGCGTCCGCATTTCAAGACCGACGTGCTGGCAATGATCAAACGCATGGGATTCCCCGCCGGGAACCTCACCTTAGAGCTGACCGAGCACTGCCGCACCATCCGTCAGGATGTGCTGATCGATAATCTTGATTTCCTGCGGGCCGCCGGCATACGCATCTCTGCGGATGATTTTGGTACGGGCTATTCCTCTTTGGCGATGTTAAGGGATCTACCCTTCGACATGATTAAGATCGACCGTATGTTCATCCATCATATCATGGATAATAATACTGACAGGATCATCGTTAATCATACTATACGGTGCGCTAAAGACTTTGGCATTGGTGTATGCATTGAGGGAGTGGAGGATGTGCCGACGCTGCTCACCCTCGAGGACTTCCAGCCGGACTATTACCAAGGCTATCTCTATTCCAGACCGATCCCGACAGAGCAGCTTCTGTCTCTCTGCCTGGAGCATGAGGAGCCGAGGATCAATATAGAAACCAATGCGGAGGTGAAAAGATGAAGCAGTTTCAAATTATTTATAAAAGCGATGAAGACCTTCGGAATAAATTAGAGGAGATCGCTGAGTGGCGCGTCACAAACACGTCGTTTACCACTCTGTTCAGAATCTATTCAGACGACATGAATCTGGAGCACATCAAGCATGTCTGTGATATTCTTGATGAAAAAATGCCGGATGCACTGTACTTGGGCTGCACGTCTCACGCTAACATACTGGACGGCGCGCTGGCCAAGGAGCACATCATTTTGTCATGCACGATCTTCGAGTATGAGACCACACAGGTGCAGCTTTTGCAATTCCCATTCTCAGAGGAGAACGCCCGTGAGGTCGTAGATGAGCTCAAGGCCTACTGTGACGAGCATCCCTGGGTCAGCTCTGTGGAGCTGCACGCGACCATGTTGGGTATGTCGGTGAGGGACTTCTGCGACGAGATGAGCGAGCTGCGCAGTGACATACAGGTCTTCGGCGGCGGCGCGTACAACCCCAATATGGACGATGAGACGACGGTCGTGTTCTCAAAAGGGAACGGATTCTCCGATCACGGTATCACCTTCCTGCTGCTGGGCGGCAGCGACTTCCGTGTATACAGTACGCTCATTGCCGGTTGGAAGCCCCTGACGCGCAAATTCCGCGTCACCAAGGCGGAGAGAGCCCTGCTCTATGAGTTGGACGGAGAACCCGCTTTCGATATCTACCAGCGCTTTTTGAAAATCACCCGCTCTGATAACCTCATTTCCAATACGCTGGAGTTCCCGCTGTTCATGGACTATAAGGGCGTGCCCGTTCTGCGCTGCCCGTTGGGCGTAACCGACGATAACGCGCTGGTCATGGCCACCGAGGTGCCCGAAGGCACCGACGTGCGGATAGCTTATGGCGACCCGGAGACGATCCTCGCCAGCATCCGCCATGACGGGCAGAAGATCGCCAACTTCCGGCCGGAGGTCATCCAGACCTTCTCCTGTGCTGCCAGGCGGGCATTCTGGGGCGATGAAAACATCAGCGATGAAACGACTCTGCTGGGCAGCATTGCGCCGACATCGGGCTTTTATACCAGCGGCGAGTTCCTGCGCATGGAAGGCGAAATGCGCAATTTCAACATTACGCTCGTGCTTGTCGCAATGCGCGAGGGAGCGCCTAAAAACGACGAGATCGTCAACATTCATGCCTCAAGGTTAGACAACATCGAGAGCGAGGAACGTATCCCTCTTATCCGTCGTTTTGTTTCCTTCATTGAAGCGACCACCAAGGAGCTTGAGGAATCGAGCCGGAAGCTTGAGAAATCAAACAGGGAGCTTGAGAACGCAAATAAGAAGCTTGCATATACTTCTATCACGGATGGACTGACGGGACTTTATAACCGT
Source organism: Oscillospiraceae bacterium (assembly GCA_022508735.1). GTDB lineage: Bacteria > Bacillota > Clostridia > UMGS1883 > UMGS1883 > JAFLUQ01. The sequence goes on along the minus strand of JAFLUQ010000034.1, from coordinate 6,881 downwards.
ACCGAGATCGAACGGGGCATTAAGAGCTCGCTGAGCATACGCCAGTCTGCAGACCTGTCGCTCATCATGCTCGATATTGATAATTTCAAAAAGGTCAATGACAATTATGGTCATGGAGAGGGTGACCGCGTGATCATTGCCATGGCCGATGTGCTCAAAGATGCGCTCAAAGATGAGGATTTTGCTTACTCCGGGCGCTGGGGCGGTGAGGAATTCATGGTGATACTGCAGAATGGAGATGCCAATAAAGCTGCAGAGATCGCGGAAAAGATCCGTGCAAAGTTCGCTTCCATTTCTTATGAGACAGCTGGCCCGCAGACCGTCAGCATCGGCGTGGCCCAGGCAAGGGAAGGCGAGAATTCTGACTCGCTTTGTACCCGTGTGGACAAGGCGCTGTATACCGCCAAGGCCAACGGAAAGAATCAGGTCGTGAGACTGGACTAAGCGCGATAATAATTCATAATAGGGGCAGTGGCAAAACGGTCGGGTTGTTACTGCCTCTCTATTTTTCCCAACGGGAAACAGTGACGTGAAGTATATCGAAAAGGAAGTGACAGAAATAATATCCGTTCCGTATACACACCAAAGGGCGGCGAAAAAATAAGCTATGTGAAAATTTTTATTTGGGACGGTATAGATACAATGCGCCCGATAGCAAAGCCATATATTTGTATGGATTAAAGATTACCAACGTCATATATATGATGACAAACAAGGATGAGAGCAAGAACAGCTCCATCCTTGTTTTATTTTTAGGGCTGTTCGGGCACGGATTATTATTATTATTATCTGTTATAATTTATATATCGTATTTTAGTTCTGCAGTTGTAAATTTTTGAGGAATATTAAAATATTAACACAAAAATTCATAAAATAATTTATCTAAGTTGTTGACAAAGGAAAATGAACATGCTATAATGTGCTTATAAGTACCGAAGTGTCTTTCTGCCAACGATGCAGAAAAATGCTGAAGTAACGCTTCGCAAAAGAAGCGGCGGGGTGCGGATAATACAAACCGGTATGGGAGGCCGGAAACTGAGTTGTCTGCGCTTGGTCGTTCTTAAGCGGAGAAAAACCAAAAACTTATAACAGGAGGAAATAGAACAATGAACACTAAAAAGATTCTTGCTATGGTCATTGCTCTTGCAATGATCGTTGCAATCGTTCCCACGTTCGGCCTTGTTGCCAGCGCGGCTGAAGATGCTGACTGGACGTTTGAGGCGTTCGGCAATCTTGGTGGTCAGGATACTGCTCAGTTCAAGCAGATTGGCCCCGTATCCGGAACCGTGGAAGTTGAGTTTGACCTTACATGGGGCGCAGAAGCAGGTTGGGGCGATGACTGGATTGGTCTTGGTACAACCGCTCAGAATGCTGCTCCCACATTCAGTCAGTCTGCCATTGGTATCCACATTAACAAGGATAACGGTGTGCTTAGATTCCACAACGGCTCAAGCCAGATCGATGATGGCAGCTTTGCTATTGAAAAAGGCAAGACATACAACTTTGCTATCGTTACTGATACAAAGGCACACACATGGTCTGTAGTTGTAAAAGACGGCGAGACAGAAATTGCCAATGTTGCTGATCTTGGCTATCGTGCTACTCAGGACACCATTGACAGATTTATGGCTCTCACAAATAATGGCGCAGGCGCTGATCGCTTCACAATTTCTGAGCTTCACATCCACTGGACTGCCGGTTATGCATACAAGACAGTTAAAACAACTGTTAACGGCGAGGCTTACGGTGATGCTGTAACTACAAAGGTTATCCCCGGCACAGTTACTGAGGCTGCCGCTGCTTCCATCACCGTTGACGGTGTTGAGTACTATCTTGATGAAGCTGCCAGCACACTCTCTGCTGATGTTGCCGAGGGTGAGACCGCTGAGCTCGTAGCAGCTTATAAGAATGGCCAGACCGTTACAGTATCTCTTGTTGACGCTGAGGGCAACGAGGTTGGTACATACGAGTATGAGGCTGCTGCTATTCCCGAGAAAGTAACTGTTCCTGCCGGTATCTATGGCGGTCAGTACTATCTTGACGCTGCAGTTGAGGTTGCAGTTGGTGAGACAGTTACAGTTGCTCCTCTTACTATGTTCACATGGAACAATGATGCCAATGTGGCAGCTGTAGTTGAGGGTACATACAACTATGCCAACGTTGTATCTTGGGGCGCTAACCGTACAGGTTATGCCTATATCGATGCTTCTGAGATCGCTGCTGACGCCAACGTTCAGGTTACCCTTACAGGTAGATTCAACGAGGGCGAAAACAATATGTCCACTGATGTAAGCGTATCTGCTGTTAAGGGCCTGAAGGACGTTGACCTCGCTGCAGGTGAAAAGGCTACAGCCGCACTTGCAGAAAAGGCAGAGGGTCTCTTAAGCGTAAGCTTCGGCAAGGAGAACGTAACAGCTGAGGATACATCCGATGCATACCTTCGCGCTAACGATGTTGTTGTTACAGTAAACATCGGCAAGCTTCCCGAGGGAACAGACGCGCTCGCATTTAAGGCAAACAACAACGGTATCTTTGTTATAAAGGCTATCGAAGTTGAAGCAACAGAAGCTCCCCTTGACCTGGTTGCTCCCGCTCTTGGCTGGGACGACGAGGACGAGGTCTTCACAATTGACTTCGCTTATGCTTCCGCTAACACAGCCGGCACAGCTATCAACGTATACGGCCTTGTTGAGGGTGAGGTTGCTCAGATCGCAACCGCTACACTTGACGGAGCTGTTGGCGCTGCCTTTGTTGTTGGCGATACCAACGCTCAGTATGCTGCAACAAGCGTAAACGGCACTACAGAGGGTAACCGCACTGCTGTTGTAAGCGTTTACGGCCTTGTTATGGAGGCTGTTGCTTCCGCTCAGATCGACGGTCAGATCGAAGAGGCTCAGCTTGCTGCTGTTAACAAGGTTCTCGCTGCCGGCGGTATCTTCGTTAAGGAAGACGGTTCTCTTACTGCTGAGGCTGCCAAGGTTCTTGTTATAGACGGTGCTACCGTTAAGATCAATGAAAAGGCTGCCGGTCTTGGTCTTGCTTTCACAGCTGCAAAGGCTGGCGGTAAGTACACCGAGGCTACACTCAACGATGACGGCACAGTAACACTCGCTGGCGAGAGTGCTGAGACCGAAGAGATCGTAGTTTACCTTGAAGAGGTTGAGTTCGTGCTTGAGGCTTCCGAGGTCGTTGCTGACGAGGCTGTTTCCGGTGAGCTTGACTTCATTGAAGAAGTATAAGGAGGTAAATAACAATGAAAAAGTTATTTGAAAATCCCGTAATCAGCTCTGTTGAGCTGAACTCCGAGGATGTTATCATGGCTTCTACAATTGCCGTTAAGAAGTTCGACAAGGTTGAAGGCTTTAATGACAAGGCTACCGAGGCTGCAGGCCTCTGGGAAGGCGTTAGCGACGCTTGGCTGTAATCCTTCGGATATAAATAAAATTATGGGCAGGCTTGCCTGCTGATAAAAAGCTCCCAAACAAAATCGGGCCGCTTCGGCGGCCTGTTTTGTTTTGTGTGAATTTGTTGAGAAAATAAAACAAAAATCCCACGCCCCACTCTTGACAAACTTTGGAAATAGGTGTATATTATACTATGCCGAAAGGGAGGGAAAATTATGCAGCTTTTATTAAATGCGGTGCTGCTCATTGCAGGCTTTGTGCTGCTCATCAAGGGGGCAGATGCCTTCGTGGATGGAGCGTCAGAGGTGTCTCGTCGCCTTAAGATACCGCCGGTTATTGTGGGTCTGACGATCGTGGCATTTGGTACTTCTCTGCCGGAGTTTGCGGTGAGTCTTTCTGCCGCCTTTTCCGGAAGCAACGGTATAGCGGCTGGCAATGTGGTTGGCTCTAACATTTTTAATTCTCTGATAGTGGTAGGATTCTCAGCCATGTTCGTGAGGCTGCCGGTCTCCAGTAGCATAATAAAGAAGGACTACCCCTTTATGGCGGCTATTACGCTGGTGCTGCTTTGTGTATTTTTCGACGGCAGTATGTCGCGCGCCAATGGGCTTATATTAGTTGTGTTCTTTATATTTTTCCTCACCTATACCGTTCGCGGCGCCCTTAAGGCCCGGTCAGGTGCTAATGATGAGCCGTCCGGCGAAGGAATAAGCACGCTCAAATGCCTGCTCTCTATAGTGCTTGGGGCTGCCGGCATAATCGTGGGAGGCGACATGGTCGTAGACAACGCTTCTGTGCTGGCCGTAGCCTTGGGCATGAGCGACACGCTTGTGGGCCTTACGATAGTTTCCGTAGGCACATCGCTGCCGGAGCTGGTCACCAGCCTTGTTGCGGCTAAAAAGGGTGAGAACGATATCTCCATCGGTAACGTGGTCGGCTCGAATATTTTCAATATCTGCTTTGTGCTCGGCCTGTCTACCTCGATCCACCCGATAAATATAAGCCCCGAGATAGTGATTGATACAGCAATTTTGCTCGCAATAACAGTGCTTATGGCCATTCCCGTTTTCAGAAAAAAGATCGGCCGAATCGACGGCGGCGCTATGGTGCTGGCGTATGCGGCTTATCTGGCGTATATTATAATGAGAAATTATGGGGTAATGACCGTATAAATTATAGTTTAACCTTATCAACATACTAAAAAGGCCGCCGGAATTTCCGGCGGCAATTTTTTATTAATTCAGGCTGAAAACGGTTTTTCCGATATAGAGGCGCAAGTAGTCAGCAAGGCGGGCCTGTTCTGTTGGGCGGGCGGAACAGGCGTATATGTAACGTGCGCAAACAGTTTCCATACATTCGCGGAAGGCCGCTCCGCCCTGCATCCTATCGCAGTCGGCGACAAAGACCACGCCATAGCTTGGCAGGTGCTCCGCCAGCCGCAGTGCGGTGTTCGGCCCGAGAACGGCAATGTCAAAAAGTCCGTTTGGCCAGTCTTTGTCTTCGGCTATAAGCCCGACAGCGTTTTCCTTGATACCCATATGATCGCATATACGGCGTTGCCAGCGCACCGCGGTAACTCTGTCAGGCGTGAGTATTAAAGTGCTACGACCGAGCTTTGCAAGCAGAGCAAGAATTATTGCCGTTTTGCCGCTGCCCGTGGGCGCCGTGAGTATTCCGCTGCCGGAGTCTATGAGCGCCTTAAAGGCTTCCTTCTGCCAGCCCGTCAGTGAGGCCGTGTATTTCAATCTCAGTTTACGCCCGGATGTGCGGCTGTCGGTCAGTGAGATTTTAGTTCCGGGCAGTAAGGCGGATATATCAAAACCTCGGGGCACCGCCAGTCTTCCGCCGGATAGCTCAAAGCAGCGGACGATGGAGGGCTCGCCGGAAAACTCTGCCATCATTGAATTCACAAAACAGGCCCCTCGGCACAGGGACGCGAGAGTCTGGGGTGGAAGTCCGGCTGTATTTATATATAGTGAGCCACATAGCTCCGCTTTAATTTCAGGCGGAACGGAATATTCCGGGAAAGAAAAGTCTGCCGAAGAGGGGGCAAGATCGGAAAGCAGAGCTATCGGGTCAGCGACCGGTTCAAAGTCGTCATTCAGCAGAAAAGAGAAATTATCGCTTATGTCGAACAGCGGCAGCACCGCGGGCCGACCGAAGCCGTTCCCGACAACAGGCAGGATATCGGTTATAGCTCCGGCCCCGTTTATATTTTCAGAAAAGGCTTCTGATATGACTCTCATGGCGGAGTATAGTGCAGCCTGTGGACTGAGCCCCGTGCCAAAGAAAATCCACAGCCGTGCGCTTTCTCCATGCCCGCATATCTCACACAGGCAGCTCACGCCGATAGAACAGCAGGCGTCGCGAAGGTAGCGCAAGGCCACAGCCGGAGCTGGGCCTCCGAGCTCAAGCACGGAAAAACGGCAGAGACCGTTTTCGTCGGCAGGGTAGATACCCACCGCGGCTCCGCCGTTTATATGGTTCAAGACACTTTCAGCCGTAAGCGCACTGTAGGAGCCGCCGCGGCAATGGGCGCAGTCGGCCCTGCCTGCCGCCACCGAGCGGCAGCTATGGCACGAACGCCGATAGACTATGCGGCCCGAAAGGGTGCGCGAATGGAGCGTGAACGGTCTTTTAAGGCCGCCGAACACACGGCTGAATATAGCAAATATCTCATCTGCGGTGTAGCTGTGCATGGCTTCACGCTCCTCATTATATAGGGTCATATTATACAATAAATTTGCCGCCGCGGCTATACAAGCCTTCGGTTTGTAGGGTAATATTACATACTTTCAACAGGCTCAATAGCAAGAACTTCGAGGTGCTTCTCAAGTACGCGCTTGGTAAGGGCGCATAGGCCGATCCATGCGAACTTTTTGGCCTCGTTTGCCTCGTTGACAATGTGATTGTCATGGTAGAAACGTGAGAATGCCGTGGCGATCGTATAGGCACTCTCGCAAATGTAGTTGGGAGCCTTCTCTTCAAAGCCGTGCTTGAAGGATTCGCCTGAGAGCAGCAGCGCCAGCATGAGATCGCGCTCGGAGTCGGTATAAACTTCTGCAGCCGAGAAGGGAGCGGAAGCGCCTGCACCTACCTTTTTAAGTATGGAATTTATGCGCGTAAGGCTGTAGAGCAGATATGTGCCAGTCTTGCCCTCAAAGGAGAGGAATTTATCAAGATCAAAAATATAATCCTTGCTGCGGTGGTTGATAAGGTCGCCGAATTTTATGGCTGCCACGCCAACTCGCTCGGCGGTCTCGCTCTGGCGGTCACTCTCGGTGAAATCGCTGGAGCTGAGCTTTTCGGCGGCGGCCTTTCCGGCACTGTCGAGAAGGTCGCTCAGGCGCATAACGCCGCCGTCACGGGTCTTATAGGCGTGACCGTCGCTGCCATTCATGGTGCCGAAGCCAAGGAACTCAAGCTCGCAGTCCTCGCGCACAAGCTCAGCCTTGCGGGCGCAGCGGAACACCTGAG
>JAFLUQ010000033.1 GCA_022508735.1 Oscillospiraceae bacterium | reverse complement strand
CTCGAGTTCTCCGGCGCCTGCGCAGGCTGCGGCGAGACTCCCTATGCGAAGCTCGCTACACAGCTCTACGGCGACACAATGTATATCGCCAACGCCACAGGCTGCTCTTCTATCTGGGGCGGCAGCTCTCCCTCTACTCCCTACACAACCAACGCCGCCGGCGAGGGTCCCGCTTGGGCCAACTCCCTCTTCGAGGACAACGCCGAGTACGGTTACGGTATGTTCCTTGGTCAGAACACTCTGCGTGAGGATCTCATAAAGAAGGTAGAGGCTGTTAAGGAGTCTGCTGACGATGCGGCTAAGGCTGTTATCGATAAGTATCTTGAGACAAAGAACGACGGTAAGGCCAACAAGGTTGCCACTGCTGAGCTTGTTGAAGTACTCGCTAAGCTGAACACACCCGAGGCTGCTGAGATCCTTAAGGATAAGGAATACCTCGGCAAGAAGTCCGTATGGATCCTGGGCGGCGACGGCTGGGCCTACGATATCGGCTTCGGCGGTCTCGACCACGTGCTTGCCAGCGGCGAGGATGTAAACGTTCTGGTATTCGATACCGAGGTTTACTCCAACACAGGCGGTCAGGCCTCCAAGGCTACACCCACCGGCGCTATCGCTCAGTTCGCTGCGGCCGGTAAGTCCGTTAAGAAGAAAGACCTTGCAGCTATCGCTATGAGCTACGGCTATGTATACGTTGCTCAGGTTGCTCAGGGCGCTGACAACAATCAGTGCATGAAGGCCTTTGTTGAGGCCGGCAGCTACAACGGTCCCTCCATCATCATCGCTTACGCTCCCTGTATCAACCACGGTATCAAGGGCGGCATGAGCCAGGCTCAGACCGAGGAGAAGCGCGCCGTAGCCGCCGGTTACTGGCACCTGTTCCGTTACGATCCCAGACTGGCAGCAGAGGGCAAGAATCCCTTCCAGCTTGACTCTAAGGAGCCGACAATGGATTACAACGAGTTCATCATGAGTGAGGTTCGTTATAACTCCCTTGCCCGCAGCAATCCTGACAGAGCCAAGGAGCTGTTCGCACAGGCTGAGAAGTTCGCCAAGGAGAAGTATGCTCACCTTGTAGAGCTTGCGAAGTAATTGATTTTAAGCTAAATTAGAGGGCCGCGTTTGCGGCCCTTTATTACTCACTGAGGAGAATATATATGTGGATATTGTTTGCTTTCGGCTCGGCCTTATTTGCCGGAATAACCTCCATACTGGCCAAGTGCGGCATACGCCGGACTGACTCTACCGTTGCCACTGCCGTGAGAACCGTGGTAGTGCTCATCTTTTCATGGCTAATGGTCTTTATAGTCGGGTCGCAGTCGCAGCTTAAGGCTGTGGACTCCAGCACGCTGCTGTTCCTTGTCTTATCGGGACTGGCCACCGGCGCGTCATGGCTCTGCTATTTCAGGGCCCTGCAGCTCGGCGACATCAACAAGGTGGTTCCGATAGATAAATCAAGCACGGTGCTCACTATAATACTGGCCTTTATCTTCCTCCGCGAGAGCGTAAGCCCGGCCAAGGCGATAGGCGTTGTGCTTATCGCCGTTGGTACCCTCCTCATGCTCGAAAAACGCGAAGCAGAAGAAAAAAACGCCGGCAGAGGCTGGCTTGTATACGCCGTTTTAAGCGCAGTGTTTGCAAGCCTGACATCCATTCTCGGCAAGCTCGGCATATCCGGCATAGACTCCAACCTCGGCACGGCAGTGCGCACGGTCGTGGTGCTCATAATGGCCTGGATCATGGTCTTGATAACCGGCAAGCTAAAGGACGTGAAAAAAGTCCCAAAAGGCGAGCTGGGCTTCATCTGCCTGTCGGGCTTGGCGACCGGAGCCTCGTGGCTCTGCTACTATAAGGCCCTGCAAGACGGCAGCGCCAGCATCGTCGTTCCCATCGACAAGCTGAGCATACTTGTGACCATAGCCTTTTCCTATGTGGTGTTCCACGAAAAGCTTACAAAAAAGTCCGGCCTCGGGCTTGTCGCCATCGTGGCCGGAACTCTCGTTATGCTGTTCTGATCACAACTGGAGCTTATCAAGATACTCCTTCCAGTTCGTTTCATTTATTCCCCGCAATTTTTGATGAAGAAGCGGACTGCGCCCCGCTGTCGCCTCTAACAGTCTTTCATAGCTGATTTTATACTCATAACAGTCCATAGAAGGAGAAGAGGATGAGTAATGGAAATTAAAGTCGAATGAACGCATATAGGCATACCCGGTTTTTTTGTCAATATAATACCGGGTCACTCCGATTCGCTCGCTGTTATCTTCGCTTACTTCATTGGTTTCAAACAAAAACTTAAGATCGCTTTCGTTTGGCGGCTCTGCTTTTGAGGCCTGAACGCCGTTCGTTTGGTTTTTTGTAGTTTTTTCGCTTTCCATGAAATTTTCCTCCTTATAAATATCTTTTACACTCTCTGTTTTAAACTGGCCGACCCTCGTGCTCCAGAAGCCGCTGCTTTATATGCAGCCCTCCGGCGTAGCCCGTGAGGCTGCCGTCGCTGCCCAAAACGCGGTGACAGGGAATTATTATTGAAATAGGATTATGACCGACCGCCCCGCCTATGGCTTGGGCGGCCATTGTTTCTTTGCCGAGTATTTTTGCCGCGCGCCTCGAAAGCTCGCCGTAGGTGGTCACCTCGCCGTAGGGTATTTCGCATAATAACCGCCACACGATCCGGCGAAACTCACTGCCCCGGGGCGAGAGCGGCAGTTCTGTTGTAGAGGGCCTTTCTCCGGCAAAATATCGGCTCAGCCATTCCTCCGTCCGCCGGAATATGGGAAGGTCGGTTTTTTCTGCTCTCTCAGGCCCGCCAAAGTACTTCTGCCCCTTTATCCACAGCCCCGTAAGGCTTTCTCCGTCGCTCGCCAAGGTAAGCTCCCCAACCGGAGAGGGTATTACGGTGTATTGCATTGTCCTCTCCCCTTTGCAATCTCGGTATATTTTCTCACAAACCCGGTTTTGCTCTGCGTGTAGCCGTCACGGTCATGCTCAAACTTTTTCCACAGGCTTAGCTTCAGCCTTTCATATTCCTCAGCGACCTCACGGTGACTTATGAGGTAGTCGCGGAAATAAATTTCGTCATTATCGCCCTCATGCCTCAGATGCAGGTGGAAAACCCGCTCATCAAAGCCGTTTTCGGTGTATCCCTTGTTGAAGGATATTCTGTTTTCTTCTTCGGCCATACATACCCAGCCGCCGCTCTCTAACCTTTGCCTGACGGACTTCATATCCTGCTCCGGCCCTACCTCGGCCAATATGTCCACGGTAGGCTTAGCCCATATGCCCGGGATAGCAGTGCTTCCGATGTGACTGATTTTAGCGCCGGGCAGCAGGGCGGCGAGAACCGCGCTCTCTTCCCTGTACCACTGTACCCAGCAGGGGTCATGCTCCTCGAGACTTATCGGGAACAGCTGCCACAGCTCCTCAAGCGTCATTTCGTTTAATCCTTTGGCCATAATGTCACCGCCTTTTATAATAATTATATCATATATGAGCATATATTGCAATATTTATGTGCGGCCTGATTGGAAAAATTGAAAAAACGGTTGCGAAAATAATTTGTACGTGATATAATAAGATATATTTTATTAACTTTGGAGGAATCAATATGACGAGAAAAGCGGTAAGTCTTATGCTGGCGGCCTGTGTTCTTTTGTCGCTGGCGGCGAACGTGTGTGCGGCAAATGTACATGCAGCGGAGGATACAAAATGGAGCAATTATTCAGAGCTGCTGGATCATTACGCTGCCAACAACAACGTTGAGTGGACGTATTACACAGTGTGCGATCTTGATAACAACGGCGAAAACGAGCTTATATTAGGCTTCGGCGGCTCTGAAGGCTACGCAATTTTCGGCATGAATAACGGTCATGTGGTGCAATATTACGAAAGAATAGCCAGTGTTGGCGGTCTTTATTCGTGCAATGATTCTATTATATTTATGCAGGTCGACTTAATCGACTGGGTTGACGACAGCATAATATATGAGGTGACACTTTATAAGTTAGGTTTAAACAATAATACTGTATCTAAAACTGAATTGTTCAGAAATAAATATACCGTTGATAAGACATCATCAGACACAGACTGGGGGCTTGCAATCCCTGAAATAGCGGCAATTATCGGCGACGGTAGAGAAATAAAAATTATAAGCATCGCTGACCGCTCTCTTCTAATTACCGCTCGCCTTAACGATGCACCTATGAACTTTGAAAAATCACCGGTTATTAAAGACGGCAGAGTCCTCGTTCCGTTAAGGGCTATATTTGAGGCAATGGGAGCGACTGTAGCTTGGGACGGCAATGCGCAGAAGGCTACAAGCAGTAAAAATGGAACTACAGTTGAAATTACCATTGGAAGCAATGTTTTATACAAAAACGGAGCCGCTGTAGCCCTTGATGTTCCGGCGCAGCTGATCGACGGCTATACAATGGTGCCCGTGAGGGCTGTTGCCGAGGCCTTTGGCGCAGACGTAGCGTGGTACGGCGACGAGAAGGCCGTATACATAAATTATGCGGACGATTCTGAAGTGAACGACGACTATGAAGCCAAGGTAAACGCCTTCTTAAGCGACCCAAGGTTTAAGAACGGCGCTGACTGGGGTTCCTCCAAACAGCCGAATTTAATAAGCTATGACGCATCTGGCTGTTGCGCATATGTCATTGACTTTTGTAAGTTTGTATTTGATAAAAACAGCTATAGTGAAGGGACGCCTTTCAGTCAGCCAAGCGAGATCAGAGCCGGAGATGTGATACATGTAACGAACACTAGTCACTGGTTTGTTGTAATATCAAGAGACGGCAACAGCCTGACGGTTGCCGAAGGCAACTGGGATGGCAAGGTCGTTGTGTCAGATGACATTTATACTGTTGAAGACAACATTTTGAAAAGAAACGGCGCTCCGTTCAGAACATTCTCGGAAGCCTTCCATATGCAATAGAATAAGAACTGACGGAGGAAAAAAATGAACGACAAAGCGCCAATCGGGTTTTCACCCGACCCTCACCCCCACCCCGAAAATTTAAGATATTTGCCTGACCGCAGCTATGAGCTGAGAAACGGCTGCAGCCATCAGATATTAGGGGGGTCCTTACGGCAGATACAGGAGTAAGTTCGAGTACGGTGACCGATGGGACATGCTGTCGGCCTCGGTCAACCTTATAACGGGAGTTCCGTACGTGGAGCTGGTTTACGGTTACGGCGCGTTTGTGCCTCAGGAAACGACCGAGAGCATCTCTTATGACACCTTGAACGACCTGATAGAGCTCTCCGGCAAATACGTGCAGGAAAAATACAGCGGTATAAACGAGGGAAACTGGCGAACATACATTCCCGAGGACGAGCTGAGGTGCGCTGAAGAATCCCGGCTGCCCTCCCCCGTTATTTTAGACAAGTCGCTTCAGGCCGCAGACGTGGCAGAGTCTTCTATTCTGGAGGTTTTTTGCCTGATGAATCAGATTTATGGGGGCTCGGCAGTGTATTTCAGAAGGGTAGGAAACGATTACCGCGCGTTTTATGCGCGCACCACTGAAAGCCGCTCCTCTGTGCGGATAAAACCGGACGAGCTGTCTGAGGCTTTTATTGACAAAATTATGGAGGGCAAAGAGTACATTGGCCCCACAAACAAATATGACAGACTTCTCTCACCCTTAGAGGCGGCCTACATAATCAATGAATTATATGCCGACTACAGAGACGACGGTGAAAAATGGCAGGCAGCCGGAACGGTTATACAAAAACGCGGGTATATTAAGACAAAAAACGTCACAGAGGAATTATCGGGAGTAACAAACTATTTTTACCGCGTTATGTCGGCTATAGAGTATATGGCAGAGCGCGGCGGTGTCTGAAGAACATTGTAGGGGTTAATTATGCCCGATACAAACGGATTGGAGCACGTATGTCAGGTCGGCGGCGGCTGGGAGCGGTAAAGGCTCTGCTATGACCCGGCCGGAAATATATTTGTCGCGGATGACTATTCACGCAGCATGATCGACGATGCGGAGGAGCATTATGACGGCAGCTCTCACACCACAATAAAATAAGCAAGAGAGGTATTTAAAAATGAAGAAAAAAATACTCAGCATGACGCTGGCACTTATGATGTTGATTGCCTTAGTGCCCGGTATATCAGTCGGGGCGGCGTCAGTCTTCCCCGACGTGCCTGAAGGCCACTGGGCACACGCCATTATCTCAGAGCTGACCGACGAAGGCGTGATCAACGGCATGGACGACGGCACCTTCAAACCGGAAGGGTTAGTGACAAGGGAACAATTTATGAAGCTCTTGGTCTGCGCTCTCAACTATGACGTGGATTCTGTCGGCGGCGAAAGGCTGCCGGATGTGGACGGAACAAGCTGGGCGGACAAATATATTCTGGCCGGTCTTGAGCACGGAATTTTCAGTCTCAACGACGACGCCTTATTCCATCCGGGAGATGAACTGAAGCGCGGCGTGGCCGTCACCTGGATAATAAACGGAATAGGCGTTGACACCGAGGCCGAAAATATATTCCCCGACATAGCCGACCCAAAGCTGGCACATTCCGCGGCTATCGCAAATAAGCTGGGGCTGGTGTCAGGCTATGAGGACGGATGTTTTCGCCCTGAAGGAACACTGTCCCGCGCGGAGGCGGCCGCGCTCATCAAGCGCATAATGGACTACATGAGCCGGAGGTTCGCCCTTCGGGATGACGCGAAAAACGAGATCGTATTCAGAGACAATGTGGTGCTTGGCACCTCGTCGCCGACGACTAATGTTCCGGTAGATGCGGATGAGCGTGAAAGCACAGTGACCTTCAAATATGCCGATAGCACGCTTACGGAGCTTGAGCCCGGTGAAATTCTTTTTATCGCCCCCTGCGGCAACTTTCCCGGCGGACTTTTAGGCAAGGTTGAGGAGGTCTACACCGGCAAAAACGAAACAACAATAGAGTTCAGCCAACCCGAGCTCTGTGAGGTCGTTGAATCTATGGATATCTCCATATACGCTTCCCCAACGATGGACAGCTTTGCCGATGACGGAGATCTGCGCGCGGTGAAGGTGGGCGGCTATGCCGCACTGGACGAAAAAAGCGGCTTTAATTTGGACTTCATCCACGACAGTGAAGTGACCCTTGAATTCGAGGGCAAAACAGTTGTTATTAACGCCGATGTAGATGAGGGGACAACGGTGACATACAAAACTCCCGGCTTTGAAGAGAAAGACGGGCTTTATGCCTCGCTTGATATGGGCGTTCTGGTAAAGGTTGACGTGAAGCTTGAAACCTCTCTTGTAAATGTCAAAGTATTTAACGCCTCAGCCGACATTATCACGGATATACACGCGCTCGTCGGCTACAGTGTTTCCGGTTCCAAGGAGGTCACCTACGATCTTTCAACCGAAACCATTCCTGTGGCCGGAATACTGAACGTGGTTATCAATTCGAAGTTGGTAGCAGGCGCAAACGGCAAATTTACAGTAGAGGCAACGGCCGATTTGGTAAACACTCTCGGCATGAGCTTTGATCTGGAAAGCGGCTTTGAAACCCACAATTTAACCGACTCCCACGCCAATCTTTTTGCCGACGCGGAGGGCTCGCTGGAGGTAGGCCCGAGAGAGAACGTCAAACTGACGCTGTGCGGAATAAGGATACCCATAATCAATAAGACACTGTTCGACGGAGTGTCGCTGCTTAGTGCCGATGCGGATATGGGCTTCGGCGTCAAGGGGGCCCTCGCCTCAAACCTCAGCGCTCATCTGACCAACGATGGCCTGACCTTTAACGACAGCGATGAGGATGAGCTGCATCTGTGCTATGTCTGCATAGACGGCAACGTCTATGATTTCTTCAGAGGCGAAATAGGGCTTGGCGACGATATGGCGGATCTGCTCAAGAAGGTGACCGACAAGAAGTTATCTCACGAATTCAGCCTGCCCGAGACCGAATTTCTCTTCTGGCATTTCTCTAACGGCGATGGCTATTCTAATGAATTCGAGCTTCAAAAATGCCCCCATTACGGCTACAAGACCACCGTCAACGTTGTTGACAACGAGGGCAAGGCTATCTCAGGAGCAGCGGTTACGTTTGGCGGCAAGACCTATACCACAGGGGCCGACGGAAGGATAAAAACACATCTGACCAAGGGCAGCTACGCCGTCGCCGCCGAGGCCGACGGTTACGAGGCAGGCTCGGCCAATATAAGCATAGTCGCCTCCCCTGCCGAGATCACGATTACGCTTGATCCGCTGAATGCCGAGTATAAACATATCGACGGTGTTTTGGGCGGAACAGTTGGCAGCGCGCTGTTCTATTATAAAAGCGGCGGCATATACAGAAGAACAAACGGAAAATCAGAGAAAATAGTTGATGCCGCAAGCCAGAATATTCTGACAAACGGCAGTGGAATATTCTATGTCGGAAAAAACCAGACCCTCAATTACATCAACTGCGACGGTTCCGGAGCGGCTGTGATCAAGCAGCTCGACGTGCCGAATGTCATCAATACTTATGATTCAGACATGTTGTCGTATTTTTCAAAGGACGAATTATCCTACGATCCGCTGGCAATATACGGCGATAAACTGTTTTACGGCTGCTCATGGATTGACGGCTGCATCTCCGTTTCCGCCTTAGACCTTAACTCTGGCAATGTCATATGGGAAAGCGGCTACAGCGCATACGCCCCGCACTTTACGGATGAAATTGTTCAGCAATGCGGAAAGTATCTTATTGGAAACCGCTACGCAATGGTTGAAGACGAAAGCTTTAATATACATATACTCGACATGGAAACTCTCACCATAAAAAGCACCCCGTTTGAGGCTCCGAGCGCGGGCTTTATGCTTGCGGGGAACGGCTTCTACTATTGCGCCATGAGCTACGACAAAAACTACAAGGCCTCAGCGCAGGTAAGATATTATAACCTTGAAACGGGTCAGGATTATCAGATTTTCGATATAGGCGCCACAGAATACTACGACCGCTGCCTTGTTTATGAAACCTGCGCGATATACAGCGTTAAGGGAAAGGCCTACGCGCGGGACTTTGCTTCGGGTGATACCGTGAGCATAGGCACCTTTAACAAAAATAACCGTATGTCCCGCCTGAACGAGGACAGCGGAAAATGCTATTTCCGCTTCGCCGACACCTTATATGAGTATTCCGGCGGCAAGCTCACCAAGCTGAAGGATATACGCTCCAATAGCTGCTATGTTCTTAACGGAGAAGATATCACGTGGTAAACAGCGGTAAGCTGCGCAAAAGCTAAAAAAAGGTTCCGGCCCATGGCTATAAGCCATGGGCCGGAACCTTTGTAATTATGTCACATTAACAACTGAAGCTTATCAAGATACTCCTTCAAGTTAGTTTCATTTATTCCCCGAAATTTTTGATGGAAAAGCGGGCTGTGCCTTAGCCGGCTGAACGTTCGCCGTGTTTTCGTTTTCCATAAAAATTTCTCCTTTAACGCAGGCCTTTCGGCCGCCTTTGTTTAATTGTCGGCCGGTCTCCTGCTCTCCATGAAGAAAATGAGTGCCAGGCCTATCAGGAAGACTATTCCCGACAGCCAGTATATGGCGGCGGAGGTGTGCCAGCCGGTATCTGGATAGTCAATTAAACTATTATTGATGAATTTCACTTCAGTTGGCGGTATTACGATCTCTCTGAGCTTTTGTTGATCATTGGGCAGCGGTTCATAATTCGGCGATTTTTCTGTATCCCAGGCATACTTTCTGGTCTGCAGATAGCCCGAAACAACTCTGCCGGCACGCACAATCTTTTTTGCGGGGTTTTTCTGTGGATCATCCGACCATTTATCGGGATCGACAACCCGCGTACCTACCCCTTCGACCTCCTCAGTACGCATGTCATTTCTGCGCTCGGTGGTGGTCTCATATTGCGTTCCAAGAGGCGAAATGATATTCTCTGCGACAGTGAACTTTGTTCCCTGAGGCAGGCCAACCACCGCCAGAGTCTCGCCGTCTCTCAGCTTTAGAACCTCAAGCACACCGGGATTATTTGTATGTTTTATCAGGCCGATCCAGTACTCATTAGAATTATCCCCGGGACTTGTGGGATATTCCCCTTCATTTGTTTTAACAACAAGATGCACATGATCCGGGTCATTTGTGTGATCCGCGGGGCTGCAGGGCCGCATCTGGTATATCTTGTTGCCGTCTTTGTCTTTTTGCGGAAGACCGGTATCCGGATCAATTGCCTCTACCTTGTTACCATGCTTGTCAAGCACATATACCTGGTGGTCAGTGGGGTGTATGTATGCGTGATACTCGCCGGGTATTTCATTAAACCCATCCTTTTCAAGGCGCTCAGCGGTATCCTCCAGCTTTATATAGAACTCGAATTCGTCGCCGGTATGCGCAATACCTTCGACCTCTTTTGAGATCATCAACGAAATAGGGATAACATCGTTTGATACCTCCACAACGTTCATCAGGGTAAACAAGCCGTCGAGATTGATGGGATTGCCGCTCCTGTCTCCATTGTCGGTCAGGGTATCCATCTTGGCGTCGTAGCCGTGAAGCTTCGTGAGTTCTGTAATAATTTCACTGACTTTTTCTTCAACTCTGCTATTGACCGTGCCGGCGATATTTGCTTCGACCTCTTTTCTGATGTTTTCCTTCTCCTCATCAGTCAAGATATTTCCTTCCGCTTCTTTCTTTGCTATGATCTCTTTCGCGGCATCGTCTATAGCTTCATTGTATAATTGTGTTTTGAGTTCGGCTGCAAGATCAGCATAGTATTTTTTACCCTCGGCAGAATCAGGGCTGAAGTCCTTCTGGTTCTGGCGCGGCATGATACGGGTGTAGCCGTCGTCCGCTATGAACAAGGGAAGCTCCTGCTCATATGTGTGCTGGCCGTACTGGCTCGTCAGAACATCGGAATACAGGCCGTAGTGCAGGTCAAAGGTATCATTTGTAGCGTCGCTCCATGTATTATGCAAGAGAGCGCCGTCTGCATCCTGTTCGCCATTTTGCAGCGTGATCAGAATGTCACGGAGGGTGATGTCAACATAGTTGTTAAGCGCATACTTGACAAGGGTCTGTGACAGCTTTCCGAGGGCGGCATACACCTTTATTCCGTCGGCCTGCTGTGCGTAGCCGCTGAGCTTTTTTACCTTCCCATCTTTGTCGACATTAAAGCCGGTGGCGTTAGCATATATCGCCAGATTACCTACCTCTATCCGGATGAGGTTATTATTGCGGGAATACCCGTCGGGAGCGTATATCTCCTTCATCCAAAGCACTTTATCTTCTTCTTCAGCATTATCCCTGTCGCCGGACCATATGATATGGGCGTATCCCGGCTCAATATTTCCCTGGCTGAAGTTTTCCTCATCCTCGCGGAACACAAGAAGACCGTCTTGATAATGGCCGTAGTCATCCATCATGACACGGCTCGTCTCTCCGTATGACCGAACAGTTCCGGCATCCTGTGCAGCCTTCAGTGCAGTCATCGCAGCACTCGCCGAAGTATATGTCACAGGGAAGTCAGCGGCGTCTGCGGCAGACTCGAAGATAGCAAAAACAGCGCCGTTTATGTAGAGATTACCTCTGTTGGGATCAGGATTGATCTTGCGCACACGCAGCTCGCGCCTCTCATTAGGAACATAGAGCGCAGAGCGGTATATGCGCGACATGTTCTCAGTATACAGAAGTCTGAACGGTTCTCTGCCACTGAACTGGGCCGATCTGATAACATCCCCAAGGATAGAGTTGACTACCATCTCGTCTGTAATTACCTTGCCATTGCATTCTTTAAGAAAATCAGGATCCACCCTCTTTGCGTCAATAAGCTCCTTAAGCCTATTTTTCAGTGTATCGTAGCGCACATCATCGTCCGCAAAGTCCGGCATGCTGCCGACATCAGTGATTCCTAACAGGGCCGCCAGCTCTCTTGCGGAAATAAACAGCGTTACAAGATGCAGGTCGGCATTTTGAGGATCCTTAGAATGGTTTACAAGATAGCGCGTGGCATCGCCGGGCAGATTTTCGAGCTCGCCGACAAGGCGATTGGTCTTATCATCCCATTTGAGATACCAGTCGCGATAATTTGTTTCGCTCATCTGAAGGAAGGCCGCCAGAGCAAGGTCGCGGATAAACCGCACCTCCGAGTTTTCACTCGCCGTTTCAGACTGATTGCTGTCGGTGATGGTCTGCCAGCCTAAGGTGTTTGAGCCGTACATGGGTATCCAGCGCTGGAATGTATTATTTGCGGTCGTTTGCTTGATCACCGGCACGACAACTGCAAGGCCGTTTATCAGTGCGTCATTATCATATGTGTCATCATCGTAGCCTTCATTTATCTGATTGCCCTGTTTTATCGTGCCGTCTTCCGGCTCATAGTCCGCGTAGTAAACGTCAGCCTGGCGCTGCGTCCATCTGGCCACAAAGCTTGCGTAGGCGCCGGTCTCGTACTTATTTATAACTGTAAAGGTGTTGGTATCGAAGTGATACTGAAGCACTATATCCTCATTAAAGCGATATCCGCTCGG
The DNA here is from genome assembly GCA_022508735.1 of Oscillospiraceae bacterium. Lineage (GTDB taxonomy): Bacteria > Bacillota > Clostridia > UMGS1883 > UMGS1883 > JAFLUQ01. The sequence continues at coordinate 6,226 of JAFLUQ010000033.1, read as the reverse complement.
CGGATCAGTCTCCCTCAGAATGAAGTATGCTCCGTCATTGTATTTAGTGAAGTCAATTACACCGTCATCGTTTACGATCTCGTATTCGCCCTTGCCGTCATACTTACTCGTGAGAATTTCGACAACGACCTTTTCCCTTCCGTTTTCCTTCAGGATACCAAATTCATTGGCGGTGTGCCATTTGTTTGCGGGTTTATATTCGGCGGCGTTTATCTCCGCCTCATAAAGGGTAAACACGGCGGTATCGAGCGGGTCGCCGTCTTCGTTCACCTTTTTGATCTTATCCCTGATGATGGGTTCAAGGTTAAAGGAGATCGAGCAGTTTGAAACGTCATTGCCTCGCTCCATATAGTAGAACTTCAGGGTATGGATGGAGCCGTTGGCAAAGGTGTTGCCCTCGCCGTTTTCGCCGCTCCATGCCACGCTGTTCTCCATTCCGGCATCACGAAACATGTCTCTGATGGTTTTTTCACTCATGTGGGTGATCGTATTGTCCCGATCGGTAATGCCTATTGCCTTATATATGATATTTCCGGTGGAGAAATCGATCGAGATACCGTCAGGCAGATGGATACCGCCGATATCGCCCACCAGCACATCGTCGATGAAGATCCACACGTCGTCGTCGCCCGAGAACTCAAAGGTCATCGGAGTGGTCGGCGAGATCATTCCGTCCCTCGGCTGCATGAACTTCGTGGTAACCGTCATGCCGAAGTAGTGGTTCATCGGCTGGCCGTCTTTAACCTGATCTTCAAGTCTGTGTGTTCTTTGCTCAGCACCGTTCTTGCCCTGCTTGAAAAGAGTGCTCCAATGGTTGAATGGGAAAAACTGACCTTCGTCATTTCCGCTGGTATTGTCAGATCTGTTGCCCAGATAACCCCAAGGCATGTCATACAGCGTTATGTGGTTTCCGTCCGTCGCGCTCAGGTCTGTTTTCTGATTCCAGTCCTGATCTATGTTCAATTCCGCGAAGGACTTATTTGAATCAAAGTAATAATAGCCTTTATCGTCTATCCGGAACAGGCCTGTTACATTGGGGTATGTCTTTTTTCCGTAAAAATTGCTGTTGTCAAACAGATAATCTAAGGATTCCTCGTAGTGATCTTTGTTGAAAAGACCTCCATTATTATTACGGAGCCAGCCTCCATAGAAATCTCTTGCAACTCCCTCTATATCCAAACGGGGATAGCCTCCTACCAGCTTATTGTATACGATTCCCTGATAGGGCTTAAAGTTTGTGCTGGCGGCAGAGCCCGGATTAAAGTTACTGGATTCACCGCCTCCCGTCCAGGCGTTCCATACGCCGTAATGCTCCTTTTCGGAACCGAAATTGTCATTGCCTTTTCCGAAATAACCGAGGAATATAAGCAGGTGATTGTTGTTTATTCCCTGCATAACCTCATATGCGCTGTTCACCGCGCGGAAGTCGTTGTCAAACTGACCGCCTTTTACCCAGTAATCGAATAAGTCTACCGTCGTGTCCTCCGGGTCGACCACATTTTCTGTGATGATGTGCTCCTCCGGGATAAAGGGGGGCGGCGGCGGAGGCATCTTGCCCCAGATCTTAATATCGTCGATAGAGCCGTTGAAGTGTTCACCGGGTGGATTACCGCCCCAATTAGTTCCCCAAGTGGCGCCGCCGAACCAAATAACACCGTTCGGGCCGAAGCAGTTCGAGAGTGATACATTGGCCTGACCTGTAGCTTTCTGCACGCCGTCAAGGTAAATTGTGTTGGTATCCTCCCCAAATACGGCTTTAACAATGTGCCATTCATTATCATTTGGCCAGCCGGTTGCAGCATATGTGCGGTTTTCAGGGAACTGGTTCTGCCGCTGCGCTTTTACTTCTTGCATATTGTCTTCACCAAGCACAACAGCAATGTAGTCTCCGGGCCAAGGCTGAGTATTTTTCGACGAAGCAAAGAACGCCCAGTTTGATCCGCCGTTACTATTAGGATACGTCCACTTTATTTTCATCTCGACCGTCAGCTCTTCAACGTCGCTTAATATGCCGGTCGGCAGCGTAAGATATGCGTTATTAGACAGGTCAAGATACTTATTTCCGTCTGCCTCGGTTTTGAGGGTATTATTGATATTACCGTTCCCAAGGTTCGCCGCAACACCGTTCCCGGAGGTATCCGTCAGGCCGTTCTCAAAGTCAAACGCGGCAAGCAGCTCCACATCACCGGCAGCCATAGTCATGATCTCATTATTCAAGGCAATAATATTAGGCTTGCAGATCTCGCACACGAATTCGCAGGGGTGACCCTCAAAATATCCGCAGCTCTCGTCATGCTCATGAGAGCAGCTGAGCACATAGCACTCTTCCCCGTGCTCATGCAGCTCCTCCTCTGCCGCGGGCTCAAAAATTTCAGTCACCTCAAGCCCGGGTATGAGAACCCCGGTCTCCTCAGCCTCGGCAGGCGCCGGCGCAGGGAACCCGATCACCTCAGGCTCTGGCATGGGAAGCTCGGTCGCCTGAGACTCGAGCTCAGGGAGCTCCTCCTCCTCAAGAGCCTCATCAAAAGCCGTCTCAAGAAGCTCAGAGAGCTCGAGTTCGGGAGCAAGAAGCCCGGTATCCTCAGGCTCCGCCTCATCGGTCACAGCTTCGGAATAGAACTCCTCCGTATACTCATATGGGCACTCCAGAACGTAGCAGCTCTCATCGTGCTCATGGGAGCAAAGTAATCCGGGCATGTAGCCGCAGTCCTCAGTGTGCTCAGGATGATGCACGCAGAACTCTGTAACATCATCCACAGCTATAGCCACCGCCGGCCAGCTCAAATTTGAAAACAGCACACACAAGCTGAGAATGAACGCCGCGCCCCTGTCTTTCAGTGATATTTTTTTCATAGTGATCCACCGCCTATTGCGATTTTTTTCATTACATCTTTTTAACGATATAATGTGCAGCACAAACTGCCGCTTAAATCTGCGCCATATCTGTTAACATCATTTTATAAACAAAAAAACAAACCTTTTATATATTATATATAATTATATCACTTGTAATTCTAAAATGCAAGTGTTTTTTACAAAATTATGATAAAAAATGATAAATTTTTACTCATAAAACGTTAACGGGAATTTCGTAAACCTACAGAAGAAAAAAAGTCCGACACTTACGAAAAAAGTGTCGGGCATATCATGTATTCTCAAAAACAACGCTGTCTGCGTTTTTGCTTACAGTCTTCAATATTTCCGCAGCGGTAGCAGAGCTCGTTTTCCGAGGTCCCATGCTCGGTGAACTCAATAATATTGTTCACTGTGGTATCGGCAATGCTCTTCAGCGCCTCCTCGGTCAGAAAGGCCTGATGCGAGGTCACGAGCACATTAGGCATGGATATGAGCCGTGCAAGGGTGTCGTCGTCCACAATATGGCCTGAGAAGTCCTGAAAGAATACGTCCGACTCCTCCTCATACACATCAAGGCAGGCCGCGCCCACCTTACGCTCCTTTATGCCCTCAAGCAGGGCCTCGGCATCTATCAGCTCTCCGCGGGAGGTGTTAATGAGCACCACGCCCTTTTTCATCCTTGCTATGCTTTCGCGGTTCACCATGTGGCGGGTCTCCTCGGTCAGCGGGCAGTGGAAGGAGATCACGTCGCTCCGCTCCATAAGCTCCTCGAGGGGCACGTAGTTTAAGCCGCTGTCATTTGCGGGAAATTTATCGTAGGCCAGAACCTCCATACCGAAGCCGCGGCAGATGTCGATAAACACGCGGCCTATCTTGCCTGTGCCAACCACGCCCACGGTCTTGCCGTGAAGATCAAAGCCCGTCAGGCCGCTGAGGCTGAAATTGAACTCTCTTGTGCGGTTATAGGCCTTGTGCACCCTGCGCACCGAGGTCAGCAGCATGGCCATTGCGTGCTCGGCCACCGCGTAGGGCGAGTATGCCGGAACGCGGAAAACGTGGATCTTGCCGAAGGCGTGCTCAACATCCACATTGTTGTAGCCCGCGCAGCGCAGGGCCACAAAGCCCACGCCGTACTCATGGAGCTTATCAATGACGGCGGCGTTAACAGTGTCGTTCACGAACACGCACACACCGTCAAAGCCCCTTGCAAGGCCTACGGTGTCCTCATTGAGCTTTGTCTCGTAAAAGGTGATGCTAAGCCCCTTTTCAGAGCCGTATTTCTCGAAGCCCGGCCTGTCGTAGGGCTTGGCGTCAAATAATGCTATTCTCATGGTTCTTCCTCCTTTGGGCTATGTTTTCCTGTTAATGTACGATTATACGCGGAAAATTATAGTTTATCTTAACCGTCAGCCTGCTTTCTTTTCTCTCCTCAAAAACATAAGCACCGCCGTGCCGATTATCATAGCGTAGCCGACGACGCTCCACACGTCGGGCAGCTGATGGAACAGCACAAAGCCCCAGACGGCGGCGAAGATAACCTGCGTATAGTCGAACACGGATATCTCGCTTGCCGGGGCGTTAGAGTAGGCCGCTGTGATGCTGAACTGCCCGCCGCAGGCCGAGAATCCGGCGCAAATGAGCATAATAAATTGATAAAGGCTCATCGGCTCGTGATGAGCCAAAATAAAGGGAATTGTCACAAGTGTGCTGAACACCGAGAAAAAGAACACGATAAAGGCGCTCCGCTCTCCCCTCTTGCTGAGGATGCGTACAAAGGTGTAGGCAAGGCCCGCCCCCGCGCCGCCGATTATGCCTATTATGCTGGCGTGGCCCGCAAACATACCGGTGCCGGGCTTCACGATAAGGGCGCAGCCCGTCATCGCCGCGATCAGGGAAAGCCCCTGAACAGGGCTGATTTTTTCCTTCAGAATAAAGTATGAGAAAATCATCGCAAAAAACGGCGACAGCTTGTTGAGCATCGACGAGTCTGACAGAAGGAGGTGGTCTATGGCGTAGAAATTACCGAGTATACCTATTGTGCCGAAGAAGGAGCGGCCAAACAGGTACGGTAAATTTTTAATGTCAAAGCGGAACTTCTCTTCGCTTCTGAGCAGAATGCAGGTGGAGAAAATCAGGGCCACCACGTTACGGAAGAAGCTCTTTTGTATGCTGGGCAGATCCCCCGCCAAGCGGACGAAGGTGTTCATCATGGCGAAGAAAAAGGCCGCTGAGAGTATGCAGAGTATACCCTTTCGTCTATTGTACATTGCTGCCTCTCTTTCCCGGCTTTACCTCAGACAGCACCAGAGCCGCAAAGATCAGCGCGAAGCCCAGCACGAGGCGGAAGGTCATCTGTTCACTCGCGAAGATTATCGAGAAGATGACGCCGAACACCGACTCGAGGCTAAGAAGCAGTGCCGCGGTGGAGGGCTCGGTATACTTCTGCCCCACGTTCTGGAGCATAAGGGCAACCGCCGTGCACATGATACCCAGATACGCCAGCGAGACCCACGCCCCGGTGCTGAGCTCCGCCGGGAACTCATCCACAAAGGGAGCGATCATCCATATCATGACCGCGGCTGAGACGAACTGGAGTATGGTCAGAAAAATTATGTCCTTGCCTGGGCTGATGCGGTTCACCGCTATTATGTGGCAGGCGTAGAGAAAGCCGCCGCCGAGGGTGAGTATGTCGCCGATATTGAACATGCTTTCCGCGCCCGGATTTATGGACACCAACCCTATTCCTATCATGCAGATCACCGCGGCGGATATGTTATAGGCGTCGGGCCTGTCCTTAGTTACGGCCCAGTAGAGGAAGGGCACTATCAGGCAGTAGACCGCCGTAAGAAAGGCGTTCTTGCCGGGCGTGGTGAAGCTCAGGCCTATGGTCTGCACCACGTAGGCCGAGCCGATGAACGCGCCGAGTACGATGCCGCCCAGTATGTATTCTTTATTAATCAGCCGGTACTTGCGAAAGAACACTATCGAAAGCAGCACCGAGGCAATGGTGAAACGCACTGCCAGCAGATAGAAGCTGCCGATGCTGTCAAGGGTGTTTTTCATTATAAAGAAGCTGCTGCCCCAGATAATGGTTGCGGTTACAAGCGCCGCGTTTGCGGCCATTTTTCTATTTTTCACGTTTGTCATCCCTTATTGTCAAGTCGATTTTAGTATGGTAGAGCTCTATGCCGTTCTCGTCAAAGGCATACTTCACGCGCTTAAGAAGCTCGAATTCAACGGCGTACTGACTGCCGGGCACGCAGGGCACCAGCACACGCAGGCGCACTCCCTCGCCGCCCATGGCCACAACGCCCTGAACTCTCCCCTCGCCGGTGATCTCCTCCATAGCTTCGGCGGCCTCGGCGCAGCA
>JAFLUQ010000032.1 GCA_022508735.1 Oscillospiraceae bacterium | reverse complement strand
GCATGCGGCTGTTAACCGCAGGGTCGTTGGTTCGAGTCCAACTTGAGGAGCCATAGATCCCGAAGCTAACGCTTCGGGATTTTTGTATGCAAAAAGCAACAGTTTTTTGCAGCAAAGCCATTTCCGCAGCTACGGAAACGGCTTCTTCTACAGTCTGACAGGTTGGCATGCCAACCTGTTTTTTTGCGAGAGGATAATTTTGACAAATTACAGCATTATTCCTCCAACAGCAGAGGTTCCACAGGAGTGCGGCCTATCTCAGTTCCGTTTTCGTCAAAGTTCACTTCATACATTCTGACGATATTGCCATTAGGCAGGTCCATCTCCATGTCGTAGGTGATATATGTGGAAACTCCATTCTCTGAGGGGCCTTCGCCAAGGCAGCGTATGTAGAACATGTTGCCCTCCAGCCTCGGTTCCACAGATGACGGCCGCAGCGGATTGATCTCGGCATCCAGATATACTATATCGGCGTAGTTATGTTTCGGTCTCTCCTGATCATAATATCTCCATGTATCCCCATTGAGAGGTATTTCGTTGAAAAACGCTCCGTAAAGGATTATCGTGACTTTTCCATTGTCGCGGCTATTCCAGATAAGGTCTGCCTGATCTCCATAGGTGTTGGGGTGGAAGCCGACATAGGCATCATCATTATAAACGTAGTAGGTCTTATAAGCAGTGGCCATCATTCCACGGGAAAAGATCTTGCTCTCATCCCAAACCGGGCGGAAGGCACTCCGGCTGTCCATTACAAGGCCGTTTTCGGCGTCAAAGCTGTAGTCCCAACCGAAGCAATCGTGAGCAAATCTCCATGTCAAGGGGAAATAAGTTATATCTCGGAAGTTGAGTATCGGGTACTCCTCAGCAGAATTGTCCACCATCTTTTCATTCCTGATATCATTGACCCAGATCTCATAGTCAGCGATTACGGCAGTGTATGAGGGCGCATCGTTAGCTGTCTGCGCATTATAGGGGATCAGTTCATCGGCCATTTCTCCGCTGTTGCCTATGAAGAACGCAATCTCAGTATTGCCCGGCAGTTCCTCGTAGCGTTTACCGAATCGGGTCTTAAGACCCATAAACTGAGTCAGATTCCAGGTCATGGGTATGTATGTGATGTCATTGTAAGTTATCAGCGGATACTCGCTGTTTTTGCTATTTAGCTTCTCGCCGTTTAGAGTAACGTCGAACGAAGGTATCGTTACCTTTACGCTTGCAGCGGCAAATGCCGGAATAGCTACCAACAACATAAGCATGGCCAAAGCTGTTACCGTGATTATTTTTTTCATAGTTTTTTGTCCTTTCTTTTTTATAACACTGCTATGGCAGCCTCTTTTATTATACAGCTGCCTTTACAAAATTTCAATAGCGGTCACAATTAACAGAGCCACATCCCCAAACGGCCTGCCCCGCTAAACGCCGACCCGATCACCATTTCGACATGTTCATTGATATAGCCATACAGTCCGCCTTTTTTACTTTTAAGTGCAGAAACAAGCGAACGGTTCAAGACCACTGAAAAACAGCCGTATTTCAGCGGTCCCGAACCGTCCCCATTTGTTACATCATGCTTCCTTCTTAGTCCTTTAAGGGCACTCCGTTAGCATCCTTATTGATCGAACCGGCCAAAATCAAAATACCCTCAACAAAGCCCCAAATCGCGCCTATACCAAAGCAAAATGTAAGAACGATCTGGGCAACGGCTTTGCCGGTATATCCAAGATAGAAGTTATGAACTCCAAAACCGCCAAGGAATATACCTAAAAGCCCGGCAGTCAACTTGGATTTTTGTTCCCCGACGATCGGCTGTGCCAATGCTACTCCGCACTTGGTACATACAGCGGCATTTGGAACCGTCGCCGCGCCGCAATTGTTACAGAAGTTTGCCCCCTGTCCCACTGCAACTCCGCAGGTCACACAAACAGCTGCATTGTTTGCAATCTCTCTACCGCAATTTCTGCAATACATAATAAAAACCTCCTTATATCAAGCCCGTTTTTCCGGGTTATTTAACACATAAACAAACGATATATAAAAACGGCCGCAAAGCCACTGAAAATCACCCCTAATGTAATATAATTTTTATATTTATTTTTAAACACATGGCCGTCCATCAAAAAGAATATATATAAGATCGGCACTGACCAAAACATGGGATTATGTAAAAACGCCCTGCGAAAATCCCCTCGCAAAACAGAAAGCATCGAACGGGTCATTCCGCACCCGGGGCACTTTATATGAAACAGATACAGATATATACACGGTATCCCGAACACATGCCTTACGTAAACTAAAACCAAATACAAAAAAGTAAATATAATTTTTATCAAATAATGCCGACGGTTCTGCAAAATTTACTTCCTTCTACATATAAAAATATTTTTTAACTTGCAGCCGCAGTTATATCCATTTATACTTTAACAGTACTCGACGCATCACGGCTATACAAACCTTCGATTTGTAGAGTTATTATATCACATTTTTCAACTCTATGCAAGTATTTTTTTCATTTATTGCGTTGTAAGGATATAAATTCATGTATGATAACACATTATCCTATCATTCGCATATCTAAAGTAACAAAATTATGAAAATGCGTATAAAAAAGCCAATTCCATAATTATGGAATCGGCTTCTCAGAAGGTCCGGGCCTAAAAAATGAACACTTTAATGCTTTTTTTATTTATTCAGATTCCTGCGCGTCATCCAACGGCGCCAACAGTTTCTTTGCTCTTTTGAATTTAAAGTAACTGACTAAGTCAGTCCCACATTTGATTGCCATGAGGGTTATTCCAATTCCCTGTATCATGTCAAGCAGTTTGCTTATGCTGAACATCACTTCTGAGTCTTTCAAGGCATACTCAATTAAAATCGGAACAAAGGCTATGGCGATCAAGGCAATAATATCCACTTTTATTGCGCTTGAAAAAGGATTTGTTTCTGCCTCTGCTATCTCTTCCGGGCTTATATTTAAGGATCCGGCCAATTCGGCCCCTTTAGTTGCAGATTTGACACCCTTTTTTCCCACCTTGTCTTCTGCAATTTTCATAACCACATTATATGCAATCTCCAGCTCCTCTTTGGTTAACTCGCTATAAAGTTTGTCCATTTTTTCGTTTTTGTACGTTGCCAAACCGGAATCACGATAAACGTACTCAATTGCCGCAGCTATATCGCCGTTAAATTTTTCATTTGCCAATTTCTCAATTTCTCTTTCCGATTTCTTCTCTTTTTCGGTTAATTCTTCTATTCTTTTGTCAGGCATATCATATCTCTCCGTTCTTATATTTTCATTGGTGTGTTTTATGCACGATTTTTTACTTATTCCTGCCCGTTGTACACACAATAACTGCCCCCTGTCTCTATCTGACGCAACGAGGCTATATAAATTTGCAGCCGCGGCTATACCCGCTTTTATGTTTGCAGCAACCTTTATATCGCGGCTATGAAAATCTTCGATTTTCAGTTATACCATAAATTTATGTGTAATGTCAATTCTTTACCCAGCATATTTTTCGGCCGGGAAGAATATATAATATCGGGGTGTTTCAGCGTGATTTTTGTTTTGCGAAAAAAATATATTCTGGCGGCCTTTATTGCCGTGGGAGCAGCGGTCATGCTGCTGTCGTCGATCGACAAAGGAGCCGTTCCTATCTTCTCGCACTCCAACCGGAAGATCATAGTGCTTGACGCCGGGCACGGCGACCCTGACGGCGGAGCGGTCGGCGCCGGCGGCAGCGTTGAGAGCGAACTTAATCTTGCTGTGGCAAAAAAACTGAAAAAAAGGCTTGAAAAGCTTGAATTCACTGTTATAATGACCCGCGAGGACGAATACGGTATACACAGTGACGGGCAGCATAAGAGCATACAGGAAAAAAAGCGTGAAGATATGCACAAGCGTCTTGATATCGCCAATAACTCCGACGCCGATATATTCATGAGCATACATATGAATATGTTTCGTGACGGCAAATACCGCGGTGCGGAGGTGCTGTATTCAGAAAAATTTGAGAATGCCGTTTTATTGGCGGAACTGATACAGGCAAAGCTCATCGACATTGACCCGGAAAAACAGACGCGCACCGCAAAAAAGGCCGACAACTCCATCTTTCTCATGAAGAATGCAGAGGTCCCGGCCGTTCTGGTGGAGTGCGGCTTCCTATCTAATCCCGAGGAGGAGGCGCTGCTGAAGACACCTGAGTATCAGGACAAAATAGTCAAGGCAATAGCTGACGGCATCACGGAATATTACCGAAGTATCGAGGGAAGGAAGGACATTTTATGAATTTTTTTGTAATCGACAAATACAACATAGCCACCGCAGTGCTGATCGCGGCTCTTATTGCTCTGGCTGTGCCGCTGAGCCGTGTATCCGACGACGGCGCGGCTCCCGTTTCCAACACCGAACGCGTGCTGCCTATCTACAGCGTGGAGCGCAGCGACAAAAAGATAGCCGTCACCTTTGACTGCGCCTGGGGTGCTGATGATGTTGACGGCATAATTGCCGCACTTAAAGAGCAGAACTGCCGCGCCACCTTCTTTGTGCTGGGTACATGGGCCGAAAAATATCCGGACGCTATAAAAAAGCTGCGCGAGGCCGGGCACGAAATCGCCAATCACAGCTATAATCACGCCTACTACACACAGCTCAGTCCGGACGATATGCTCGCCGACATGGACAAATGCGACGAAGCCGTAAAAAACATCATAGGCGAAGCTCCGCGGCTTTTCCGCGCTCCCGCCGGGGACTATAACAACAGCGTCATTTCAACTGTCACAGGCTCGGGCCGTATGTGCGTGCAGTGGGATGCCGACAGCCTTGATTACCGTGACCTCAGCGCCGCTGATATGGAGGCGCGTATTATGGACAAAGCTCAAAGCGGCAGTATAATACTTTTCCACACGGGAACAAAAAATACCGCCTCCGCTTTGGGGCCGATACTCACAAGGCTCAAGGAAAGCGGCTATGAATTCTGCCCTGTCGGCGAGCTCATATATTATGATAATTATTCCATAGACCACACCGGGCGTCAGCTTCCGCTGACGCCCGCTAATCAATAACAACAAAAGGGACGGCTCCTGCCGCCCCCTTTTTTATCTCTATCAATCCTTGCCGAGATTAAACTTCTCATGTATGGCTCTTACGGCCGCCTCAGCGTATGCCTTATCGATGAGCACGCTGATCTTGATCTCGCTGGTGGAGATCATGTTGATGTTGATGCCGGCATCATAAAGCGCCTCGAACATAGTCGCGGCAACGCCGGGATTGGATGCCATACCTGCACCGACTATAGAAACCTTGGAAACATTCTCGTTGTGGTCAACGCGCTCAGCGCCGATCAAGCCCCTGTTGTCTTCAATAACCTTGAGCGTGGTTTCGAGCTGGCCAAGAGGCACGGTGAAGCTGATGTCCTTTTTGCCGTCACGGCCCAGGGACTGGAGAATTACGTCCACGTTTACTTTCTTTTTTGCCAAAAGAGCGAAGATCTGGAACGCCTTACCGGGAGCGTCCTCCACGTTTACAAGAGAAATTCTAGCAACATCATTATCACGGGCAACGCCCCTTACCAACATCTTTTCCACACTGTTTGCCTCCTTAACTATCGTTCCGGGTGCCTTTTCAAGACTTGAAAGCACCTCTAAGTTTACGTTGTACTTTGCCGCCATCTCCACGCTTCTGTTGTGCAGCACATTTGCGCCCAATGAAGCCAGCTCAAGCATCTCGTCGTATGATATGTCAGCGAGCTGCTGTGCGTCGGGAACTATGCGCGGGTCGGCGGTGAACACGCCGCGCACGTCGGTGTATATCTGGCATAGATCCGCTCCGAGAGCTACAGCCACGGCCACGGCCGAGGTATCGCTGCCTCCGCGCCCGAGGGTGGTCACGTCATCGAACTTGTTTATGCCCTGAAAGCCTGCCAGCACAACTATCTTATGCTTGTCGAGCTCCGCCTGGATACGGTTGCCCACGATACGCTTAATACGGGAGTTGGAGTAGTTAGAGTCAGTCATCAGGCCGATCTGCCATGCAGCCAGAGAAACAACAGGCCGGCCTATCTTCTCGATAGCCATGGCGAGAAGCGCCATAGACTGCTGCTCACCGGTCGAGAGCAGAACGTCCATCTCTCTCTTTGAGGCCCTGGGGTTTATCTCCTGAGCCTTTTCAATAAGATCATCGGTCGTATCACCCTGTGCGGAGACTACAACGACTACATCGTTGTCGTTATCATAGGTCTCAACGACGCGGTTGGCGACGTTGAATATCCGTTCGGCGTTGGCAACACTGGTGCCGCCGAACTTCTGTACTATTACTGCCATATATGTTACCCCCTATTGGTACATTCTGATTTTTGAAACAAATCCGCTGACCTTCTTAAGGCGGCGGTCGATCTCTTTTTCACTCATTACATCGGTCACAAAGCCAACATCACTGACACCCGAAATAAACTTCACATCACCAAATTCAGCGCGCACAGCGTCTTCTCCGCGGGGCCTCACGCGCACAAAAAATTTCGATTCTATCTCCGCCGGATCAAAGGTAGCGGGCTCGTCAGGCACTGTCCACGCAAACTCAGGGATATAGGCGCTGTTTTTCGCTATATCAATAATATCGCCCACCACCGCGCTGGCAGTAGGAAGCTTGCCCGCGCCGGGGCCATAGAACATACATTCCCCAACCATATTTCCCTTGACCATTATGCCGTTATTCACATAGTCTATTCCGGCAAGAGGATTGCATTTAGGTATCATCATCGGGCTGACAAAGACTCCCGCTTTGCCGTCTTTGAAAGAGGCATAACCCACGAGCTTGATGGAGCTGCTCAGTATGGCCGCATAGCTCACATCTTCTACGGTTATGGAGCGGATCCCCGCCGTAGGCACGTTATTACTGTCCACCCTTTTGCCGAGGCAGAGGGATGCCAGTATGGATATTTTGCGGCAGACATCGTGGCCATCCACATCAGCCGTCGGGTCCTTTTCGGCATAGCCCAACTCCTGCGCCTCTTTGAGCGCAGATTCATAGGTTTGGCCATTCTTGAACATCTTAGTCAATATATAGTTAGTGGTGCCGTTTATAATGCCGGACACCGACTCGATCTCATTTCCCGCAAGGCAATGCGCCAAAGGCCGGATTATGGGTATGCCCCCGCCTACGCTGGCCTCGTAAAGATAGCGGCAGCCGTGTTCCTCGGCCAATGCAAAAAACTCGTGCCCGTGGGCCGCCACTAATTCCTTGTTGCTGGTGACAACGCTTTTGCCGCTTTCGAGAGCTGCCTTAGTGTATTCGTACGCAAAGCGTATGCCGCCCATGGTCTCAACCACGACGCTGACATCGGGGTCGTTTAGTATTATATTAAAGTCCTTGACGAAAATCTCTTTTTCCGGGTGGTCAGGAAAATCGCGTATATCCAGCACATAGCCGACCTCTAACTCAAGCCCGGCGCGCCGCGCTATGCCTTTGGCATTCTTTTTAAGAATCTCGTATACACCGCTTCCCACGACACCGTAGCCAATTATCGCTACCTTCATCTCTCGGGATCCTTTCTGTGACATAATATGCCCATTAACGTTATTTTGCTATATATTTTACCATTTATGTTAAGGCTTGTCTACATAAAATATGCTTAAAATTTTTTAATTTAATACACTAAATATATCAAAAAGCTACACATTTACTTGTATGTATCACACATTTTTTCGTCCGATTGTTCAGCCCTGCCCTTATTTGGAAGCTTGGAACGGTATACCTTTTCCGCCTCGGGGGTGCACTCACAAATAGCACGGCAGGCGATAAGCTTATCCCTGCGCTCGGCGGTGCGGATAAGCACTAAAAAATTTCCGTGTTTTTTGCAGCGAACGATATTTGCCTGTCTCCGCCTCGGAATATTGACCCACTGGCCACGCGCCATGAGATTGCCGCAAACCGGGCATGGCAGGAGATTGAAGGCGTCGTGGCACTTGAGCTTTCCACTGGCTGTGCGGTGATAGATGTGTTCACTGACTGCAACTGCTTTGAGACCGGAAAACGCCATGGCGTCCGCCTTTTTCTTACTGACCACGGGAACATAGTTCTTTATTCCATCAGCGATATCGAGCGCACGGCATACCATAGCCGTATATGTGGCATCATTAAGAGCATCATGCCAGGGGTGTTCCTCATCCATAGACAAATTGAAATGCTCCATGGCGCTTTTAAGAGAACGCTGGTTTTTTCCGCCGTCGGTCTGGGCGTTAAAAATCACCTGAAGATTGTACCACTTGCCTATCCATTCGGCGTCAAGGCCGTACATTTTCAGGCATGATATAAGCAGTGGAACGTCGTCATAGCCCCATGTGAGAATACACCTGTCAAGGCCGCACCACTCGCGGAACTCAGCAATTACGTCAGGGAAAAAGCCGCCGTCCTCCAGCATTTTAGCTGTTATACCTGTGATCTTTTTCACATGAGAATTAAGCCGCTTTATGAAAACCGGCTTTACAAGTCGCTTGTATGTGGCGAGACAGTTCATGTTCTCATCCAGCTTTACAGCTCCTATTTCAATTATTTCATTACGTATTTTTCTCTTAGCTGCGTCCTCGCCGCTTCTCGGGTAGGACTGATTCCACTCCATGTCAAGCACAATGTAATTCACTGTATGCCTGTCCCCTTTTATGTTAATAGCGTTATTATATCACAACTGCATAACATAGTCAACCATTGTTTTTTGTCTTATAATCCTAATTCCGTCGGGTATCCGTCATCTATCAGTATATATTCACAGCCGAATCTTTTGCACTGCTCCAGATTATGCTCATTATCCCGCACCAGCCTGCCCGCTTCGCATCCGGAATCATCCTTACGGTCTTCGATCACATTTGCATATTTTTTTATAACATCGAAATTCTCTTCAATATATCTCCTCGTCATTACGAGACATACATATCGTATCTTCTTCAGATATTCGTCGCTGAAATCGCTCTCCCAGTTAAAAGGGATATAACAGCCCTCGATTATAAGGCTCTGACTGTTCTCGATGGCTGTCTTTATCATTTCCCGCACTATGGGCCAGAGATAGCCCGTAAGCTCAGCATCGTCCTCCGGCGTCAACTGTGTCTTTCCTGAGCGTATAAGCCCCATTTTCAGGTGATCTATTGACATATACGGAATTTTATGATTTTCCATAAGACGCTGTGCCAGAGCGGTTTTTCCGGTGTGGGATGCGCCTCCTATCAGAATGATCATATGTCACTCTCCAATGTTCATCATATTTACAAACTCATTGTCACGGGCGGTCAGCTCCACCCATGCCGGACGGAAGCCGCTCCTGATCGCGTTTTTCACCGAGGCCAGATTAGACCATGCGGCGCAGTAGAACGGCACCTTTCCCCTGTCGAGGATTTCCATCGCAAGACGGGAGACAAGCGAAGAAGCTATCCCCTGTCTTCTGTAACCGGGCAGCACATCAATGCCTATCTGCCACATATCTTCGCAGTCCGCCGAGGCTCCGGCAAGGGCGATCAGCTTGCCTCCGTCATATGCACCGACTGCTATAACGTCGTACTCAGCCCGCTTTTCGCACAGGGCGTTACTCCACTCGGGAACGTACAGTCCGGCAAAATCTGCCGGAGAGAGTATACGTATTTCGTGCTCACAGCATAGCGGCTTCAGCTTCTCCACATCGGGTAAAAAATACTCCGCCATAAAGCAGGTCTTAATACCAAATGGGGCAAGTATTGCGTCTAATTCGTGCAATCCAGGAGTTTCAAAACAGCGGTACGGCTCCCTCTTATTCAGGTACTCACCTACCGGCCCGGTCAGCTCCGGCCGGACAGATGCCACCACCCCTCCGCCATAGTAAACAAGATTGCAGGCAAAGGGAAGAGCCTTGTGCGGTAGTCTGAGATAGCTCCGTGCACCCGGATTTTCCGTTGAAATAACAACCTTATTATCACTTGAGAGCAGGTCCTCCGCTCTACAGTTCAGCTCCATAGCGGACTGCCGCAGGGCAATATCAAGTATTTCACTGTTTGTCACTGTCAATACTCCTCGTTTCCATTTCTGCGCGGCTTCGGGCCGCGGCCTCTTTTGTGAGGTCCTTGATAACCTCGCTCGCTATGATAAGCCCCACCACCGGCGGCACAAAGGCCGTCGAGCCGGGAACAGATCGCCTCTGTGGACACTCCCGTTCAGCCTCGGGCATCTCTATGGGGCATAACGGCTGTTCTTTCGAGTAAACCACCTTGAGTTTTTTCACTCCGCGTTTCTTCAGCTCACGCCGCATGACCTTTGCCAGCGGGCAAACAGATGTCTTATAAATATCCGCCACCTCAAACTCGGCAGGGTTTAGCTTGTTGCCTGCACCCATGCTGCTTATGACAGGTACACCTGCCCCCTGAGACCGCATTACAAGCTCTATTTTAGCTGTTACTGTATCAACCGCGTCCACCACATAGGAGTAGGCCGAAAAGTTAAACTTATCTCCGGTTTCAGGAAGGAAGAAGCATTTATGCGCATTTACGACCGCATGGGGATTTATATCCAGAATACGGTCGCGCATCACCTCTACTTTATCCTTACCAACGGTCTTTATTGTAGCGATGATCTGCCTGTTGAGGTTTGTGAGGCACACCTGGTCGCCATCTATTAAATCAATGGTGCCAACCCCACTGCGGGCCAATGCTTCGGCCACGTAGCCGCCAACGCCGCCAACACCAAATATTGCCACCCGGGAGCCTTGAAGTATTTCCATAGCTTCCTTCCCTAAAAGCAGTTCGGTTCTTGAAAATTGATTTAACATAATTTCACCATCTTTATCTTACATTTATTCCGGCCACTAAAATTAACGCCCCCGGTTACGAGGGCGCAATTTATGCGATTATTTTACCTGCTCCGGCTCATAAGTACTCACCATTTTCCGCACCATTGTGCGTATATCTTCACTGTTATCGTAGCACAACAGCGTGAGCTCCTTCATTTGAGACATAAATACATCAACGTCAAAATCCACCGGACGGCCTATATGGATCAAATGATTAGGCGTAGTCTCCAATCCTTCCTCTGCCATCAGCTTTTCCTCATACAGCTTTTCTCCCGGCCTTAGACCGGTGTACTCTATCTTTATATCTATATCCGGCTTGTATCCGGAAAGCTTTATCAGGTTTCTCGCTAAAGTATCTATCTTGACCGGCTCACCCATATCAAGCACAAATATTTCGCCGCCTTTGGCATAGACTCCTGCCTGAAGCACCAGACTCACCGCCTCGGGAATAGTCATAAAATATCGAATTATGTCAGGGTGAGTAACCGTCAGCGGCCCTCCGTTCTCGATCTGTTTCTTAAAAAGCGGAATGACGGAACCGTTGCTTCCCAACACATTTCCAAATCTGACAGCCACAAACTCCGTCTGTACAGGCCTTTTTAATATGCCGTCTTTCTCCATTGCTCCTATCTCATCTTCCATATGAGCATACAAATGCGGCAGCTTGCTCTCCACGCCGCTCTTAACAAGCTTGTCGAAGGACTGTATTATCATCTCACAAAGCCGTTTGCTGGCTCCCATAATATTTGTTGGGTTTACAGCCTTGTCTGTGCTTATCAGAACAAACTTTTTACAGCCATTCATCATAGCGGCATAGGCCGTCTTGTATGTACCTATGGAATTGTTCTTAATCGCTTCACACGGGCTTGTCTCCATCAGTGGAACATGCTTATGCGCGGCCGCATGGTAAACTATCTCAGGCTTGTACTTTTCAAACACACTGTTTATACGTCTGCTGTCTCTGACTGAGCCTATTAAAACCACGAGATCCAAACCCGGATATTTTCTTCTAAGCTCCTGCTCTATTTCATAGGCATTATTTTCATAAACATCGAATATTATGAGCCGCTTCGGCGAATGCCCTGCTATCTGACGGCACAGCTCACTGCCTATTGAGCCGCCTCCGCCGGTTACGAGTATAGTTTTTCCGCCAACGTACTCGAAGATCTCGTCCATGTTGACAATGATAGGCTCGCGCCCTAACAGATCCTCAACAGCCACGTCCCGCATTGCGGCAACGGATATCTCATTATTTACTATCTGATACAAGCCGGGCAGACTTTTGAGCTCGCAGCCGGTTTCATTACATATGTTAAGTATATCCCGCTTCACTTCTAAGTCTGCGCTTGGAATTGCCACAAAGATTTTGTTTATACTATATTTTTCTACGCTGCTCAAAATGTCATCGCGACCGCCCACAATTGGCACGCCTTCAATAAAACGGCCCCACTTGTTGGAATTATCATCTATTATACAGCGCACACGCACGTTTGTTTCTTTTGCGTTTACGAGGTCGCGGAGTATCATTTGCCCGGCAGCGCCGGCGCCGATGAGCATGGCGTTACTTTCATTGCCATAATTTTTTTGTTTCTGCCGCTGCCCCCGAACAAGCAAAATAAGCCTGTATGAAAATCTTACTCCTACCACTAAAATAAACTGCAATAACATTCCGATGCAGTAGTATGAAATTGGCATTCTTTGAAACAGCAGTGTTATTGCCGCGATATGAAATACCGAAGTTATGATCGTTACCGCAATAGATCGTATAAGCTCGCTGTAGCTCGCAAACCTCCAAATGCTCTTATACATTCTGAAAAACCAGAACACAACAATACAAAACACTGTATATATAGGAGCAAAGTGCAGACAGCTTTTTAGCATATCTTTCGGGATCGCACTGGTCGTACAGTCAAATCGAAGCCAAAGCGCCAATATATATGCAGAATTGACCGCAATAATATCATAAACCGCTAAAATGATCGCTATTACGTGCCAGTGCGCTATTTTGAAACGGGATCTGAACATGTTTATTTCATTTCTCATGTTGTATCACCTCATGAGTCTTTGTCGTCATCCTCATACTTGTAGTCGTAAGTATAGTTATACCCATACTTATATCCGTATTTACCGTTCTTGTAATAGCCGTATTTTTTGCTCTTCTGTTCAGCGCCGAGCATGATTGCTCCGAGTATCTTTACTCCTGTTGTCTTTATGCTCTCCATAGCGGCATCCATCATGTCAAAGGTGGTAACATCCTGACGAATGACAACTATTGTTCCCATACTGTATTTCATCGCTATCGCCGCATCGGTGACGACCGTTATCGGCGGAGTATCAATGAAAATATAGTCATACCGCTTTTGAAGTTCGGCGATAAGATTTTTGAATTCTTCAGTTTCCATAAGCTCTGCCGGATTCGGCGGAATTTCGCCGGCCGGAAGAACATCGAGATTTTCTCTTACATTGACCTTTATTGCTTTATCCAGATTGCTGAAACCGCAGAGTACATTGGATATACCGTTTTTGCGCTCCAGCCCCAGGTAACGATGAACTCTGGATTTTCTTAGATCACAGTCTATAAGCATAACCTTTGCACCCATCTGAGCAAATGTTATGGCAAGGTTTATGCTCGTAGTGGTCTTTCCCTCGCCGGGTGCAGAGCTGGTAACCACAATAACTTTACCATTGTCGGTTTTAGGCATGGAAAACATAACATTTGTGCGAATAGCTTTGTATGTTTCAACAGTTTCAAAGCTGCTTTTCTCGTTCAAAACACGACTTGCCTCATCAATATCAATAGGCCTTTTTTTCTTTTTTAATATGCTTTTTTTAGCGATCAAGACTGCTCCCCCTTTACTGAGAAATTTCTCCTAAGATCGAAATGCCATACCGCTTTGCCACATCATCGCTGCGATGGATCTTTGTGTCAAGATAATCGAGCACAAATGCTATTGCACAGCCTATCGCCAAACCCATGAGAAATGCAAGCATGAGCATACGGGTCAACCCTTTTCCGTTTGGTGCAGAGGGAACAACGGCCAACTCTACTATCTTCACTTCTCCGCCGTCAAATATCGTTCCGAGCTTGGCCGGGGCATTGGTAATTATCCCATTTGCAATATTATAGGCGTCCTCAGCAGAATTACAGCTTACGCTGACTCTCAGCAGCTCAGTCCCGTTAACGCTGGAAATCGACATCATTTTCCTGATCCGATCCCATGAATATCCTCCGCCCACAGACGCACTGACATCCGTAAGAAAGGAGCGTGTAGTCAACACCTCCATATATGTGGTACTCATCAATCTTGAAGTGTTGATATCTGTACCGTAGACCGTGTCATCACTTGAACGGCCCACATCGTTGCGGTTACTAACATAGAGGATACCGCTTGTACTGTAAACATCCTTAGTAAAATATGTAACTTTAACGAATGCCAGAACCAAGGCTAAAAATACGCATATAATGATCAGGATCTTACGAGACCAGAATATCTCCCATATTTCAAGCAAATTTATAGTTTGAGCGGCATTCGCAGAATTACTTAACGTCTTTTCATTCATCTTACTCTCCATTCCGCTGAGGCATTAGTGCAAACACTAATGCACAGCATTTTTTACTCTACCGTTACCGATTTTGCAAGATTGCGGGGTTTATCTATATCACAGCCCCGGAGAAAGGCAGTGTAATACGCAAGATATTGAGCAGGAACAACGCTGACCAGCGGCGTGAGAAGCTCGTGTACGTCACCAATGACGATCTGATCTCTGCGTGAGGATGCTCCCTTGGTGGATATGCGTATCACCTTGGCGCCTCTGGCCGTCACTTCCTTTATATTGCCGCGGGTGTTAAGGTGCGTGTTATACTGAGTTATTATAGCTACAACCGGCGTGCCTTCTTCGATAAGCGATATGGTGCCATGCTTCAGCTCTCCTGCCGCAAAACCTTCTGTCTGAACATAGGATACTTCTTTAAGCTTCAAGGCAGCTTCAAGACACACATAATAGTCCACTCCGCGGCCTATGTAGAAGCAATTTCGTGACGGAGCAATGTATTCTTCCGCCAAACGTTTGTAAAGCTCACGGTCGCTGCAGAGGCTTTCAATAGTGTTGGCAATAAGAGCCAATTCGTATTTCAGATCAATGCCGATCTTATTCTTCACCGCAACTGCCAAAATCGCCAGCACCGCAACCTGTGCGGTATATGCCTTGGTAGAGGCCACAGCTATCTCAGGCCCCGCATAGAGCAGCATTGTGTGATCAGCCTCGCGTGAAAGAGTTGAGCCTTTGACATTGGTAAGGGTTATGGCCTTGTGGCCCATCTCCTTTATTTTTACCAGAACCGCACGGCTGTCGGCTGTCTCTCCACTTTGCGAAATAAAGATAAACAGCGGTCTTTCGGTGAGGAGAGGGGTATTATACACAAACTCACTGGCAATATAGCTGTCGGCCGGCTTGCCGGAAATGTTCTCAAAGAAGTGCTTGCCTATGATTCCTGCGTGATAGCTGGTTCCACAGGCAATTATATATATTTTGTCACAGGCACGCACATCAGCAAGGATTTCTTCGGGAACAGTCAGTTCCCCGGCATCATTCTGATACTCGCCTATTATACGGCGAAGCACAAGCGGCTGCTCCTCAATCTCCTTAAGCATATAGTGGGGGTAGGTTCCCTTAGAGATATCGGAAAGGTCAAGCTCCGCCTTATAAGGCTCACGGTCAACCTTTTTAGAGTAGCTTGTAAATATATCCACGCTATTGCGGGTGACAATGGCAAATTCCTGATCATGTATCTCGTAGAACGTATCAGTGTGAGCTATCATAGCCATGGCATCACTGCCGATCATATTGAAGCCCTCACCCTTGCCTATAAGGAGGGGTGATTTGTTTTTCACCGCATACATATATTCCGGATTTCGGCGATCAATGATCGCAAGCGCATAGCTGCCATCAATGATGTCGATGAGGTGCATTATTGCCACATCGATAGCTTCACCCTCAGAGGTAAATTTCTCTAAAAGGCGTACTACGACTTCGGTATCGGTATCACTGACAAAGTTTACATCGTTAAGATATGTGCGTCGCAGCATAGCCTCGTTTTCTATAATTCCGTTGTGAACGATCGAAAAATTTTCGGTTGAATGAGGATGTGCATTGACCTCATTGGGCTTTCCGTGAGTGGCCCAGCGGGTGTGACCTATTCCAAGACTCCCCTTCACTTGGCTGCCTCCGCCGGTTTTTTCACTCAGATTTGCAAGCTTTCCCACAGCTTTTTCTATGTTGATTCTTCCATCATTGTAAATTGCAAGCCCGGCGGAGTCGTAACCCCTATACTCCAGTTTTGACAATCCATCCAGCAGTATTGGGGCTGCCTCATCGGGCCCTATATATCCTACTATTCCGCACATAGTATGTACCTCTTTTTATCTTCATTTAGTGAAACAATCATAACATAATTGTAATTATGCTATGACTGCGCTGAATAAAAGTATACCCGGCTATAATGATAACACAACGGTATTATTTTGTCAATACATAATTGTTGTTTTTTAATGGAATTATGTCTTATATAGGCATTTTTTTGCGACAACTTAAATATTTACATTAAAATTCATCTGATACACAGTGCTTCATATTCGTATTATAAATAATATTTGCCAATGAATTTTCTGAATAAATCTTTGGGCAAGCTATGATATGACCCTATCAAAATATATCAAGTTTTTCCTGTTTGTTTCCACGCTTATAATCTCCTTATTATAAAAAAATAAGCTATAAAATAATGCAAAACGGCTAACCGCTCCGCATTATTTTATAGCCGACCGAGCAAAAATATACGTGTCCAAATGTCTATACCGGCATTCTTCATGCTTATTTTATCAGCACGCATCAAAACACTGGAATGAAAGCCTTTCCCATGAGCCATGCCACACCCCAAAGAAGCAGCAGATGGGCAGGATAAAATACATAAAAAAAGTATTTAAGCTTTAGTCCCCTCTTTCCATTATACATGGCTATGGGAATCAACGTCCAAAATGCAGGGATCTCATTAAGTCCCTTAAACATCAGCACCACACATCCTCCGGCCATGGCCAACACATTATAATTCCGTAGAATATACATGGCCGTGATCGTCAATACCCCCATCCCCCTATAATCCGTATGAAGTAAATCAGCCAGTATCACGACCAGGAACAAAATGGCCAGATTCGTTCCAGCATTCAGCATCTTATCAGCTCCCATACTCCTGCGGCAATATAATAGGAGGCCCACAATGAAAATACATATAACACAGAATATAGCTGCCACAGAAACAGTATCTCCGAAAATAGCCAACATTGGAAAATTGGATAATATGTATCTTTGTGCAAGATGCCAAGAAAGCCTTGTCATCCATGCAGCGGAAACCACTACCCCCACAGTGCTCATGACCCACCTCACCAAAGCCGGCAGCTCATGCTTTTCAATTGATACATAGGCGCACAGAGAAAGCAGCCCCAAGAACAATGTAAAATATACATTCTGATGATTAAACTCCAGCACCGTGGCACTAAACGCCAAATCATAAGGAACCTCAGAAATCAATGCGAATATACCCAACCGAAACAAATATTTCGCCCGGCTCCTTGTTTTATCAAAACCCTCCACCAACAAAAAACAGAATATTGGGAAGCCCAATCTCCCTATCGACCTCATCACCGAATAAACACTGCTAAGTTGAGGCTGCCCGGTCATCATCATCCTTGCAATGATCGCCAACCCTAAATGATCAATGAGCATCGTAATAATGCCCACCATTTTCAGCGTGCTGCCGCTGACCTTTTTCCATTCCCGTATCAAAGTCACATCCCCCATTTCATCGGTTCCTTGTCAAAGCTGTACTATATTTTATCTACTACCTGATTGCAGAATAATTCATATCGCGTTTCAGCCTGGGATTGATAATAAGGAAAAACACGATCACGCTGAACGTTGCTCCAATCGCATCCGAGACAGTTCCGGCATAGAAAATATACTGTATATCAAAATATAGAGGCAGAACGAAGATGCACACGATGTATACTATCTTTCTGAAAAATGAAATGGGAAGGGCATATTTTATCTTTCCCATTGAGGTCAAGGAGTCCACCAGTGCGTACTGCACCGCAACGCCGATGAGCGCAAATGTATACATACGAAGGCAATTTCCTGCCAAATCTGTAAGTTCTCTGTTTCTCAGAAAAAATCCCGCAAATTCTTTTGAAAATATCTGAACGGCAATTTCCATTGCCCCTATATATATCCCGCACAGTACAAATACATAGAAAAACGCCTGACGAATCTTCTGATAATTCTTTGCCCCGTAATTGAAACTGAAAATAGTTCCGCATCCGGTCGTAATGCCCTGCGCCGGGCAAAATACTATTGTCATAAAGCTTTGAACAACTGCGGCGCATGTTATGAGCATATCGCCCCGCGTGTCTCCGCCGTATTTCCTAAGCGATGCATTGAGAAGTATTATAATGAAATTATCAAGAAGCGTTATCATAAACGACATAAAGCCTATCGACAATATTTTAAGCACTATTTTTGATCGAATTTTACAAAGGCACAGGCGTACAGGTATCTCTTTCCCCCTCAAAAACCATATAACGTAAAGCATCATGCAAAGCTGCGAAATAACAGTACCCCATGCGGCGCCCGCAATGCCCATACCAAGCTTAAAGATCAGGATAGGATCAAGCACTACATTTATTGCAGCGCCTATGACCACCGATATCATGCCTTGCTTCGCATATCCTTGGGCTAATATAAACTGATTCAGTCCGCTGCCTAAAAGGGCCGCAAATGTCCCGCAGACATATATGGTAAAATAAGTTTCTGCATACGGATACATATTGGCGCTGCAACCGAGCCCATACAATAATTTCTCACGGCTGAAAAGAAGTCCCGCTGTTACGAGCGCTGATATTATGAGCAGCATTATAAATGCGTTTCCAATAGTTTCACGGGCACGCTGCCTTTCTTTTTCGCCCAAGCTGATGCTCATATAAGAGGCGCCGCCAATGCCTACCATAAATGCGAAGGCACCCACCGCAGTCAAAGCCGGCGCACAAACGCCGATGCTCGCAAGCGAAACATCACCGACCTCCGGAATGTTGCCCACGAAAATGCGGTCTACTATATTATAAAGTATGTTAAAAAACTGACCGAACATAGCTGGAAGCCCCAGCCTTATGACCAAGCGGCGAACGGAGGTTTCCTCCAATAATTTTTCCGTTGTACTGAATTCAGACATATGTATTTCCCTCGTCAAGCATCAAAGGCCTTTGCCCGACAAAGCCGGGTAAAAGCCTTTGATGCTTGTGTGGTTATAAATATTTTTTATCGAATCTTGTTTCAAATTCTGCAACAGGAAGAGGTCTATCGAAGTAGAATCCCTGTGCGAGATTACATTTATTATCTGCAAGGAGCCGGACCTGTTCTTCTGTTTCAACGCCCTCGGCAATACATTCGAGTCCCATTTCCTGAGCCATAGCAATGACATACTTGAACATTACGCCCTTTTGAACGGGATTTTCATCGCCTTTATCAGGCAAAAGGGTCTTGTCCAGCTTTAGAACATTCCAAGGTATCTCCTTGATGAGATTAAGGGAGGAGTAACCAATACCGAAATCATCCACAGAAGTAGAAATGCCTGCTTTCTGAAGACCTCTGATAGTACGTTTAAGGTCTTTGAATTCAACGTCAGTAGTCGTCTCGGTAAGCTCTATTTC
>JAFLUQ010000031.1 GCA_022508735.1 Oscillospiraceae bacterium | reverse complement strand
GGTAGTGGTCACCCTCAGGTGAGATAAACACCTGTGTTTTGTGCTTGAGGCGGCGAAAGGCCTTGCTGTGGATTATCCTGTCACGGTCGCGCTGAAACTCCGTTCTCAGCTCGCAGGGCTCCTTCTTTTCTCGCCGGCCGCGGGTGCTTTCACTGAGCGTGGCATAGGGCGAGAGTGTCAATCTTTCAATTTTCTCGGTCAACTCACGAATACAGGGGGACATTTTGGCGCCTCCTTATTAGTCTTTCTCATTAATTCGACGAAAGTAAATAAAATCCTTCCTTATATTATTGCACTTGTCCATTTTATATTTTATGCGCATATGCGCGTAAAAATGACGGCGCATATGCCGGACATATAAAATATAAAATTTTCAAAAAAATCTAACATCCTATTGACAAACAATATTATATGACGTATAATATTGTTGAAGCAAGACTATAGGAGGTGTTGATATGGTATTTCAATTGGGCGCTCCGCTGCTTGATGCCTGCGTTCTGGCGGTACTGGCAAAAAACGACGCCTACGGCTATGTGCTGAGCCAAGAGGTCAAAAGGGTGGTAGACATCTCGGAATCGACGCTTTACCCGGTGCTGCGGCGGCTCCAGAAGGACGACTGCCTGACCACCTATGATCAGGCGGTCTCAGGCAGAAATCGCCGCTATTATTCGCTGACCGAAAAGGGGAAAGGCCTGTACAAGGACTATCAGCGGGAATGGGAGAGCTTTAAAGCCTCGATAGACTTATTATTAGGAGGTAACGCAAATGGATAGAACAGAGTTTCTTGCCGCCCTCGAAAAGCGGCTGAAGCCTCTGCCCAAGGAAGAGCGGACTGAGGCGTTAAATTATTACTCCGAATACTTAGAGGAGGGCAGCGTTGAGGACCTTGGCAGCGTAGACGAGGTGGCAAGGCAGATACTCGATCAGTGCGCCGTAAAGAGCCTCGATTCCGACAAAAAGAGCGGCAGCCTGAAAACATTATGGATAGTTATCCTGTCGGTGTTTGCGGCCCCGATAGCCCTGCCCGTTGCCGTGGCCTTAGGCGCGGTACTGCTGGCGGTACTTATAACCGTCTTTTCGGTGGTGCTGGCCGTAGTGATCAGCGGATTGGCCGTGGTCGTGTATGGCTTTGCCCTTATTTATCTGGCTGTGACTGTGCTCCACGTTGCACCGGTAAACATGCTGATGACGCTGGGCTATGCTTTCATTTCGCTGGGCGGCGGCGCACTGATACTTATAGGCACATTTTTTGCCGCTAAATTTACGATCAGGCTTATTGCCATGCTGCTGAGAAAGCTTATGAAAAGGGGTGGAAAAGCATGAGTAAAAAACTAAAGGTAACTCTGATCGTCTGTATTTCTCTCGTGCTGTTAGGGCTTATATTCTGTGGGGCCGCCCGGGTAATGGGCTTTAGTGGGAGCTTCGGCATAACCATGGATATGAAATACGTGGATTTTACCAAAGGAAACAACAATGCCCATCTTGAAAAGACAGCGATAGCTCCCTTTACAGACATTGAGGCCCTCGGTCTTGTTGGAGACACCCGCTTCGTGCCCTCCGACGGCTATTATATTGAATATAATTTTGACGGACCGGTCAACATTTCCTATGGCGTTGAAAACGGCGTTCTGCGGCTGAACGCCGCCTATTCCGGAGGCAAAAATGAATTGTTTTTGCTGTATATGGAGCAAGGCCCGAGCCTCCTCAGCATGGGCCGACTGTCCGACAAGGGCAACATAACCGTATACTATCCCGAGGGTTCAAACTTTAACAGCGTAAATATCGAAAACAGCTTTGGCGATATGAAGATTTCCGGCCTGAGCTGCAGCGAGCTTAACATCACCGCCTCCGCCGGAGATATTGAGTTAGCGGGTATAGCCGCCGTAATCAGCCTTGTGCAAAACGAATTCGGCGAGATAGATGTACACGGCTTAAGCGGCGACAGTGCGGAGTTCATCCTCTCTGCCGGGGATCTGTCGCTGGAAAACGTGACCGAAAATATCAGTCTAAAGGTGCAGAATCACTTCGGCGATGTTGATATAGCGGCCGTGAGCGCCGGGAACATAAGCATTACCAATAACAACGGTGATGTTGCGATGACCGGCTTTTCCGCCCAAAAGGTAGACATAACCGATGACTTCGGAGATATTGATCTAAAAAAACCTGAAAATCCTGAGGGCACAAGCTTCGATCTGCTCACCGATTTCGGCGATATCGAGGTGTTCGGCAGGGACTACGGCAGCCGGGCTATAATAGAAAAGGCTGACGGCCCAAGCGTGACCGCACGTAACAACTGCGGAGATATAACTGTAAAGTAAATAAATAAACCCACCGACATTAAATTACCCCCAAAAGTCAGATGCTTTTGGGGGTAATTTTTCGGTGGGTTTATAGTGCGTTCTTTATTCTGTTAAGGCTTCTCTCCTCGCCCAGCACCTGCTGAACTGCCCAGATATCCGGGGAATTCTGACGCCCGGTGATCGCCACGCGGATAACTCCGCTGACGTCGCCCACATGCCCCTTATATGCCTCGGGATTTTTCTTGTAAAGCTTAGGCTGGGGCGCATAGCCCATATCCTCGGCTATGGCGCGTATCTTGCCGAACCACTGGCTCTGATTGTCGCTGTGATCATAGCCCTCTGCATAGCGGCGCAGGATCTCGGCCCGATCCTCGGGGCTGACGTTTTCGGGGAATTCGTCCTCCCGACGGAACAGCTCGTCAAAGAAGAAGCTGTAGAACTCCTTTGACTGCTTCCAGTGGCTTATGTCCTTGCGGGGCTTGGGGTCGCCGCGGCCGATGGAGATCATGCCGAGACTGAAGGCCGGGTCACGGGTCAGAAGCTCGTAATACTCGGCGTCACATTCCTTCGCCCATTCGGTGATATAGCTGTACACCGTCTCGGCGTCAAGGGTTGCAAGATAATTTTTGCTTACGTCATTCAGCTTGTCCAGATCAAAGAGTGAACCGCTGACGCCCATCTTCGCAGGGCTGAACTTGAAATCATCGATAGGAGCTGTGGGATTTTGCATCCGCCACTCCTCAAAATTGGAGTTGAGCACGGTCATAAGGTACTCCCAGACCGCGCCCGGAAGATATCCCTCGCTCTTATAATAGTCCAGAGAAAGCTCCGGGTCTTTGCGCTTGCTGAGCTTGCGCTTGACGCCGTTGTCTATCTTCATGAGCTGTGCAGTGTGGCAGTAAACCGGGGCTTTCCAGCCCATAGCGCCGAACAGTGCCACATGGAACGGGAGTGTCGCCAGCCATTCCTCGCCGCGTACCACGTGTGTAGTGCGCATAAGGTGATCGTCCACTACATGAGCGAAGTGGTAGGTGGGTATGCCGTCGCTCTTCAGCAGCACAAAATCCATATCGTTCACGGGCATAGAGAGCTCGCCGCGGATAGCATCCTTAATTTTGAAATACTTTCCCTCAGGCTCCGGGGCGCGGAAACGGAGCACGTAAGGCGTGCCCTTCTTAAGCTCCTCCTCTATTTGAGGGAGATCCCAGTGACGGTGAGTGGCCCATTTGCCGTAATAGCCAAAGTTGGCCTTTTCTGCCTCCTGCTTTTCGCGCATAGCGGAAAGCTCCTCCTCGGTGCAGAAGCAGGGATAAGCCTTGCCCTCCTCCACCAATTTCTTCGCAAAGCAATGGTAAATATCGGCGCGCTGACGCTGGTAGTATGGGCCGTAATCGCCCTTTTCACCTACCTTCATAGCGCCCTCGTCGAACTCTACGCCAAAATAGCGCAGGGTATCGATAACCACGTCGACCGCGCCCTCAACCTTACGCTTTTCGTCGGTGTCTTCAATGCGAAGGTAGAACACACCGCCGCTTTGATGTGCCATACGCTCGTCGGTGATAGCACCAAACAGGTTGCCCAAATGGATAAAACCTGTGGGCGATGGGCCAAGGCGCGTTACCCTTGCCCCCTCCGGGAGCTCGCGCGGCGGATACATCGCCTCGTAGTCCTCAGGGGTTTTATTTACATGCGGAAACAATAGCTCCGCCAGTTTTTTGTTGTCCATAATAATTCTCCTTATAGGTGGATTTAGACTATTTGCTACCATGACTAATAAGGTTATTATACCACTATAATCCCTTTATGTCAAGCCGCGGAAATATCCCACATATTCAACTGTTTTACCAAACAGGCGGCCGCAAAGGTCAATAAAATAGTCGTCTGTCATTGAGGCGATATAGTCCACCACAATATCGTCAGGCGAGGTCACCTTCTCATACATATCCGTCGCACCGTAATAGCCTCGGCGTTGGTTTACAAAATCTATGTGATGGCGCTGGGTCAGGCCGTCACCACGGGCTAAGTCACACAAAAGATATTCATAAAGCTTCTCAAACAATGGTCTTATTTCATCTTCGTACCTTGTCTCCAGCTCAGGCAGCCCGTAAATGCTTTCATAATTTGCGCGTTTGCCCCCGGAGAGCATATTGAAATACTCCTCATCCAGAGAGAGATGATCCTTGCCGAAGCTGTTCTCCACCAGATTTACCACGATATTATTTATAAAACGGGCATTATAGCTGCCCCCTGAGGTTCCCATGCCAACACGCTCGGCATCCTGACGGTCCTTGCCAACATAGGCAATTATGTCGGAAACACGCACAACACAGCCCTCAAGGGTATTAGGCACCAGCGCCCTAATGGCGGCAGGGTCGGTATAGCAGGCATCCACCGCAGCGTCAAGAGCAGCAAAGTCCTTCATGGTTTTGGGGCGGTACTCCCGAAGCTCCAGCTCTCCGTTATGGCAGAGGATGCCGCATAAGGTGTCGAGGCTTATATTCAGGTGAAAAATCCGGTCCAGTACGCGCACACTGTGGACGTTATGATTAAAATACCGCCCCGTGCGACTATGATATATATCATTTAAGAACCGCTCTCCCGCATGGCCGAAAGGGGTGTGGCCAATGTCATGCCCCAGAGCAATGGCCTCAATAAGATCGCAATTTAACCCCAGCAAACGGCCAATGTTACGCCCTATACGTGAGACAATCTGCACATGCAGAGCCCGGCGGGTAATGTCGTCATCCTTATAGAAGGAAAAAACCTGTGTTTTATCACTGTAGCGGTTATAATAAGGGTGGTGGAGTATTTTTTCCACGTCACGAACATAGGCCGGGCGCTGCACCGTGGCCCTGTCTCTGCCCGGAT
The DNA here is from genome assembly GCA_022508735.1 of Oscillospiraceae bacterium. Taxonomy (GTDB): domain Bacteria; phylum Bacillota; class Clostridia; order UMGS1883; family UMGS1883; genus JAFLUQ01. The sequence goes on along the minus strand of JAFLUQ010000031.1, from coordinate 14,393 downwards.
CACGGCGCAGCACCTGCATTGGCTCACCGTCACGGGATATTATTTTTTGTTTCAATTCATCGGAAAGGGAAATATATTTATCCATAGGCCCTCCTTTTCCTTATTTAAACAGGGGCCGCCCTCAGGCGGCCCCTGCCAAGTCATGTTTAAATTTTTATCTTGCCGAAGCGCGCAGGATAGGTACGAGGCTCTCGAGAGACTCAACTACCATTGCACGAACCAGCTTGGAGCCTTCAACAGTTGTATAAGGCACCTTGAGGTTCTCTTCTGCTGCAACGCTGATCTCGGATATCTGAACATCGATCAGCGCGCCGCTCTTATCATACTGAGCTATTATAAGCACACCGTCAATATCCTCACCCACAGCGCTAACCTGAACATTGAGACTACCAACAGACACGCTGGACAGCTGGCCGGGATCGGTCACGTAGATCGTGCCGCCATTAGGCTCATTGGTATCAACGTGGCTGTAGTCAATCACGCAGTCAAGATACTCTCTGGACAAATCGGGAGCAGCTTCACCCTTGGGAATGTCTCTGAATCCGACATCCGTACCATTGTAGTTGATGCGTACTCTGGAGGACATTGTGCTGCCTTCATCGTAATATTTGCCGTCAACAAGCTCATAAAGCTCGAAGTTGGCGATTTTCAAGCCCTCGAAATAACTGCTCTGGAAGTAAACTGTATCAGTTCTTGCCTCAAAGACGACTTCCATGTGTTTCCAGGAGCCAATCGAGCTTGAATATGCTCTACCATACTCAAAAATGTTATTTCCGACGGTATCACGGCTACCTACATCGGTTGAGCCTACGGCGTCAGTAATTCTATTATAAGTATAGTTATTGTCAGTCAGCACTGTTCCATAAAGATCAAATGCCATATAATAGCTCTTACCGCTTGTTACATTCCAAATCGTTCCGACACTGTTATCTGCGCTCTTACCGCCGGTACCGCTTGCACCGAAAGCAAGTACATTGCCCCTTGTGGCATCGTGCTCTACAGTGGCGTTAGCAATAGGATTGCCAAATCGGTTTGTCCAACCTGTGGAGTCGCCGGTAGAGAAGTTGCCGTTGGCTATGACATTCTGTGCATCCTTCTCTTTAGCGTAATGTCTGGTTCCGTTGTTGGCAGTTACCCAATCATAATCGTCCACATCATCGGGGATAAAGGGAACGCCCTCATAGAACATCTTGATAGTAGCCTTCAGAGCAGGGCCCGCTGCGGTTACACCTTCAACAACGACTGTGTCACCCTCGTTAATAGCAGGGATCGCATTCCAAGTTACGTTGGAGTTAGCGGAAGTACCGTCGTTATAGAGTACCGGAACAGATGTGGGAAGCTTAGCCGATTCACCGGAAGCCAACTCTACAACAATATCCTCAGCAGAAACTGCGGCATAGATCACGAAGTAAAGGTTAATTACATTGCTGCCGTTTTTAAGGTATACAGTATCTATACTATTAGTATCATAGCGATAAGTCTGACCGTCAACAGTAATGGCGTTCTTATCTGCCTCTGTGGCGGTATACTTTGCACTGCCATCGTTAAAGCCGGGGAGATTAGACTCAACTCTGGAAGCCTTCAGCGAACGGCCGGTAGCACGGTCAAGATAGTTAACTGTTACACTGGCCGTAAAGTCATTTGTGTGCTCCTCAAGAACAAAGGATGCGAACTTCATGCTGTCTGTCCAGCTGGTCTGGAAGTAAACCATATCTGTTTTGGCCTCAAATACGACATCCATAAGCGTCCACTGTCCATTATTCATGGTTGCACCGTAACCCAGAATCAGATTACCGTCACAGTCCCAACCGGTAGGACTGGGATCATGCTTGCGGGCATCTGTGACCCGATTGTACTCATAGTTTTTCTCTTCAGGCTTTTTACCGTTGACCCAGAAGGAAAGGTGATAGGTCTTTCCCTTCTCTACAGTCCATGCGGTACCAATGCTGTTTGCAGCCTCACGGCCTCCGGTGTTGGCAAGTGTCAGAACGTTTGCACCAAGATCTTCATCGTATCCGATAGAGACAACAGCGCTGTCAATGGAACCGTTTTCTATACGGCTGTTCCAACCGTTAACATTATCTGTAAATCCACCGTTGGTAATGATGTTAGCAACTTCGCTGAAGCAGAGATCAACAACATTTTCAGCGGGATTGGTGGATGCAATGAACGGATCGTTGCCGCTCACATATCTATAGGTCTTGCCATCCTCATAAATGAGACCGGGCCGACCACCCACCATGGAAGCCGGAGCTGTGTTCTCAAGACCGGAGTAACCCTCAAAGGTTTCGGTGGCTTTTATTGTGCCGATTACATTGCCATTGGCGTCAACAGACTTGAAATTAACGGTTACATCCACAGGGGACAGCTTACGGAAGTAAAGATTAATAACATTAGCATCCTCGGTAACAAGTACCTTGTCAACGCTGGTCGGATCATAGCGGTAAGTAGCGCCATTATAGGTTATGTCTTCCTTATCGCTGGCAGAAGCGGTATATTCCATACCACCGGGCTGCTCCTTCTCAACTCTCGCATCTTTAAGGGGTCTTCCCGTATCATAATTAAGATAGTTGATAGTTACATTGCTGCGGAACTTTACGTCAAACTCTTCAAGCACGAAATCATCGAAAGCCCAGCGACCGTCAGAGTTCGGGCACTCCTTTGTATTCGATGTATTGCGGTTCAGCCATTTAGCGGCGATGAGCAGATAGGGACGGGTGCTGGAGGGATTAAGTATCGTCTCATAAGTCTGCCAGCCGTCTTCAGCTGTAAGACGGTGATTGGAAGAGGCCTGCCATTCTGTAGTATCCTTATAGTATATACCTCTCTTTTCATCACCGTACTGGTTCTGGAAATTAGAGGTGGGCTCTACAATAAGCTCCTCACCGCTACTGGGAACAAGATAAGCACCAATGTAGCTATCTTCGCTGGTGCCAGTGCCCATGTAGCGTATCTTGTAGGACAGGCGATAGTACTTGCTCGGATCCAGCTTGATATATCTGCGGATGGAGGCGGGCTGGTCAAGCTGGCCATGATTCTTGGAAACCAGGAAATTGTTCACGTAGGGATTGCCGTTTCCGTCGAGCAGAGTCTCCTGCTGGATCTCAAAATTCTCGGTGGTCATGGGAGCCACACCGGATCTGGAGTTAACGCCGGGAACGCCGACTGTCCAGTCATAGATTTCCTTAACGCCGCCGCCAATATCACGGGTAACGTCGAAGGTGCCGTTGGAGATCAAAGAAAAATGTGCTCCTACAACGGCCTCAACCGTTGTTTCGAGTGTTGCATTACCCCAAACGAAGGTAGCCGTCAGAGTGATCGTGCTCTGCTCTGCGGGGGCTCTATAAGTACCGTTATTGGAAAGCACCTCGGGATCAGAGCTCTTCCATGTGACGCGGCTTCCCTCATAACCGGACAGTGAAGAGGGGAGTCTTATGCTGCTCTGGATAACATATGGAACTGCCGCAGCAATTTTTGCGCGCACATCATCAGCAATACCCTGCGCGGTAACGCGGTATGTGCGGGTAGTTGAGTAGATACCGTATGAGATAGTTGCGGTCAGAGTAACCACAGTATTCTCTGCGGGTGCAGTGTATGTACCGTCAGCGGAAATAATGTCAGGACGTGAGCTTGCCCATGTAACAGTGGCCTTGCCGGCAGACTTAATAAGTTTGAGACTCTTGCTGACTCTGGCCGTTCCATTAATTACAGCAGAGTTTGGTGACTCAAATTTTGCGGCCCACTGGCTCATGGCGCTGTCATAGGCGCGGCTGTCAGAATCAGTCGTAACCTCGTATACGGCGAAGTCATCAATATATGTACCTGCCGACATATTGTATACATTTATAAGGAGATATCTACCCTTAGGAATGGAGAGATAGCCCTCAACAGCAGTCCATGAAGAGCTGCTGAGCAGTGCGTCTGTACCGGTCACGCTCTCCTCATTCTCGTCAACGTCGCTGAGAGAGAATGCAAGGCTAGAGGGACCCATTGCATAGAAACGAACATAATACGTCTTGCTGGACGAACTGTCGTTATGTATATAATGCTTTATGGACGCAGGCTTGTTGGCATCGTTGATAACGTTGCCGTTAGAAGATGTGGTGCTGTCAAGGCGAAGCGCGTACTGGCCGTCATAGGCGTCAGCCGACAGACGGGCGCGTCTCCAAACACCACTCTCAGCCATATTGCCCGTATAAGCCTTACCGTCGTTACCGTGATTTGCGCCTACTGTGAGCTGACCGCCCCAGTCGTCGCCCTCGAACGAACCGCCGGAGATGAGATTGTCGCCGATGACCTTATACGCGTGCATACCGTCAGCGGTAACAACGCCGCGCACTTCATCAGGAGTCTCATCCTCTGCGAAAGCAGTCAAGGCCATTGCAGGCACCATGGCAGCAATCATTACAAATGCTGTCAAGAGTGCAATAGTCCTACGGATTTTCATTGAAATTCCCCCTTGAAAAATTTAATACATAATTTGTATATATAGCTATCCACAAGAACAGACACGCTATTCTTGAGTTAATTATACATTTATACTATACCACATTATCCTCAAAAAGTACAGTTGTTTCTTCTCGTCAATTCTAATAAATTTGGCTGATATTTTTTGTGCAATCTGACAATCTGAACCTAATTTCTCTCTAAAATATCCATAATCTGGCGCATACAGCTCTCGTCATTGCTGCCGACAACCCGGTCCGCCGCCTCGCGGGCGGGCTCGGTGCAGTTTGCAACAGTAAACGATAACGCCGCATCGGTGAGCATCATGACGTCGTTCTCGTTGTCGCCCACAGCCACGGTTTTTGAAAGCTCAAAGCCCAGCAGCTCACAGTATCTTCTGAGAGCAACCCCCTTGTTTGCCTCGGGACTTAACACCTCAAAATACACCGGTGCTGACAGCAGCAGCCTGAATTTTGACTTATCCGCCAGCTTTTCCATGAGAGCGGCCACCTTTGGTGTATGCTCGGGCTCCTGAGAGAAAAGAATCTTTTCCCAAGGCTCGGGAAGCGACCTATAGTCGGCATAAAGCGGAGGAAGGTTTTCATTATTTAGATTCCGCTCTGTTGCGGCATTGGTTTTGCAAAAATATACCTTTCCGTCCTTATATATGGTAATCCCGGTCTCGGGCAAAGCGGCATCGGCGGCTGCCGCAAGAGCTGCGCCGCCTGAGGGCAGATCAACGTGGTGGATGAACCTACCGCCCACAAAGTCATATATTCCGCTGCCGTTGCCGCAGATCACCGGCAATTGTAACCCCAACTCCCGCCAGTATGGATATATTGACCCGGCGCTCCGCCCGCTTGCCAGGCACACCCGCCCGCCGAGCGCCTTCCATTCTTCTATTGCCGCTTTATTTTCGTCGGATATATTGCGGCGGCTGTCTAAAAGAGTGCCGTCAAGATCCAAAGCCATAAGCCAATTGCTATAGTTCATAAAATCAACTCCCCAAATTTGCCGAAAACATCTTTATTTGCCGATTATATTATACAGCATTAATATTACAATTGCATTACAATAGTTGATTTTTTCAGAAAATGTAGTATAATCAGTATGGAGGTATTTTTATGAAGAGCTATGAAATATTTCTGAGAACAATAATTGACGTAAAGAACTTCGTGAATGCCATCAACGACTTTGACTTCGACCTCGACCTTGTGAGCGGAAGATATGTCGTTGACGCAAAAAGCATCATGGGTATCTTTTCGCTGGATCTGTCACGCCCGATAACGCTTCGGGTCTTCAGTGACGATGTCAGCGAGGTCGAGGAGGCCATCAGCGCCTTTATGTTCAGAGGATGAAAAGGTTGTCGGCTTGCCGCACAACTTTTTTCATATCCGGATCACAAGAGTAAACGCTGATCAGTGTTTGCAAGAGAGGAAGATACAGGTGAGAATTTATCCCGCTATAGATATACGCGGCGGAAACTGCGTGAGGCTGCTTCAGGGCGACTACGCCAGGGAAACGGTCTACGGCTCCAGCCCCGCAGAGATCGCGAAAAAATGGGAGGCCGCCGGAGCCGACTTCATCCACGTAGTGGATCTTGACGGCGCCCGCAGCGGCGGCAACGAAAACCGGTCTGCCGTTGCCGAAATATGCCGCAGCGTTAATGTGCCCGTTCAGCAGGGCGGCGGCATACGCACCCTTGAAGACGTGGAGGCCGTGCTTGCCCTCGGAGTCAGCCGGGTCATAATCGGCACCGCCGCCATAGACGACCCTGATATGGTGCGCGAGGCCGCGCGTCGGCACGGCAGCGCCATTGCCGTGGGCATAGACGCAAAAGACGGCTATGTGGCCACAGACGGCTGGACAAAGGTCAGCGAAAAGACCGCTGTGGAGCTGGCTCTTGAAATGAAGGCCATGGGCGTTGAAACTATTATATTTACAGACATAGCCACAGACGGCACGCTTGCCGGGCCGAACGTCCGCGCCATGGCCGAAATGGCCGAAAAGACCGGCCTTAACGTTATTGCCAGCGGCGGCGTGGGCTGCGAGGCGGACCTTGAGGCCCTGAGCCGGACCGGCGTGGAAGGCGCTATCGTAGGAAAGGCGCTTTACACCGGCAAAATCGAGCTTTCCAATGTAGTGAACAAATACAGATAAAGGATGATAATATTATGTTTATTGACGATATAAAATTTGACGAAAAGGGCCTCGTGCCCGCCGTCGTGCAGGACGCGACCGACGACCGTATACTTATGCTGGCCTACATGAACCGTGAGTCTCTGGAAAAGACCCTTGAGACAGGCAAAACATGGTTTTTCAGCCGCAGCAGGGGTAAGCTGTGGAACAAGGGCGAGACCAGCGGCCATTTCCAGACCGTGCGCGAGATACTCGTGGACTGCGACATGGACTCTCTTGTTATAAAGGTTGACCAGACCGGCGCCGCCTGCCATACCGGGAACCGCTCCTGCTTCTATCGGAAGGCGGAGAACGGAGAACTCGCTGAGTACGCCGAGCCGGCCAACGCCCACATCCTTGACGAGGTATACGCCGTAGTTAAAGACCGCATGGAAAATCCCAAGGAAGACAGCTACACAAACTACCTTCTTGACACCGGCATCGACAAGATACTTAAAAAGGTGGGCGAGGAGTGCAGCGAGACCATAATTGCCGCCAAGAACGACGAGCCCGACGAGATCGCGCTCGAGACCTCGGATCTTCTCTATCACCTTATCGTTATGCTGGCTGAGCGCGGCATGACAATGGAGCAGGTTTACGCCGAGCTCAAGGGCAGAAGATAAAAACAGAATAAAAAATCGGCCCCGGCACATGAGGGTTCAGGCGTTTGCCCGATGTGCCGGGGCCGTATATTTTTATGGGTAATTAACCCTTGCTTCTTAAAGCTCTGCCTCAACCGCCGGGCAGAGGGGCATCATTGATTCGATGGATTCCCACGCAAAGATTTTTACTGTATATTCTACCAAGGAATATATCGGTATTCATTCTCATCAAACAAATAAAGAACTATATCTTTCACAGATCCTCTATTCTCCCAGATGTCGAAGCTGTCAAGCCTGTCGTCCGGGTCAACGGCCCTGAAATATACCACGCCGACCATGCCGTCATTACGGCCTATGTGCAGGTCTCTCGCACGGCCGTTTCTCACGGTCACGTTTTCCGCATCAGAGGCATCAACAACAGTGATGGCCGTGTTGTTTTCGTCCGGCCTGTAGCCCCCTCCGTATACCAGATAGCGATCCAGAACTACTCTTTGATTGTCGTGCATCTCATCGGTGGCCGCAACGTCAACATGGGCCATATCCTGCACTATAAGTATGCCGTTTTCGTCAGTATATTCGTTCCGGGCAGCATCATCAAAGCCCGGTGTTTCGGGGTAAAGCCCGTCTCCGTTGGCCCAGGTCCATAAAATAACCTCGGCGTTTTTGACGTATCCGTCCTTCGACGCGCCCTTCATCAGCACAGTGCCCTTGGCAAGTGTACACGTCTCTTTCTTGGAATTATAGAATTCCTCGGCCACAGACGGATCATCGGGGTCATAGATAATAAAGGATTCCTTCTCACCGCCGGAGTAGCCGCTGACATTGATCGCCACATCGCCGCCGATATGTGTGACCTCCGCATCGTCCACGACAAATACGTTGGCGGTTTTGTATTCGCCGCCGGAATTATGCCTTTCACCCACGATAAGAGCCGCCTGAGCGTCATATATTTCTCCGTAGGCCCAGCCGCTGTATCCTGTGCCGTTTTCCAGCATGGCGGAGAGCGTGCCGACCTTTACGTTTTTGGGGTTAGTATAGTCGCTCTCTAAATCAATTATAAACACCTTTGCGTTCTTGTTGAAGGTCATCCCCCCAAAGGTTCTCGCCGCTGAGTCATATCCCCTTGACGCATTGAGCCGATTGGACGAAAACGCGTCATATCCGTCAACATAAATCCGCGAAATATTACCGTTCGTGAGCTGGTACCTTATAACGCGATTTCGCGGAGACCATCCGATAAATTCCCTGAATATGCCGTCATCCGAGTTCAAGAGCTCTCCGGCATCAATATTTTCATAGTCTGTTCCGCCGCTGTAGTAACGGATATATCCGCTTATGGGGTAGGACCGGGTCCTACCGGTTTCATCAACAAGGTCTATTTTATAGGCAGTCGTGTTATATTTGACAGTCTCGGTGATCCCGGTCACAAAACCGAGGGAGCCGACCGATGTGAGGTCTTCCCGGAACCATGAAATGAGGCCGTCTGCATTCAGGTGGAATTTCCCCTCTTTGCCTCTTACGTCATACGCACCGAGGCCGTTCACGGGAGATACACCGTAGCTCTTTCCGTTGATCTCAATCGTATGCTCTTCAGAGTCATACCTACCCGCCGTTCCCGTCACGGTCATGGAGGATACGTAGTACACTATAACGCCGTTTTCACCCTCTACCGCAGTCACGGTATCGTCCATGGAAAGCTCCGATACGCCTATCTCCTTGCCGTTTTTGACAAAGCGAGCGTAAACCTCTGTGTCATTTTCATCGTAATCGTCTATATTGCCGGCGATAAAGATAAAGCTCCAGCGGCCGCCGTTTTCGCTGACGCCGCCAATAACCGCCTCAGCCGTGTAGGCTTCGGCCAACACGTAATCAGCATCTCCGTCGCCGTCATTGTCGATAAAGCGTGCGCTGCCGCCGGACCAAAAATAGTCGGCATAAGCCTGAGTGAGACCGTAATAATAATCATTGTTATCAGGGTTGAGCTCAGAAATGTCGGTCCTGTCCAGATAATTTTCAAATACTCTGACATTTTCGTCAAGCTCGATTGCGGCGGCATAATCGTCGGCTCGGTTTTTCCAATAGTAGACCCTGCCGTCACCCTCATCCATCTCAGGGGCATACATGCTCCGGTCGATAGTCGTGACGCCATTCTGATTTCCGATCGGAGTTATCTCGAAGATCACGTCCCGCCCGGAGGCCTTATCATAGCCCACGCTTACCTTACAGGCGTAACCAAGCAGGGAAGCCGCATTGGTATCTCCCTCGTCAAACACCACGTCAATGCTGTCACCTTTAACAAGACCGCCGACGTAACGGCTGCCTGCGTATTTATCGGAGCTGTAGTCACTGTTGGCAGTAAATCTGATCCCTCTGTCATGACTATCGTATGTATCGGTGTTAAGGTATGTTGATGAAACAACCACGTCCAGCTCATGCTTTATCACCGGAGAGGCCGCAGCACACAGTGGCTTCATAGATGTAAGGCTCGACCAACAGAATACCTTCACATCAAATACGCCGCTTGCGCTGAGCACCGCCTTTTTATTTACGACCCGCTCAGTGTCCAGCAACGCGCCGTCCTCGTCGTAGCTCGCCGCCATAAGCACAGCGTTTTTAGGCAGATTTTTTGTTGTCACTGTGACAATGATCTCCCCGCCACTGGCAACGGCCTGTGCTGAACTTATCGACACCGCCGCGGCATTGACGCTGAACGCGGGCATCAGAGCCAAAATGATCACCGCACAAATAAGCACGGCTAAACCCCTTCTTATTTTTATCACTTTGTCGTTCCTCCCAAGAGTTTTTTACTATATAATATTATCATGGTCAGAGCATTTTAGCAAGTCATTTTAACAAAAATTAATATATAAAATTTACCGGATTCTCTAACGCAAAAAGGCCGCCCGAGGGCGGCCTTTGGCAATATGCATATGTAATTAGAATATAACCTTGTCCTCGCCGAACCACTTAACAGAGATCTCGGCAAGAGTGCCGTCAGCCTTAAGGGTGTCAAGAGCAGCCTCAACAGCGGCGCAAAGGTCGGTGCTCTCCTTGGCAAAGCCTATACCATACTCCTCGGGAGCAAGGCTCTCCTCAAGCACGGTCAGGGGATAACCGTTCTCAGTGATAACGTAGTTGGCAACAACCTCGTCAAGAATAACGGCGTCTACGTTGCCGGCCTGAAGGTCCATAAGGGCGGTAAGGTTGTCAAGAAGCTCCACCTTCTGAGCGATAGAAGAGTTGACCTCCTCATTGGCTTCAAGAGCCTCGGAAGCAGAGGAATCGCTCTGAAGCGCTACGGTCTTGCCGGCAAGGTCGGCCAGAGTAGCGATTTCGCTGTCGTTAGTAACAACAACTACCTGACGGTTGGCAAGGTAGGGACGGCTCATGCAGTAGTTCTCAAGACGCTCGTCTGTGATAGTGAGACCGTTCCAGATGCAGTCAATAGTGCCTGTGGCAAGCTCAGCATCCTTATTATCCCACTCGATCGGGATGCACTCGAGCTCGATGCCGTAGTAGTCACATACGGCCTGGGCCAGATCGATATCAAAGCCGACAATGGCACCGGTCTCGTCAGTGAAGCCCATGGGAGGGAAGGACGCGTCAAGGCCAAGCTTGAGAGTCTCAGGCATGGTGAAGATGTCCTGATCGAGCTCGTTCACGAGATCATTGGCATCGGCGTCAACATCTCCATCGGTGGGTGTTGTGCTGTTATTGCAGGCCGCGAACGCAAAGGCAAGGGCCAGCACCAGCATAAGTGCGATCAATTTTTTCAATGCAAACAACTCCTTTTTTAATTTTACACCTCATTTTACACCTTTTTTGTCATTGTGTAAAGACCTTTTTTGCAATTTTTTTGTAAGTTTTATATTTTTGTCAATATTGCTGAAAAATCGACGTCGGAAGTATCATATAATGTAACAAAATTTGCTTTGAGGGGATATGGCAATGCGACAAAGTGCCCACAAAATCTTTGTAAACACTCTGCTTCTCACCGCAGCCTCACTTGTAATGCGCGGAGTCGGGCTGATATTTCAGGTATATCTGGCCGGAAAAATCGGTGCGTCGTCTATAGGCGTTTACTCCCTTATTATGTCAGTCTACACCATGTTTGTGACCCTTGGCAGCGGCGGCATTCGCTTCGCCGTCACCCGACTGACAGCCGCGGCCATAAGCGAAAACGATTCTGTTCGCCGCACCGTAGGCTCCTCGCTGGTCTACGCTCTCTCTACGGGCCTTCTAAGCCTGTCTGCCCTGTTTTTTGCAGCTCCGCTCATCGGCAGCCGATGGATAGGGGCGGACGAGGTCATCCCGGCTCTTAAAATTTTGTCACTGAGTCTGCCGTTTATTGCTGCCACGGCAGTATTCGGCGGATATTTCACCGGTGTGGAGCGGGTGGTACGGTCGGTTTCTGTGAACATTCTCGAACAGCTCAGCCGCATAGCGGTGACCGTGGTGCTTTTAAATCTTTTCGGCGACACGGGCATACGCGGTATCTGCGCCTCATTGGCTGTGGCGGCTACCATCGGAGAGGTCGTCAGCTGCGTCTGCCATATACTTTTGTTTGCCATAGACATACACCGCTTTCCGCACGCCGCTCCAAAGGGCGGATATGGTAAAAAAATCTTCGGCACTGCCATGCCCATTGCCGTCAGCGCCTATATGCGCACCGGCCTCAGCTCCCTCGGTCACATTCTTATTCCCCGGGGGCTTCGTTCCTCGGGTGCCAGCTTTGAGTCGGCCTTTGCTGCCTACGGCGTTATACACGGCATGGCCTTTCCGGTACTCCTGTTTCCGTCAGCGCTGCTGACGGCACTGGCGGAGCTGATAATACCGCGGCTGACGGCAGCCCAGAGCGAGGGCAGTCAGCGCGGAATAAACTATATGTCGACCCGTGTTATAAAGATAGGGCTGATGTTTTCTGTCTGTGTTGGCGGAATAATGATGTTTTTTGGGCCGGAGCTGGGAACGGCAGTATACGGGGGAAATGAGGTCGGACAATACTTGAGGATTTTCGCGCCGCTGGTACCGGTCATGTATTGCGACATGGTGACAGACGGCTGCCTCAAGGGCCTCGGCCAGCACATGAAAGCCATGTACATAAATATTGCCGAGGCCTCGCTCAACGTGCTGCTGTTATATTTCCTCATTCCACGGCTTGCCGTGCTCGGCTACGGACTCAGCATCTATATCTGCGAAAGCTTCAATCTGGCTCTGAGCTTCGGGCGGCTTTTGAAGGTAGCCAAGGTGGAGATCCGGCCTTCGGAGCTGTTACGGGTAGTCCTCGCCGTCGCCGGTGCGGGCTTCGGCGTCCGCCTGTTGGGGCTTGGGCTTGTGAGCTCTGTCCTCGCCGCCGCCATAGTATATGTAGCACTGCTGTGCGTACTTGGCGTAATTGCCGGCAGCGACCTGGATTGGCTCAGGCGCGTAGTCAGGAATTGACAACCGCCGGGGTTGAGCTTGTAAAGCCAAATTATAGTTTGTGCGCTTATGTTTACACATTCAAACGATAATTTATCCTTATAACGTTCTTTATGGCAAGCAAAAGCACGCCTTCGCGGCGTGCTTTTGCCCTATATCAGATAATTCAGCGGATTAAGATATTCTCCGTTATTGATAACTTCAAAGTGAAGGTGCGGGCCGGTGGTGTTACCGGTGTTGCCGCTATAGGCCACGATCTCGCCACGATCTACGGACTGACCGACAGATACACCTATAACGTCAAGGTGGGCATAGGAGGTGACGATGCCGTAGCCATGGTCGATCTGAACCAGGTTACCGTAGCTTTCTTTATATTCGGCTGTTATGACCGTGCCTGCCGCCGCCGCCGCTACCGGGGTATCCATACTCACGGCCAGATCTATCCCCCGGTGAGTTCTCCCCCAGCGGGGGCCAAAACCGCTGCTGAGTGTGCCGCTCAAGGGGTAGCTGAGACCGTCCTCAAGAGCATTGCGCGGCTTTGTGCCGACACGCACCACCTCCGTCACCGGCTCAACAGTGGTCTCACTGCTGATCACGGCAGAGGACAGCAGCTCGGCGTTCCGATATATTTGCTCATTGATCGTTACAACAACTCCGTCACTGCCCTCGGTCTCGGTCACGCTTTCGCCCACATACATACTGTCGTCGGCTATCTCCTCGATTTCGTGAGCTATTGTCTGCTGCTCCGTCAGGTCAACGATGTTCATAACGGCCAGAACGTCGCTTTCCTCCAGCACGGTCACTATATCCTCCGCGGAAAGCAGCTCCTCGCTTCTGACGATCTGATCTTTTATCTCAATCTCACCGCTCAACGCGGCGCTGTCGTTTATACGGTATTTTTCCACATAGGCCGCCAGAGCTTCATCGATCACCTCATCGCTTTCCGCGCAGAACAGCGTCCGCCCGCTAAAGCTGACCGCCCTCGCAAGACTCAGCCCGGGAGATGCCGCAAGAATGGCGTTTACGGCGTCTTCTCCATTCACCAGGCCGCTTCTGAGCGCCAGCTTAGGCGCGGTGGAGATCTCCGGCTCGGGCGCACCCATGCGCTGTGCTTTGCGCGTTGCGCTGCCGATTATGGCCGCCGCATCATCTGTAGCTGCCACGGTACATAGCAGCCTGTCTTTATAGTAATAATTAACTCCCAGAGTGCAATAGGAGCCGATAGCGGTAATACCCGTCAGACTCACAGCGGCCCCTGCCGCTACGCAAAGGATGCGCTTACGGCAATCTCGCAAAGCCGAGGCATAATCACGACCGAAGCGGCGAACCGTTCTCCCTGCGGCGTGAATCCGCGGCCTCAGATCCAAAGTGTCGGCGCGGGCGCCGGATTTAGCTTCTCCGGTATTCTTCGCAGGTCTTCTCTTTATGACAGGGCCTCCCGACACTATACATGAGCTGGTATTTTCTATTCGCATTGGTATCAGTCCTTTTAAAGTTTTGCCGTAGTTTGCGGCTATAATTATCGGTTACATTTATTATATATTTATATTACCACAAAAATAGAACTATTATGTAAAACTTTTTTAATATTTTTGTAAATATTTTTATTTATAAAAATAACGTCATTAAATTTATTAGAAAAGGGCTTGATTTATTAAATCGTTTATGGTATAATGTATTCAATAAGCCGATGTGATGGAATTGGCAGACGTAGTGGACTCAAAATCCACCGGTAGCGATACCGTG
>JAFLUQ010000030.1 GCA_022508735.1 Oscillospiraceae bacterium | reverse complement strand
CCTCTTAAAACAAATACACCGTAACGGGAGCAAAATTGCAGCGATTTGCTCGCCGAGAAAGGAGACGGTGTATTTATGATTGACTCTATGAACATGATGCGGCTGGTGTCTGCAAATATTAAACGGCTCTTCGACAGCAGACCAGGCAGCCGCATCGATTTTGCAAGAACGTACTATATGTCCCCACAGTGTGTAACAAGGATGTGTAATGCCGAGAATAACGGCATTGGCTTCATGGATATCCTTCGAATTGCAAGCTATTTTAACGTAGATTTACGTTGTTTTATTACGCAGCAAAGTACACCCGCTTATGAATACGAGACCAACGAAGAGTAAAACAAATGGCAACGGAGGCTATCCGTTGCCATTTTTTATCACAGCTTCTTCGCCACTTCACGCATCATCTCAAGATTCTCATCGAGATATTTCTGAACGGCACGTTCTACAACGGAAGTCTTGTTCTGCCTCGATAGGTTGCAAAACTCTTCAAGCTTCTCGAATATCTCCCGGTCAAACTTGCATGCGAAATTCTTTGCATCCTTCTTTCCCATTGGCATCACAGACCACCTCCTTACTCATCGTCTTTACGAAGGCTCTTATATATCTCCCCAGAAAAGATTCCGAGCACCGACTTCTTGATTTCCTCGTTATTAAGAAGCAACGTGAAGAAGTCCTGGTTCTGTTCCAAGCCTTCGATCAATGCGTCATCGATATCATCGTAGAAAGAGAACTCAAAATCCTTCTCACTATTGTTCTTCGCAGAAGTCTTCAGCTTATCAGACTTCATCAGAATATCGCGGATCTGCAGCATAGCCTTGACCGCAACATCACTATCGTACGACTTACCCGTACGTGAATTGATGTCTGCGATGATCTGGCTAAGCCTCTCCATCTTAGCCTCCGTCAGATTAAAACCATCCGACTCCGGCAGCTTCATGACTGGCCTCGACACCTGCTTCTCACTACCATGCGTTTCGCCCTTCTTCTGAACGAACTGGCTCGCTTTGATCTTACCCGTCAAATCAAACCCGCTGCCACCGCTGGACACATTCAAATAAGAAAGCAGATATGTAATGAACACATACTTCTTATGAATGTCGATATCCTTGAAACAGCTTGCCTGCAGCAGGAACTCATAGAACCGCACGAAACCACGCATCCGGAAACGGATCTCCTTTTGCTGTTCCAGACTATACTGTCTCACAGCCTTCTCGGCCTTCGACAGATAGAAGGGCAATGCTTTCTTTTCTGCGGCCGTGATAGTCTTCTCGCGATTCTTGAAAAGCAGCTCATTGAAATTCTGAATGTCCAGAGGATCCAGAACAGCAAACGCATCCAGGTTCGTTTCCAAATCGTAGATATTCTTCGGATTTATATTCCCCGAGAGCAACGTCGTCGTATAGAACGGCGCAAACGATGCCTGCACATCCCCATACGAATTCACGAAATCGAGAATGAACGTTTTCTTATCATACGGAGGACAGATACGGTTCAACCTACTGTATGTCTGAACAGCGTTTACGCCTTTCAGCTTCTTCAACACGTACATCGCGCACAGCTTGCGCTGATCAAAACCAGTCTGATACTTGTTTGCAACGATGAGAACGTTATAATCATCGCTGTCAAACTTTCCAGGAAGCTGCTCCTCACGGAACCCATTCATGCCAGGCTCCGTATACTCCGTATCGTCGCCGTCCAGCTTGACCTTTCCTGAGAACGCAACCAGCGCCGAAATGCCCTTGTATCCTTTCTTCTCGATATAATCCTCGAACGCCTGACGGTACTTCACAGCAGCCTGCCGTGATGCGGTGATAACCATGGCCTTCGCCATGCCGCCAATCTCCTGCATCACCACCGTTCGGAAATGTTCCACGATAACCTCTACACGCTGTGCGATATTCGTTTCGTGCAGCTCGATGAACCGGGCGATCTGCTTCTTCGCATCGTCCGTCTTCATCGTTGGATCTTCCTGTATATCCTTGTTGAGCCGGAACATAGTTTCGTACTCCGTGAAGTTCTGCAGCACATCCAGAATATACCCTTCCTCAATAGCCTGCTTCATGGAATACAGATGGAAAGCCTCATACTGTCCGTGCTTATTAAGACGGCCGAACAGACGCAACGTCTTGTCCTTCGGTGTCGCCGTAAACGCGAACATTGAAACGTTGGATTGCTTTCCGGACTTCTCGATCTGATCGTTGATCATATCGTCTGCATCAGGGTATTCCTGATCGCCGGAACCAAGCGCCTGCGTCACGGCCTGCATGTCCTTGCCCGCTGTGGAGGAATGTGCCTCATCGATGATGACGGCAAACCGTTTGTCCTTCAAATTGGCAACGGTATCCACGATATACGGGAACTTTTGTATCGTCGTAGCGATGATCTTCGTATTACGCGTCAACTCATAAGCCAAATCGGCAGATGTGCGTTTATCGTCCATTACACAGATGAGGCCGGCCTTATGATCCATCCTGAGGATGGCATTTTGGAGCTGCCGGTCAACGACCACACGGTCCGTTACGATGATAACATTATCGAAAATGACCTGATTGTTCGCGTTGTGCAGCGATGCCAGACGATACGTCAGCCACGCAATGCTGTTCGTCTTACCGGAACCAGCAGAATGCTCGATCAGATAATTCAGCTCTGTTCCATGCTCATATACGGAGGAGAGGAGCTTGCGAATGAGGTCCAACTGATGATAACGCGGGAAAATCAGTGTCTCGGAATGCTTCTTCTTACCCGTTGCTTCGTCAAACTCTTCCTTGCGCTCCACAAAGATGAACTTCGCAAGCAGATCCAGCACCGTTTCCTTCGTTAGGATATCCTCCCACATATAGGATACGCTGTACCGGTCGTCGAAGAGCGGGTTGCCCGCTCCGGCATCCACACCTTCACCGCGTCCCATGTTGAACGGCAGGAACACCGTTGCATCGTTATCAAGCTTCGTTGTCATGTAGACCTCATTCAGGTCCATGGCGAAATTTACTACGCAGCCAGCCTTAAAACGGAACAGGCGTGTCTTCGGGCTTCTGTACTTACGATACTGAAGGATCGCATCCTGATAGGACTGTCCGGCGGCATTGCACTTTAACTCAAAGGACATAATGGCAATGCCATTCAGGAATATAACAAGGTCGATGCGTTCATCGTCAGAGGCCCAGACTTCCTCCATGACGGAAAAAATATTATCGTTATAACGCTGGTTCAGTGTCTTATTGAACGTCGTTGCGGGCTTTGTGTACATCAAGTCCAGATGCCGATTGCTGATCTCGATACCGTTCTTCAGAACTTCCACAAGGGAACCTTTATCTGAAGTGACTGCCTGATTGATGACATTCACAATCGTCTCTTCCATATCGGACTTGAATATCTTCCGCAGCTCTGTCATGACATCCGGCTGAGTCTTATCCAGGAACTCAAACAGCATCTCCCGATCCATCGCAAAGAGACAGTCAAAATTGACCGCTTTGCGGATGCGGTATCCGTTCACGGACTGAAGATAGTCCATGATCTCATGCTGGTATTGCTTCTCGGTCAAGATATCGTTCATGTCACGGGCACCTCCTTCTTTCCGGTCACGTATTCATAGATTACGGACTTCTTGTAATCAGCCAAGACGGCAAGCTGCTCCTGCTTTTGGGCGATAATGAAGTCAATTTCCGCACACTTCTTATCAAGAAAAACAACAATTTTCTTCTGGTCTGCAATAGGAGGAAAAGGAACATACGCGTTCTTTATCAAATCCTGATTCAAAATCTTAGCTCCATAAATATTTATATTTGCATTCTCCTCAATGAACATCGATGAATAATACAAAAATCCCAAAAGACCATATGAACATGGTAAAAAACTCGCAACAGCCTCATTTGTATACATATCGTTATCTAAAAAAGCAACTTTACCAACAGACAACTTAAAACTATACAATAAGCTTCCTTTCGGCGAACAAGATGGATGTTTGATATCGATATATTTCTGACTTATTTTAGCCTTTGTGGAAACAATGTATCGTGATCTGTCATTCATATCGGCAATGCTGACCCAGTCATACCCATTCTCATCATCGTAATACTCAGCAATCTCTGTGCTTGGTGTAAAACCTGTCTGTAACTGATAATAATCCTTCACACGACCGATTTCCCACGTTTCTGGAATTGTACCGATCCACTCAATCCCGCTATCCTTCATCGGCACATTCTTGTCCAGTCCCTTCGTCACGGCTTCCGTGATCACGGACCGCTTATATGCCTCCAACGTATCGATCTCGGACTGGATGTCAGCGGAAAGGGCATTGATCTCGGCGCACTTGGCGTCGAGAAATGCGACAATATCTTCCGCCTCCTTTTCAGGTGGCAGGAAAAAAGTGAAATTCATTAACATTGGCAGCCTCATTGACGGAACTGTAGACTGAGCACTTCCTTTGTCCATCTCATGCGGAAAAAGGTTGCTCAAATAATAATGTAAGAAATCCGTATTGTATTGGAAATCAGACAATCTATACACTCTTTGGTGAACAGCATATTTGCCATTTACATGATGAAATATTCTTCCTGCACCAGCACCGTCACCTGCAACTAATATGCCCTCTCCTGAAAAAGTATACCTATCACATCTTTCGACGACCGGAGAACGCACATAAAATGGATATAAGCCTTCAGGATTAGCATTCTGAGTATCTTCATTGCCCGTTTCAATACGGCATAAATATTTTAATCGCTTGCCCATCCAATAATTCGGAATGCAACCAACCGTATCGATTCCACTATCTTTCATTGCTCTCATAAGATCACCATCAGCCCTTTCCAAACAGCTTGCGAATACGCTCGTCCACACAGCTCTCCAGCGCGTTGAACCGCTCAGCCAGCGCTTCGCTTGTCTCCGGCTGCTGATACTTATAGAAATACCGCGTGAACGGAATCTCGGCACCCGTTTTGATAACAGGTTTCTTTATTCCTAAATTCTCTTCCCAGAACCACTGTGCATCCGGTATATGCGGAAGGACCTCACGGGCCATATAATCCTCGATAGACTCGTCCCACTTGACAATTTCCGCATCCTTAGACGCCTTGTCATAGATCACGGCGCCTTTGTTCTTGCCATTCTTCGTCACCTTCTGGACTTCGGCATCCTTGTCCATAACAGACAGCCCATCCATGATCTTATCGAACAGCTTCTGGTCAACTGCGATCCCGTCCAGAGCCTTTGTCAGCTCAGGCACGAACGCAATCGGAGACAGCCACTTCCGATCAGACACTGCGGCCTTAAGCTTCTCCAAAATGGCATCGTACAGCGGCTTCGCCTTATAATAATTGGCCAGAGCTTTCTGTTCCTTCGCGTTCGCCGTCGTACCTTTCCCATCAAGCTCCGCAACCTTCGCGTCATCCCACAGAGACTTGAGCGCACCAGTCTGAATCATATTCTGGATCCGCTCTTCCGTGAAGCCATAGCTACGTTGCAGAGGCTGCATCACTGTGTACTCCCGGTAAATGAATTCCGTATTGTCGTAAATCTTGCTGTATTCGTTCTCCTCGAACTCGGCATATAGCCGCGTGATCGCAGCTCTATCCTCCGGACTGAACTCGTTCTTCTTTTTACCCAGAGACTTGCGCAGCTTATGGAAGATTCCCGTTGCATCGATAAGCTGAACCTTCCCCTTGCGTTCCGGGCGCTTGTTCTTCGACAGAAGCCACACGTACGTGGCGATACCGGTATTGTAGAACAAGTCCGTCGGCATTGCGATGATCGCTTCGATCAAGTCCTGCTCTAAAAGCCAACGGCGCACCTGTGACTCTCCTGATGACGTACCACCGGTAAACAGAGGAGAACCGTTCTCAATAATGGCGGCCCGGCCAAGCCGGTCATCCATCTTCGCCACAGCAGACTGCATGAACAAAAGCTGCGCATCGCTGCCGCCGGGAAGACCTGCGCCCCAACGGCCGGAGAACCCTTTCGCATATTCACGCTTCACGGCTTCTTCCTGACCTTCCTTTGCATGGTCACCGGACCAAGGCGTACCAAACGGGGGATTCTCGATCATGAATCGCATCTTGACATCAGGGAAACAGTCCTCTTTCAGCGTATCCGCATGCCGGAAATTATCGGCATTCTGACCCTTGATCAGCATCTCTGCCAGACCGACAGCGTAAGACTGGCCCATGAATTCCTGACCGAAGAGACGCACATCCGCGGAAGGATTATAATGGCGGATATAGCTGTACGCTGTGGAGAGCATGCCACCTGTTCCACACGCCTGATCGCATACGGTAATGACCTTGCCCGGGTCAAAGATATCATCGCACCCTTCGGCTGTTAGCAATGCGACGAGGAGCTTGATGATGTCACGGCCCGTATAAAACTGACCGGCGTCCACATTCTGATAGAAGCGGCCGATCAGATTCTCGAAGATATATCCCATCTTAATACTATCGAAGGTTTCAACAGACAGGTCCAGTTCAGAGAACGCCTTCACAACAGAGTAGAGGCATCCATCCTTGTCCATCTTCTTGATATGGTCTTCCATGTTGAGCTCACGGAAAATCTCATACACATTTGCCGAGAACCCATGCAGATATTCCATGAAATTCGCGGCGATATTATCAGGCTCATTGCAGAGCTCTTTCAACGTATATTCGCTCGTGTTGTAGAACTGATAACCTGAGATACGCTGCATCGCTTTTGCAGGGTAATTCGGGTTCTTCTTATATGTACCAACCACATCGGACTTCGTAGGTTCCAAGGCACATTCAAACCGGCGAAGAATCGTCATCGGAATTACGACATCTCCATATTTATCCGGCATATAGGAACCGCGGAGCTTATTGGCAATGCTCCAAATAAAATTTGCTTCTGCTGTGATATCTACCGGATTGTCATCCCACAGAGCATCCATTTTTCTAATATCAAACATAACTCGCTTCCTCCCATGTTTATAACATAGTAACCTATATTCCATTATACATGATTTATCTTGATAAGTCAAGTGCTAACATGTATTATCATGTAATTTTATTGATGAACTGCTGGATAACCGCCTCAATACAAATGTGGATAGCACATGGACAAACCCATTTGGGTATTGTCCACATCCTACCCACATTCCATCGGTTATCCACAGCGCGGCTACGACTACGGAACTTAATCCCTTTATCCATTTTCACACAAAAGCACTTAAATTGATCCTGAGCAACGTCAGGCCTATAATCCAGCCTCTTTCGAAGCCATGTATCAAGTCAACTTCACCTTTGCAATACATATCTGCAAGGATTATTTCCGCTGCCATAATGAGGATCCACCGCCAAACATCTTTGAACGTATTGCGGCAGAAATACTTCCCGTACGTCCCGATAGACGGGACAAGCGAAAAGTGATCAAGCAGAAAGATTTTGTTTGGTTTCTGTATAGAGTGGCATAAAGGCATACTTTTCAGTATGCCTCATAGCCATGCCCAAATTTATGCACACACCCAGTTATTCTTACAATTTTTACTGAGTATGGGTAAAAAATTAAGAATGGTTCATTACGAGCCGACCTATTTTTTAATCACATTCCTTAACTTAATACTTTTTGGGGCGAATTCAAAGCATAAAAAAGCCAGACCTTTCATCTGGCTTATCTTAATGATACTGATAAAAGGCGGCATAAGCCGCCTTTGTCAGTGTATATTTCAGTCTATGCTGGTCGTCCAGCCCATATCGTCGGGAAGCACGCCCCACTGTATACCGGTGATGGTGTTGTACAGCTTCTGTGTCACTTCTCCGATTTCACCGTTGTTGATGTAGGCGACTTCTTCCTCATAGCGAAGCTCGCCAACCGGGGAGATGACCGCCGCGGTGCCTGTTCCGAACACTTCTTCCAGCTTGCCCTCACGGCTGGCAGACATAACGTCGGCGATGGGAAGGCGATCTTCAGAAACCTCAAAGCCCCACTTTTTGAGAAGCTCAATGCATGACATACGAGTTACGCCGGGAAGAACCGTGCCGACTGTAGGCGCGGTAAATATTTTGCCGTCGATCTTGAAGAAGCAGTTCATGGAGCCAACTTCCTCAACATACTTGTGCTCCACGCCGTCCAGCCAAAGGGTCTGCTCATAGCCGAGCTCGTGAGCCTTGACCTGAGAGATGAGTGAAGCCGCATAGTTGCCGCCGCACTTTGTGAAGCCGGTGCCGCCGGGGCAGGCGCGGGTGTATTCATCCTCAACAAAGATCTTAACGGGATTGATGCCGGTGGAATAATACGCGCCCACAGGGGAGCAGATTATTATGAGCTGATGCTTAGCAGAGGGACGCACGCCAAGGTGAGGCTCAGTGGCGATAACAAAGGGACGGATATAGAGAGAGGTGCCTTCTGTACTGGGAACCCAGTCCTCGTCAACCTTTACAAGTGCCTTTACGGCCTGAACGAAGTCCTCCTCGGGCAGAGCGGGCAGACACATACGGTGGTTGGTGTTTATCATGCGCTGCGCGTTCTTTTCAGGGCGGAACAGGTGAACGGAATTGTCGGGCCAGCGATAGGCCTTAAGTCCCTCAAAGGATTCAAGGGCATAGTGGAAAACCATGGCCGCGGGATCAAGGCTGAGATTTTCATAGGGTACGATTCGGGCGTCGTGCCAGCCCTGACCCTCGGTGTGGTCAACAATAAACATATGGTCGGTGTAGATTTTTCCGAAGCCAAGCTTCGTCTCATCGGCAGGCTTGGCCTTCGGGGCATTCGTACGGGTGATTTTGATATCCATTTTATGTAAACTCCTTTCATGTTGGCTTGATCTAAAATCTATTATGCACCTGTTTTCGTAAAAAATCCAGTGCTTTTTTATGAAAAAGCAAAAAGAAATAAATTTTTCTTGCTTTTTTATCTTTCCGAAATCGGCATATATGCGGTCTTCTTTGAAACAGACTTGTAGGCCGGGCGGATGATGCGGTCGGAGACTGTGATCTCCTCTATACGGTGGGCGCACCAGCCCACGATACGGCTCATGGCGAAAATTGGGGTATAGACCTCCGGCGGAATGTTCAGCATCTTATACACAAAGCCGCTGTAAAAGTCAACATTGGGAGCCACGATCTTGTCGCTCTTCTTTATCTCTGCAAACAGCTTGGGAGTGTTGCGGGCGATGATGTCGTAGAGGTAGAACTCGTCCTCCATGCCCTTCTGCTTGGCCAATGCCAGAGCGTTCTCCCTGAGCAGCACCGCACGGGGGTCGCTCTTGGTGTATACCGCATGACCGATACCGTAGATAAGGCCGCTATGGTCGTAGCTCTCTTTTTTGAGGAGCTTTACTATATGATCCTTTATCTGCTGTTCATCTGTTATGTCGGTTATATTTGCCTTGAAATCTTCTATCATTCCCATAACACGGGCGTTTGCGCCGCCGTGCTTGGGGCCCTTCAGAGAGCCGATGGCCGCGGCTATGGCGCTGTAGGTATCAGTGCCTGAGGAGGAAACTACGTGGGTCGTGAAGGCGCTGTTGTTACCGCCTCCATGCTCGGCATGGAGAATGAGCGCCAGGTCTAATAGCTCCGCCTCAAGAGGGGTATACTCATTGTCGGCACGCATCAGATGCAGGAAGTTTTCAGCGGTTGAAAGCTCCGGCACCGGCATGTGCAGGATAAGGCTTTTGCCGCCGAAATAGTGTGACTTGGCCTGATAAGCGTGGGCTATAAACACGGGCATGCGCGCTATCAGCTCAAATGACTGGCGCAGCACGTTTTCAAGTGAGCAGTCGTCGGGATTTTCGTCGTAGGAATAAGAGGCCAGAACGCAGCGGGCCAGCTTGTTCATAATGTCACCGCTGGGGGCCTTCAGTATCATGTCCTCGGTAAAGTTCCTGGGCAGGCCGCGCTTTGAGCCGAGGTAGCTGTTGAATTTACTCAGCGTGTCTTTCGACGGCAGGTGGCCGAACAGCAGAAGATAGGCCACCTCCTCAAAGCCGAAGCGCTTTTCTTTGCGGCAGGCGTGGACGATTTCCTCCACATCTATGCCGCGGTAGCGCAGGGTTCCGTATATGGGGAGCTTTTCGCCCTCGTCAAGCACATAGCCGTGTACCTCGCCGACCTTAGTCAGGCCGACCAATACGCCGCTGCCGTCAGCGTTGCGCAGCCCGCGCTTTACGTTGAAGGTAGTGTAGAGCTCGGGCTCCATTGTATAAATACTCCGCGCCTCATCGCAAAGCTCGCGGAAAATTTCTTTATTTGTTTCAGGCATAACCTTCGCCTCCTCTTATCTTCCTATTTTATCATAGAAAGAAAAAATTTTCAATAACAAAATGTTCTAAATATTTGTCTCTGGCATAGAATTATGCAAAAAGGGGAAATATTTATGAAAAATTTCATCAAAATATCGGCGGTTTTCGTTCTGTTTTCAATACTTCTGCCACTGGTGGCGGCATATTTCCCTAAAATATATGCTTTTTTTTCGGAGGTTTTTGTGCCGATGGCAGGTAAAGGGTAAAGTCTTTGTATAAATTACACAAAAAGTGATAAGACTTAGGTATAAGGGAGCCGCATGTGATTTGACTCTCTTATACCTAAGTCTGAGGTGAGGTTCAAATGAAGTTTATGAATAAAACTATGGCATTTGCCGCGGTAATAGCTGTATTTGGCGTGAGCTTTGCCATGGGGCATATATCGGCGGTGAAAAGCACGAAACAATGGGAAGTTCGAACTAATGAGTCCATGGACAGGGCGGTAGCCATAATGCCGCTTCTCCGGGCATCTGATGGGACGACTGAAAAGCCGGACGTTCCAAAGCCGTCGGCAGACGAGCCCGCAGCAGTGCTGACAGCGGCTCCGGATGAATCGGTGGAGGAAGTGGTAGAAGAGCCGCCGTTTCCGGTGCTTATGCCGGTAGACGGCCTTGTTTCCGAGCCGTACTCTCTACAATCTGTATATTCCGAGACAATGCAGGACTGGCGGGCCCACACCGGCATGGATATTGAGGCTCAGCTTGCCTCAGCCGTTGTGGCCGTGGCCGAGGGAACGGTCGCTAAGGCATATGAGGACAAGCTCTGGGGCAATGTCATAGAGATAGAGCATAAAGGCGGACTTAAGACCGTCTACAAAGGGGTTTCCACTCTTTCTATGGTAAGAGTGGGGGAGAAGGTCGACGAGGGAAAGATAATCAGCGGCGTTGGCACCTCTCCGATAGAGAGCAAGGCCATGGCACATCTGCACTTTGAGATATGGCAGGACGGCGTATGTATAAACCCGGAGAGCTATGTAGTGGAAATTGCGAATGAGGAATAGTAAAAGGCTGCACATTTTTAGTGAATGTGCGGCCTTTTTGGCGTCTATTTGATAAGTATCGCAACGGTCATCTTCACAAACATCTCACGGAATAGAGGGAGCTTGGCCGGAATTGTAAACACGGAGCGAAGCGGTACCTCGCGGTAATACTTTACCTTAAAGGGCGAAGCGGAGAGTATCTTGTTGAAGCGCTTGATCGTCATGTGGTTGATGTAGGAGATCGTGTCTCCGCCGTCGGGCTTCTTTGAGAAGCGGAAGGCGATGCGGCTGTCTCGGTCGGGCACATCGTTTATTAGCAGCTTATAGGCGTCTATCATGGTCTGCTCGCCGAAGAACATATGCACCCACGGAATACCTATGGCGTCGCTGAGGTGAGCACCGAAAGGGTGATAGTACGGGCAGAAGTTTACAAAAAGCCGCCCGTCCTTCTTAAGCACGCGGTAGCATTCAGAGAGCACCTTTTCCGGCTCGGCCACGTGCTCCATGCTGTCGTTCATGATTATGGTGTCAAAGAAGTTGTCGGGGAAGTCTGTAGCCGCCGCGTCGCAAAGGCGGAATTCAAACTTGCTCTCAAAGCCCTTTTCCTTGGCGAGGGCTGCCGACTGCTCGGCGTAAGCCTCGACCACGTCTATGCCGTAGACCTTTTCCGCACCGAGAGAGGCGTAGTAAAGTGACTTTCCGGCCGCGCCGCAGCCTATGTCAAGCACCACACGGCCGCTGAACATATCTTCCGGGGTGACCACCTCATTATAGAACTTTATGGTGTCGGCCCCTTTTTCAAACTGCCACTGGGCATAAGTCATTTTGCCTTCGTTCTGAAGATTGAACGGATGCACCGGCAGCGGGAAAAATTTGTTGAGAGCTAATAAAACCGAAACAGAAGGACGCATAGCTAAAACTCCTTTTGTAAAGTAAAATTTTATCTTATCAACAATTGAAGGCCTCGGAGCAAAGCTCCGAGGCCTTGGTGCATCCGATGTGATTCGAACACACGGCCTTCAGAGTCGGAGTCTGACACTCTATCCAGCTGAGCTACGGATGCATATCAATTTATATTATAGCATAATTATTCCCAAAAGTCAAGAGAAACAAAAGCGATTTCCCGGCTAATTTAAATATGGCAAAGATTTTTGTTGAAATTGTATACAAATTGCACAAATTATTGTGAAAATTTCGGGGTTCATTTTGTGAGAGATTTATAGTATAATATAAAATAACAGATAAATCTCCACTAATTAAAGGAGGAAAAGGAAAATGAATTTATTCAGTGCGGAAAGCATAAGAAACGTCTGCGTCCTTGGCCACGGCGGCAGCGGTAAGACAAGCCTTGTGGAGGCTATTCTAAGTAAGGCCAAAGTGAGTGAGCGTTTCGGAAAGATCTCTGACGGTACCACGGTTTCGGACTATGATCCCGAAGAGATAAAGCGCCAGATCTCTATCAATATGACGGTTGAGCCCTATGAGTGGAAGACTGCAAAGATCGGTCTCACTAAGGTCAACCTTATTGATACCCCCGGCTATTTTGACTTTGTGGGCGACGCCATATGCGGCGTGCGCGTTTGCGGAAGTGCGCTCATAGTCGTTAACGCCAAGAACGGCGTTCAGGTGGGCACCGAGCAGGCCTACGAGATGGCCAGCAATAAGGGCATGGCGAAGATGTTCTTCGTAAGCAATATGGACGATGAATACGCCGATTTCGCCGCGGTAGTCGCTCAGCTGAAAGAAAAGTTCGGCAAGAGCGTTGCGCCCTTCCGTATACCTATCAAGGACGGCAAGAAGATCAAGGGCTATGTAAACGTTGTAAGCGGCAGAGCTTTTACCATAAGCAACGATGTGGAAACGGAGATCCCGATCCCCGACGATATGGTAAACAGCTATAACGAGTATCACGAGTTCCTGCTGGAGGCTGTTGCCGAGAGCAGCGAGGAAATGCTCGAAAGATATCTTGAGGGCGACACCATTACTGACGATGAGATGCGCTCAGTTCTTAAAGAGGCTGTACGTTCGGGCGTTGTTGCCCCTGTTTACGGCGGCTTCTCCACCGGAACGACCTTTGCGGTGCGTTCTCTTATGGATGCTATGCTCAAGTATTTGCCCACGCCAATCCAGTGCCCGCCTGAGCTGGCGGAGCGCGACGGGGAGCCTGTGGAGCTTCTTGGCAACACTACCGATCCGCTTGCGGCGATGGTATTCAAGACCGTGGCTGACCCATATGTAGGCAAGATGTCTATCTTCCGCGTATACAGCGGCGTAATTCGTCCCGACAGCACGGTTTATAACCCCAATAAGGGCGTGAACGAAAGAATAGGCAAGATCTATATGCTGCGCGGCAAGAAGCAGATCGAGGTATCGGAGCTGCGCGCCGGTGATATCGGCGCGGTAACAAAGCTGGCTCAGACGCAGACAGGCGACACTCTCTGCTCAACGCATATTCCCATGATGCTCAGCGGTATCTCCTTGCCTAAGCCCAATCTGTCCATGGCTATCGTGCCCAAGAGTAAGGGTGATGAGGAGAAGATAAATTCCGGTCTGACCCGCCTCAGCGAGGAAGATCCCACCTTTACCGTAGAGAACAATGTTGAGACAAAAGAGAATATTATCAGCGGTCTGGGAGATTTGCATCTGGAGGTTATCTGCTCCAAGCTGCAGAGTAAGTTCGGCGTAGGCGTAAACCTTGCAGCGCCCACGATCCCCTACCGCGAAACTATAAGAAAGTCCGTCAAGGTTCAGGGCCGCCACAAGAAGCAGAGCGGCGGTCACGGCCAGTTCGGCGACGTTTGGATCGAATTCTCGCCCCATGACGGCGACGATCTGATCTTTGAAGAGAGCGTATTCGGCGGCGCGGTTCCCAAAAACTATTTCCCGGCTGTGGAAAAGGGCCTGCGTGAGTGCATACAGAAGGGTCCGCTGGCCGGTTACCCGGTAGTAGGCCTGAAGGCAGTGCTTGTGGACGGCAGCTATCATCCCGTTGACTCAAGCGAAATGGCCTTCAAGATGGCCGCCTCTATCGCCTATAAAGACGGTCTTCCCCAGGCATCTCCGGTGCTCCTTGAGCCCGTTGGCCGCCTTGAGGTGGTTATGCCCGAGAGTCAAATGGGCGACATCACCGGCGACATCAATAAGCGCCGCGGCAGAATCCTTGACATGAGCCCAATCGGCGGCGGCAAGGGTAAGGTTACGGCCGAGGTGCCGCTGGGCGAAATGGCCCGCTATTCCTCCGATTTGCGCTCCATGACTCAGGGACGCGGCAGCTTCAGCTTCGAGTTTGTGCGCTATGAGGAGGCTCCCGCCAACGTGGCGCAGAAGATAGTTCAGGGTAAATAAGATAATAATGTATGGGACGTAAAGAAATCGCTTTATAATGAGGAAAATCCGCCTGAAAAGGCGGATTTTCCATGTTTAATAACCATTTTTACTATAAATCCAATGAATCAGCGGCGGCAATAGGCAGCATAGAGTCAAAAGACGACCAGATCATAACCTTAACCTTAGTCACTCCCTCGGGGGGAAGAACAGCTGTGCCGTTATTAAAATCGGCGATACAAAGAAACGCGTCATCCTCGCCGTACCCGACAGCGAACACCTTGGCAGAGGGAGGAACATTTTTGTAAGAAACCCTTACATCTATGCTTTTGCGGCCAATCGTCACATCTATGATGTGGGGACCTTCGACCTTTGAACCTTCGACCTTTGGGTCTTCGATGGGTCTGCTGCTGTTATAGTGGATTTTTGCATCTAAGAGAGGTTCGTTATAATTGCCTATCGTGATCATGCTCCAGTCCTGTTCGCTTCCGCCATAGTATACATCTGTAAGGTCGTCACAGCTACGGAATGCTGATTCGCTGATGATTTTCAGGCTTACAGGCAGTTCGATATCGGCAAAGGCGCAGGAGTTAAACGCTCTGCTGCCAATGCTGACTACGCTGCTGCCCATGTTTAAGTTGGTAAGAGCCCAACAGTTATCAAACGCGCTCTTGCCGATGGTTTCCACGCCATTTCCCATATTGACACTTTCAAGGCTTCTGCACCACAGGAATGCGTTGTTACCGATGGTCTGTACACTGTCGGGAATGTCGATACTCTTGAGACTTTCGCAGCTGTCAAATGTATTTTGGCCGATGCTTTGCACGTTTTTGCCCAAGGTGACTTTTTCAAGGCTGCTGCAGTTCTGGAATGCATAGATGCCGACGGTCTGTACGCTGTTGGGGATATCAATGCTCCTGAGGCTGCTGCATCCGTTGAAGGCACTCTGCCCGATGCCTATCAAACTGTTGGGAATTGTCACACCTGTCAGCTGGGTGCAACCTCTGAATGTATTGCCGGCGATAGTGACAGTGTTGCTTCTGACTGAATAATCGCCCGATACTCCATCAGCAGCAACTAAATGATTGCCCACGTACAGGACATTGTCGGTCCAGTTAGCTTTGTCGTTGTAATATGCCGTGTTGGTGAACACTCCAAAACCAATACTCGTAACACTGTCAGGCAGGACTATGTCGGCGAGGCTAGTGCAGCGCCAGAATGCACTGTTATAAATGGTTGTCACGCCGTTTTCGACAACAAGCGTCGTCAGGCTGCTGCAGGCTTCAAAGGCACCCTCACCGATATATTCAACGCTGCCGGGTATAGTGATCTCAGTAAGGCCTTCGCAGCCGTAAAATGCGCCATAGTTAATGCCCTTAAGACCGCCCGGCAGCTTTATGCCCGTCAGGCCTTTGCACTGCTCAAACGCACGCTCGCCTATGCGCGTCACGGTTTCGGGCAGTGTAATGCTTGTGATCGTTTCGTTTAACTCGTTTTTGCCGTATTGAAATGCGTATTTTCCTACTGTAGTAACAGGAAGACCCAAAAGCTGGCCGGGTACCACGACATTCGTATCATATCCCTCGTAACCTGATATTTCAATATGGTCGCTGTATATATCGCAGAGAAAACCGCTTATTTTTCTTGTATCGGCCGACACCGGCATAATTGCGGCGGTCAGAGTAAGCGCCGCGCACACCAACACTGCCAATAAATTTTTACATTTGTACATGACTTGTGCCCCCTTATATTCTATACAAGCATTATTATACGGTTATTATTATACAATATAAACGCGACTTTGTAAACACTTTTTTTTAAAACCGAAAAGCGGTGTATTTGGGCGTTGACATTAATGAGCGAATTAGCTGCCCCGTCATAATTTTCACCAAAACAAAGCCGGAAAAAGAGGGCGTTTTTATGAAGTATGCCGTTTTTTTTCTTTTTGAATTTTGTGCTTGACTTCCGGAATTAACTGTGCTATGATACACTTGTTTAAGCTTTGTTTGTAGATTTTGAGGTGGTTGTCGTGTTAAATACTGACGCATACTTATTTGTACATTTCATTGATAAAAAACACAACACTCCGATGAGTGAGCAGATATATTTCTCTGTCAGCAAGGACGGATATAACTGGGAAACTCTGAACGATAAATCCCCGATCCTTGTATCGAATATTGGCGAGAAGGGCGTTCGCGACCCATTCATAATCCGCTCACGTGAAAATGATAAATTCTATATCGTAGGCACCGATCTGAACGTCCACCTCCGGCCCGACGGCTGGAAAATGGCCACCATAAACGGCAGCCGTAATATCCTTGTCTGGGAGAGCACCGATCTGGTAAACTGGACAGATGTGCGCATGTGCACAATAGCCCCCGAGGATGCGGGCTGCGCATGGGCACCTGAGGTGATTTATGACGAGGAAAACGGCGATTATATGGTGTTCTGGGCGTCACGTTCCCTTAAGGACGGCCGCAGAAAGTGCCGCATGTATTACAGCAAGACTAAGGATTTTCGCACGTTTACCCCGGCTGAGCTCTATATTGAGCGGCCCAGCGACGTTATAGATACCACCATTGTTCGCTCTGATGACGGCTTCTACTATCGCTTCAGCAAGGACGAGACCTTCAAGGTCATCACTGTTGAGAAGGGCAAGCGGCTGCTCGGTGAATTTCAGCGTATCGAGACCACTATTGACAAGACACGCGGTGTTGAAGGGCCTGAGTGCTTCCGTCTCAAGAACGGCAAGTGGTGCCTTATCGTTGACCGCTACGCCAAGAACTTAGGTTACTGTGCATACACCTGTTCCGATCTGGCAAGCGGCAGCTTTTCCAGAATGCGTCATGAGTTCAATTCTGATCTCAAGCTCCGCCACGGCGGCGTTATACCGATTACCGCCGAGGAATATGACCGTCTTGTTTCAACTTACGGCGGGAGGTCAGAGTAGATGGATTTTGCAGACATTGTTGATAGAATAAGACTCAATCTCGGCATAAGTGATGAAGAGCTTTGCCGTAGTTTGGGAATCGGCAGTGTTACGCTTGATAATTATCTCAGCGGTTATGTGGCGCCTGATACCTCGGTGCTGCAAAGGCTGTTCTCGGGTTTTTCCGTGATTTCTGATGAAGAGAAGCAGTTGCCTCTCAAAACGGAAATGCCGGGCAGCTTTGGTGCGGAGGCTTTGATCGAAAAAATATGCTTGGGCAAACGCTTTGCTGTGCCGGTTAAAGATGATGCTCTTTCCGAACATAAAATTTTCTCAGGGAGCTTTGCCGTGATAGAGCTCGGCGGCATATTAGAAAACGGCTGTGCAGTTCTGGCGTCGGTTAATGGCAAAGAGCCAAAGCTGTGCATATATGAAGAAGACGCCTCAGGCGTTAGATTCAGCGGTGAATATGCTGATGATTACAGGATAATCGGTCGTGTGGTTTATACGATAGAGAAAATAGAATAGGTAAAAAGCTCCGGCTGCCGAGAAGGCGGCCGGAGCTTTTGCGTCTTGTTCAAACTGCATGAAAGTAAGCAAAACTTTCATGACAATATCTACAATATATTTAAAAAAAGTGCTTGAATTTCTTGCATTGATATAGTATAATGATGTAAACTGGGTTAGAATGGTTTTTTATTCAGATTTAAGGAGGTATATACATGGACACAATGGAAAAGCTTGATCTCCTTCGTCAGGCCAAGGCAAAAATTCAGCAGGGCGGCGGAGAAGAAAAGCAAAGCAAGCAGCGCTCCGGCGGCGGCCTGACGGCTCGCGACCGAGTTCTTGCCTTGCTTGACGAGGGCAGCTTCATCGAGCTGGGCGCGCTGATCTCCGCGAAGGACGGCTTCACGGCTGCCGATGGCGTGGTCACCGGCTACGGCACCGTTGACGAAAGACTGGTATATGTCTACTCTCAGGATGCCACCGTTATGGGCGGCGCAGTGGGAGAGATGAATGCCGAAAAGATTTGCAGAATTTATGACATGGCCGCAAAGATGGGTGCTCCGGTAGTAGGAATGCTCGATTCATGCGGCGTGAGAGTGGGCGAGGGCATCGAGGCTCAGGCCGCTATGGGCAAGATCTTTGCCGCAGCGGCAAAGGTAAGCGGCGTTGTTCCCACCATAAGCCTTGTGCTCGGCAACTGCGCCGGCGGCGCGGCCCTTGCGGCGAGCATGAGCGACTTCGTTATCATCAATGAAAAGACAGGCCGCCTGTTTGTGAATGGCCCCTCGGTCATCCAGTCTGCCACAGGCAAAAAGGCCGCGGTAGACGGCAAGGGCTCTTTTGCCGTGAGCGGCAACGCTCACTTCATCGGCGCAGACGATGCTGCCTGCATTGCTTCCGCGCGGCTTCTGCTGAGCTATCTGCCCTCCAATAATCTTTCTGACGCTATGGTGCTTGAATGCACTGACGATCTCAACCGTACAAGCGGTGCTCTTGAGTCTCTTGAGGGCGAGTACGATATCCGCACGGCCATCGCTGAGGTTGTAGACGACGGAGCATTCATGGAGGTTCAGGCTGAATACGCCAAGACGGCGGTAGTCGGCTTCGCCAGACTTAACGGTGCCAGCGTTGGCATAGCAGCCAATCAGCCCAAGGTTGACGGCGGAGTTCTCACCGGTCAGGCCATTGAGAAGATTGCCCGCTTCGTTCGCTTCTGCGACTGCTTCAATCTGCCGGTTGTTACCTTCACTGATGTTGACGGCTTTGCCGTAAGCGCTTCTGAAGAGGAGTGGGGTCTGGCCCGTAAGGGTGCGCGTATGCTCTACGCTTTTGCTGAGGCAACTGTTCCCAAGGTAAACGTGATCGTGGGCAAGGCCTACGGCAGCGGCTATGCCGTTATGAACTCCAAGCAGCTGGGCGCGGACGTTGTGTTTGCCTTCCCTCAGGCCGAGATCGCTCCCCTGTCATCCAAGACAGGCGTGCAGCTCCTCTATGAGGATAAGCTCCATGAGGGCAAAAAGCGCGAGGAGCTTGAGGCCGCCTATAAGGCTGTGGATGCTTCTCCTCTTATGGCAGCGGCGGCAGGCTGTGTTGACGATGTTATCGAGCCCGCCGAGACCAGAAGCCGTGTTATCGCCGCTTTAGAGATGCTGGCAAGCAAGCGCGTGAGCGGAGTTTCCCGCAAGCACGACAATATGCCCT
>JAFLUQ010000003.1 GCA_022508735.1 Oscillospiraceae bacterium | reverse complement strand
GGGTGATGATATGAAAGCGGAGAAGGACGCAAAAACCGGGAAATGGTTTATTCAGTACAGATATACTGACTGGCAGGGTAATCGCAAAAAGTCCACAAAGCGAGGATTTGATACCAAGCGCGAAGCCGAAGAATGGTTGAGAAATTTCCTTATGGCACAAAAGGCAGACTTTAACATGAACTTTGAGGAATTTCTCAAGATTTACTATAATGACTTGGCTACTCGTCTGAAAGAAAACACTATGCGGACGAAAAAGTACATCATTGATTTGAAGCTTTTGCCGTATTTCGGAAAGAAGAGTGTCAAGGATTAACCAAGGTAACTATAAACGCAAGCTGCAACATTGGTAGCGAAGTATTCCGCAACTGTAATGCTCTTGAAACTGCTGAAATCAACATCACTGGTAGCATTGGCAATTCTGTTTTCTATGAATGTGATGCGTTGGTAATTCTGACCTTTGGTGAGGGAGTAACCTCAATAGGATCTAATCTCTGCTACGGATGCGATAAGCTCAGCGACATAACATTTGGAAGAAATATAAAAGTGATCCCTGATTCTGCATTCCGGCTTTGCTCATCACTGGAAAATGTGGCTCTGCCTGAATTCTGTACTACAGTTGCGGCTAATGCCTTTGCAGAGGACACTAAATTGGTAGGAGTATATATTCCCGAAACAGTTGAGAGTATTCAGAACAATTCTTTCTCTTATCCTGCCAGAATGACGATATTCGGTACAGTTGGCTCGTATGCTCAGAAATATGCAAATTCAAGGAATATCAAATTTGAGGCCTATAAAGTGTCCGAGGTGGACTTCCCGGCAGACATGGTCGTTACTGTTGAGGAAAGAAGAAAGCCAAATCTTCCCAATTTGATTTATGCGGTGATCCAGAACAGTATCAGAATACCGGTGGAAGTAGAATGGGATTTTTCTGTTCTGAGCACTCCCGGAGAGTATACTGTAATCGGTACTGTTGAAAAGTGCGATTATCTTATAACGGCAACGGTGATTGTTGAACATTCCACATTAGAAGGCGGGCTTATGCTTGAACTAACCTTTGATGATACAGCTAGCGGTTTTGCCGGTGGCATCGGAAAGGCAAAACCGTCCAAAATACCGACATTGGTAGCCGGAATAAAGGGTCGTGCATTGAGGCTTGACGGTTCACAGTGGCTCAATGTAGCTGATGAACTGGGTGATAGTTTACTTTATGGTTTAGATGAAATGACAGTTGCCTATTACAGTAAAAAAGATAACAACAGCAACGTAAACTGGTCATTCTATGCCGCACCTGATTCTTCTGCCCAGTGAGGTCAGTATGAAAGATATATTGGCTTTCTGGATGGACGTAACAACCTACTTATGGAGCAATACAACAATAGCGGTGCACGCCCAGCGGAGGTTAAAGTCAGAAAAGATGAAGGTTGGAACTTTATTGCAGTTGTATATAGCGCTGACAAAACTACCGTCTATATTAATGGAGAAGTTGCGGCAGAGGTCGAGAGCGCATATCAGCTGACAGATATTCTCGGTGACAGCCCCATATTCCAGATAGGTAAAGGTAACTGGGGCGACGGTGAATATATGACAGGTATAATTGACGAATTCAGAGTTTATGACCATGCTTTGACTGGAGAAGAGATTGAGACTATTTACTCCAGCCTTGATAATTCGCCAAGAGTTGAGATAGGCTCTGTTAAATCTGAAGGTGAAACTATAACTGTCACTGTGGAAACCGTCAATGTACCGACTGGCTCATCAGTATATGTCGTAGCCTATAATGGCAGCGGCATTACGCTTGATGTTAGCAAAGCACAGTTCGTGGGCGACGAAGCACAGGTGACTTTCCCTGCAGATGACACTAAGACTGTCAAGGTATTCTGCTGGGAAAGCCTACAAGGTATGCGTCCGCTCTGCGAAGCGGTAGAAAAAGCGCTGTAAGCGCAAAAATAAGGGTTTAAACCCATGAAATATATGACTCCCAACACATCAGACTTTTGTCTGTTCCCTCATGTGTTGGGAGTTTTTTCGACATTTTAGCAAAAAAATATATAAGAATATTACATTTATGTATTGATAAAGTTTTAATATTATGATATAATTATCAAGTAAAAGGAGGGATATCATGCTATCAATAGAAAAAGAAAGTCTTAAGCTTTATTTAGAAAGAAATCGAAACATATTTGAATCTAAGATTATTTCGGGCGTCGGTGAAATAATTTCTGGAATTTCATTGACGATCACACTTGTTTGTTCAGAAATAAAGCAGCAAGTACTATTTCTCTCGCCGGGTGCTTTTAGGATTATATTATGGATTGTTACTTCCCTAATATTATTATGGGGAATGGTTCAGTCTATTATTTCTATTAAATCTCATCGAACTGTTGAGTCAATATACAATGATATTGAAGAATTAGGCAAAAGTGATGGAAAAAGTCATATATTTAACATGGTTTTACTTAAAAGTGACAAATCAGATGGAAAATTTCTCTTATATAAAGATGTTAGATGGCGGTGCGAATTATTTCCAAATTATAAGGTTTTAGATGAGGATTATATTATAGATAAGGAAAAAACTAATGTATTATCTAAATTTTCATCAGACACAGGAATAAGTAAGACAAAACTTAAAATACAGTATGTTGGAGAATTCACAAATACAAAATATTCTGTCGGAGATAAGGTCAATAAGACATATATTTTCCACTTCTACATATTAACAGCTAAGCCTTTAGATGAACAATACACACATGCATTTTCATATAATGGAAAGCAATACAAATGGAAAACCCTAAATGAAATGTATAAATCAAAAAATATTAAGAAGAAAAATAGAGATGTATTAGATTATATTCGTAGTAATAATTTATAGTTTACTGATAAGGTCAGATAAAATATCATATCTGCTTAATAACCAGTGTCTTCATGAGTTTCCTCATCAAAAAATATCCGTTTTTACCACTTATGTGCCGAAGTATTTTTATATACGCCGAAACATCTGTAAAACGAAATATGATGTTAGGTTATTATAAATTCTGTACTCAATATGCACTCAAACCAAAACTAAAAGCCCCGGAAATGACGTTTTTACGCCATTTCCGGGGCTGATTTGTTTACTCCCACTCTGCTATTGGATTTTTATTCCTATCGTATTTTGTGGTTATCGTTTTATTTCTATTATACATATTGTATGTATTTTTGTACTTGGTTTATATATTAAATGGGTATCGGCGTCATTTCGGCATCATGGTATCGGCGGGTATGTTTGAGCTGTTTTAATATCGCTCATATCGAGTAGCCGTTTTGAAGTTGGATAGGTTTTAGTCCAGACATAAATGAACGTCTTGATTTCTCAAAAGTACATATTTTTTCAAATTTCACTTGCAATGTCTAAAAATTAATGATATAATAAGTCCATAGGCAATGCCGAGCCAAGCCCGTTAAAGGGAAGGTGTAACGACTGGACACGGAGCGACCTTCTGCAGAAGGTTGAAGGCACAGTCTGAACTCATAGGCAACTATGAGAGCCGCACAGAAATGATGCGGCCGCGTCAGAATTGACGAAGTAACAACTTTGGATGTCCATAACAGATAATATCAGCAGTAATATTGGCAATTCCCTTATAACCGCTCTTGAGACTCCTATAACTCATATAGCAGGTTTAGACAATATTATGAACACAGCCTCGACTGTTCAAAATGCAGTCACATTTGGGTTTGATAAGTATGATGAGGTGAATTATCGCCCTGCTGTGGGGCAACTCACAGTATGCACTCCGTAAATTCGGCAAAAACCTAACCTGCGCTCCGTAAATTCGGAGCGCTTTTTATTATTTAGCTGAATGTATTCAGCCTCTATTGCTTCCAGAACCTCCTATATCGAGCTTTAGTTTTGAAGTAGGTAAGTTTTAAGCTCAAAAACGAAAACTCGATACAGGTAGATTTGGAGGTAATTATAAGCCGCTATCCTATTTTTTCTAAAACTTCTTTAAAATTAATTTTATCACAGTCAACCCGGTTTGTAAATACCTTTCTTCGATAATTTACAAGTCTATGATTTTTTCGGTGTCGGCACGATACCGGCTTTCAATGGCCTCTCTGATATAGGCTGTTAGGCTCAGACCTTTATGGTTTGCGATATTTACCAGTTCTTGTTTTGCGCCCTTTTTTATATTGAGCATGACCCAATCGTAATTGCGTCTTACGCAATCGGCCGATGAAGTGCTTTTCATTGACATTATACAACCCTCTCTTTGATTTTATTTATGATTATATTATATCGCGTCAATGAATGACTGTACTACATTTCGCGCGAAAAAAATACAAGCCCTGTTGTGTGTGATTGGTCACGGCTGAAGTAGCAGCAGATGCAGCAGTGAAGCAGAATTTTCTTATTAATTATTTTTTTTACGTTTTGAGACTGTATTTTATATTTCAGTCTCTAATTGCTTATTTTTTATTTTTATAAGTTTTTTCTGCTGCAACTGCTGCTAATGCCTCTAAAGCCTTATTTTTACTGGGTTTTTTCGGCAGCAGTTATCTGCTGCTCACTGCTGCTTCTGCTGCACCGGTTAGGGTTGGCTCACTGTCCGGGGCGTAATTGGTAGAGTCGTACAGCAGAAATGCTGAAACTCTGTGCGTATTGTCCGTTTACATATTTAAGCAAAGATGTTATAATATAAATGTAAGTTGATTAAAGTGTGCACTTAAAAGTAACAGCCATCAAAAGTTATCGTTTTAAGGAGTGAAATTTATGAGCGTAAAGAATTTGATCAAGATCGGTCCAAATGCCTATGTCAAGGTTGAGCAGGGTGTGGCCGGCAGGGTTTTTATAACGACCTATTCGCATGAGGGTGTAGCTCTGGGTGGGATTTACTTTACCGGCCGAGAGTTCATGGATATGATAATGAATAGCTTTTCAAGTCCTATGAAGGTGGTGTGCGCAGAATGAGTCTCAGAAATGAACGCATGAAAAAGGGCTTATCTTTGCAAGGCTTATCTATCAAAAGCGGAGTCCATTACATGAATATTCATAAAATGGAGACCGGTAAAATGAAGGTCGAGAACATAACTTTAAGAAACGCTCTCAAACTCGCCAAGGCCCTGGGCTGTCAGCCGGAAGCGTTACTTTAAGTGTAGATTGGTTAACGCAAGGGGGTGGTATATACGAGTCTTAGAGAAGAGCGCATTAAGAAGGGGCTGTCATTGCATGTCCTCGCAGAAAAGAGTGGTGTCCACTATATGAAAATCCACCAGATTGAGGCGGGTAAGCTCAAAGCCGAAAATATAGCTTTGAGAAACGGGTTGAAGCTCGCTGACGCTTTGGGTTGTCATCCGCGAGACCTGCTCGAAAAGTGGCCTCTCGATGAAAAGGCCGAGTAAAACCGGGTAGAAACTAATAGCAAAAATGCTTGAACCTTGTGCGCTTTGCCGGCTTACTAATGCCGAAAAACACGATATAATAATAAATGTAAGGTGCAAAGCATGATTGCTTGCTAAAGAGAGGAAGTGAGGTTGATGAAGTCGCCAAGTGCAACCGAGGTTGCCGTCCAGCTCGCGAAAAAGCTTGAGAGAACAGATATTTATCTCAAGGCTCTCGACGCTGAAAAAGAAGGCAAGACACTCGCAGAGTTTATCAAGACTCTTGAAGTCCTGAAAAACGAGGCGTAAAAAAAGAATAGCGGGCACCCGCTAAAATGCCCCGCTATTCTAAACCAAATAACCCTTTCTTGAGAGAGTAAACCTTACTGCTCCTCAAGTAAGGATTATTATATCACATATACGTGAAAAAGTAAATACCTATATGAAATTCTTTTTGCCTGGTGAATTGGTTACCAGGCTTTTATTTTAACTCAGAAAGTAAGAACCGTAAATATGAATCACATTTTTCATTCAGGTTCAGAAGCTCTTCGCCTGAAATGGCATATTTCCGGGTTGGACTTTCGATAATAAATGCCCCGCTGTCAACCTCGTTCAAAGCATAACCTATGTGCATTAGTTTTTCAGAAAATTCAGTCTGAGAAAACAGGTCAGCTATATCATTTCTATGTCTTGATTGAGTAAGATCATCAATTTTACTGACGAGCAGAACATCGTATGAAATGCCGAGTGCGTCAGCGAATTTCTCTAACTGGCGAGTACCCGGATTTCGTCGGTCTCTCTCATATTGACTGACACATGATACAGTAACGTTCATTTTCTGTGCTAATTCTGTTTGAGTCAAGCCGGCCTTTTCTCTTGCGGCCCTTAATGCTTCACCTATTGTCATTATAATCACCTCTTGATTAGATTATATCACTAAAAAATAAGTTTGTCAAGCTATTTGATTGAGAAATCTAAAAAAATATATCAAAAAGATATTTACAAAAACAAAAGGCTGTGATATAATAATTAAAGTAAAGCAAAATGATTGATAGGAAAAGGTGGTAATGAGTGCAATCTGATGTAGTACGGGTGGAAGAAGTAATGGCACGACTGGACTGCTCAGTTGGCCGGGCATACAGAATAATAAAAACTCTGAACGATGAATTGAAGAAGAAAGGCTATATAACAATATCCGGCCGGGTGCCCCGGTCATATTTTGAGCAGAAATGTCTTCCGGCCAGGAGTGATATAAGTGGGTTGTGCTGAAAAATCTGCTTTCGGCTGCTTGGTTCTTGAAACGTGTGCGAATATCGGCAAAAAGAAAAAGCAGGCAGTTATTGCATCAGCCGGGTTGAGTATAAGAAGTTTCACACCGAAAAAATTACACAAAAATCCTCATAGGCTGTCTTGGGCCTATAAGGTTAGCGAGGTTCTAAATATTCGAGGTGATATAGCCTACCGGGCATTACTGTCAGACTTGGAACTTGACCGAATAGGTGAGAGCGAGCTTGTTTTTCTGGCACCGAATGAATATCTCTATTCATATAGATTTTATGGGCTTGCGATTAGGTGGCTCATGATTGAAATAGAGCGCATGAAAACCAATGAAGATATAACTGATCTAAAAGAAACTATTGCTCGAGCCAAAGACCTGTTGACAAAGCAAAATTCGGTCGCCGAGAGACTTGAAAACCTTGATATAACCGAAACGCAAAAAGCGGTTCTGCGAGCTAAATTTTTTGACAGTCTCACTGATAAAGAAATCGCAAAGACGTTCGGTTATGATTTGAGATATATCTACAGATTACAAGCAAAAGGTTTGGAAACGCTGAAAAATACAGGGGTGAGGCCATGACAAATGAAGAACTGGCCTTGGAAATAAAAAGCGGCCGGGCAGAGTGCACCGGCGAATTATGGCAAAGAGTAGAAGCTTTTGTACAGAATTGTGCGAATAAATTTTATCTTGCAAAACAAGAGCGAGCCCAGGGATTGGGTCAGACGATTGACGATTTTATGCAGGTCGGTTTCTTTGCACTTTTGTCAGCCGTTGACGCATACTCTGAAGATAGCGAGTATAAGTTTTTGACGTACCTTGGTTATCATCTGCGTAATCAGTGGCGGAAACTTCTCGGCTTACATACGATCGGGGCCCGGAAACAAGCCGATATGCAGATGAACGCAATAAGCCTTGATGAGGCGGTAGGGCAGAATAAAGATGGTGACGATCTGCTATTAGAGGATATTGTGGAGGACCCGGACGCCGAGAACAGTTTTCGGGCCATTGAAGATGAAGACGAACACCGACAGATGAAAGAGAATATAGATATAGCTATCGGTCATCTGGACACAAGACAGGCGGACGTAATAAGACGGCATTACTTGGAGAGTGTACCTCTTTCAGCTCTTGCGAAAGAGTTTCGTATTTCAGGTACAATGACAGCGGGCTTGCGCGATAGAGCCCTGGAGAGGCTAAGAGCCGATCAGACGTTAGCACAATATAAATTCAAAGATAAAAAACAAGAGCTTATAGAGCGACACTCGCTTGGATTCAGTCAAGGCGTGTTCAAATCAACCGGGGCAAGCATACAAGAGTTGTATGTTATCCGGCTCGAGCGTCTTGAAGAAGAGTTTGGAATAATCTAAGCATACTTAGTCAAAAGAGTCTTAACCTTGGTGGTGTTGAGACTCTTTTTATTATTCTGTGAAATCCTCGTTAGAGGCACTCATAGCTGAATAAATCGTGTCTTTAATAAAACCGGCCAGCGTTTGATTTTGGCCTTCGGCATAGGCTTTAATACGAGCTTTTTCGCCTTTTCGGACAGAGAACTGTATGTATTCCAGATTTTCCGCCCGCCACTTTTTGGACGCTTTGCGTTGAGAGTCATATTTTGGCATTGATAAACCTCTTTTCTGTTTAAATTGGGGGGGCCGCCGCGAGGCGTCTCTCTCTCCATTGTACTTATATTATACCACATTTTTTATAGTATGTATACTGTAAAACCGCACAGAGTTTTCTTTGAATTTCCGGCGGTTTTGCGCGCTCCATTTTATAAGCAAACACGCTATAATATAAATGTAAGTTAAATAAACCACTTAATCAAACGGAGGTAATTATAATGAAAAAGATTGAATTGACAAAGGCTGTAGAACAGTACCAGGAGCTTGCAAGACAGATTGCTCTGCTCGAAGCACAGAAAGACGCGATTGCCGACCACATTAAGCAGGTCATGGGCGAGGCTGAAGAATTACTCATCGGTGAGTATGTTGTTAGATATAAGACTGTTACAACTAACCGCTTCGACACGACCTCGTTCAAGAAAATCCATGCTGATATGTATGCAGACTTCTTGAAGCCGTCAGTAAGCCGGAGGTTTACAGTTGCTTGACAGCCTGAAATCTCGTGCGCGTTCTACGTACAACGCGCACGAGATCGACTCGGCAATTCTGGTGGGTTCGCCCGTATCGGTTTTACGTAAAACACGTTATAATATTTATAGACGCTAAGAAAAGAGGTTGTTGATATGAGAAACGAACTTTATGAAATACTCATTGAAGATGGTTTTTCTGTTGAAGAAGCCGTTGAGATATGTGATCTTGTAGAATATG
The DNA here is from genome assembly GCA_022508735.1 of Oscillospiraceae bacterium. GTDB lineage: Bacteria > Bacillota > Clostridia > UMGS1883 > UMGS1883 > JAFLUQ01. The sequence goes on along the minus strand of JAFLUQ010000003.1, from coordinate 33,319 downwards.
AGGATTATACAGTAGATTACGCTATCCAGACCGTACTTGGCGATTTTTGATTTTGGAGGTTGTTGATATGACAAATGAAGAACTGGTCGTAAAAATTAAGAACGGTGAAACCGGGTATAACTCAGAGCTCTGGCAAAATGTTGAGTTGTTTGTATGCCGGCAGGCCAATAGCTTTTACACAAAACATTATGAGAGGTGTTCGCTGGTAGGCGTTGAGACTGACGACTTAATCCAGGCCGGGTATTTTGCCGTTGTTGGTGCGGTTAAGGCTTATGACGGCCGTTATAAATTTCTTACATACCTCGGCCGGCAGCTTCTCATACAGTTTTATGAACTGGCAAAAATGCGCTCGACCGGTTGGCAGAATAACACAATTTACTATGCGATCAGCCTTGACGCACCTATCGGTGTTGAGGGTGAGAGCACGTTTGTAGAATTTATTCCGGACCTTGGCGCAGAAGCAGAAATAAGTGCTATAGACGAAGCCGACTACATAGAGCGTTTGAGAGAGATTTTCAGGCGAGCCGGCATGAAACTTACACCCACTCAGGCAAATGTCATTGACGGTCTGTACCGTCGAGGACTTAGCTTTTCTCAACTGGCAAATGAGCTGGGTGTGTCTAAGGGCGCGATTGAAAACACAAAGTCACTCGCATTAAAAAAATTGCGTACGCCGGAATTGCTTGCGTATGTATCTGCTTGAAATGGGGTTGTAGATTATGCCGATTTATAAAGATGAAGAAAGAGGCACGTGGTATTGTTGTTTTTACTATGTAGATTGGCAGGGGCTGAAGAAGCGTAAGACAAAAAGAGGCTTTACTAAACAGAAAGACGCTAAAGAATATGAGCGCGCCTTTTTGGATAAGCTTCAATCTAATCCGCAAATGACGTTCGCCGGCCTGGTAGAGCTCTACATAGATGATATGAAAAACAGGCTGAGACAGTCTACAATGAACAACAAGAAGCACATGATCGACACAAAAATATTACCGTATTTCGGCAAAATAAAAATCGGCGATATTAAGCCGACAACGGTAAGACAATGGCAAAATAAACTGATTGGCCAGGATTATTCAGAAACCTACCTGAAATCGATCAATAATCAGCTCTGTGCAATACTTAATTATGCAGTCAAGTATTACGGTCTGAGAGAAAATCCATGTCATAAAGCCGGCTCTATGGGTCGTAAAAGCGCAGACGAAATGCAATTTTGGACTCGCGAAGAATATCTGAAGTTCTCAAATGCCATTGAAGACAAACCTATGGCCCATCTGGCCTATCAAATTTTATATTGGTGCGGACTGAGAGCCGGTGAATTGCTTGCGCTGACCCGAGCCGATATAGACCTCACCAGTAAAGAACTGTCTGTCAATAAATCATATCAGCGTATTGAAAAGCAAGATGTAATCACAGAGCCAAAGACTAAGAAAAGTATCAGAATAATAGCTATACCGAATTTTCTCTGTAAAGAGATTGAGACGTATATGCAGACTCTTTTTGATAAGAACCCGAGCACAAGGCTTTTCACTGTCACGAAGTATTATCTTCATCACGAAATGGACCGGGGCTGTAAAATCTCAGGCGTAAAACGCATTCGAGTTCACGACCTTCGGCACTCTCATGCCTCTCTGCTTATAGAGCTTGGGTTTTCGCCTTTGTTGATAGCTGAAAGGCTGGGGCATGAAAATATCGAGACAACTCTAAACACGTACTCGCACCTATACCCGCACAAACAAACTGAGCTTGCAAATACACTTGATACGTTGATATAAAGGGAAGAAATCCCCAAAGTGCGGGACAAATTTCCCCTAAAACACCTGTATACTGATAGAAAATAGGTTTTAGGTACAGTATATTGTATGCATTCCCCAAAATGCGGGGGAATTTTCCCCTAAAATAAGCCAGTTTTTAGGGGCCAGATTAACTTTGAGTATACATATTAACGAGATAATATAAGGTTTTACAAGGTCATATCGGCATATATAATATAAAGCGCACCTATACAGATTTTCATCAAAGAAAATCGTAAAGGTGCGCTTTATTATATTTTGTATACAATGGGTTATAACCAACTTTTTATAGTGAAAATAGATGCTTATTTTGGTGAAAATGGAGGTTTCAGCATCATATCAGCATCACAAGAGAACCATAACATGCTGAAATATCAGTAAAAACAAGCTTTTCTGAACGTTATATCGTCACTCCCACTCAATAGTTGCTGGGGGTTTACTGGTGATGTCATACACTATGCGGTTGACATGCTTGACCTCGTTTACTATGCGGTTGCTGGCTCTTTCAAGAACATCGTAAGGTATGCGCGCCCAGTCGGCGGTCATAAAGTCGGTAGTGGTAACGGCGCGGAGGGCTATAGTATAATCGTAGGTCCGCTCGTCGCCCATGACGCCAACGCTGCGCATATCGGTGATGACAGCGAAGTACTGGTTTATGCTTCTGTCCAGGCCGCAGAGCCTGATCTCCTCGCGGAAGATAGCGTCGGCCTCTTTAAGGATGTCTAACCTCTCTTTTGTTATTTCGCCGATCACGCGCACGGCAAGACCGGGACCGGGGAAGGGCTGGCGCCATACGAGATTATCAGGTATGCCGAGGGCGATGCCGAGCTTACGGACCTCGTCCTTAAACAGCATGCGAAGGGGCTCGACGATCTCTTTGAACTTGATAACGTCGGGCAGCGCGCCAACGTTATGGTGGCTCTTTATTGTGGCGCTCTTGCCGCTGCCGCTCTCGACCACGTCGGGATAGATCGTACCCTGCACAAGATAGTCCACCTCGCCGATCTTATTGGCTTCGTCTTCAAATACGCGAATGAACTCCTCGCCGATTATGCGGCGCTTTTTTTCGGGCTCGGTAACTCCCGCGAGCTTAGTGAGAAATCTGTCTTCACAGTTCACGCGGATGAGATTTATATCAAACTGCTTGGTGAAAATATGCTCGACCTCGTCGCCCTCGTTCTTACGGAGCAGGCCGTGGTCAACAAAGATACAGGTCAGGTTTTTACCTACCGCGCGGGAAAGGAGCACTGCTGCCACGGAGCTGTCAACGCCGCCGCTCAGGGCGCAGAGCACCTTCTTGCCGGCGTACTTTTCTTTTGCCATGTCGATATAGCGGCGAGCGTAGTCACCCATTTCCCAGTCGCCCTTGCAGCCGCAGACATTATAAAGGAAGTTCCTTAACATTCTTTCGCCGAACAGGGTGTGATTCACCTCGGGGTGGAACTGCACTCCGTAGAGCTTTTTTTCGGCGTTTTCGTAGGCGGCCACCGGGCAGGTGGCGCTGGTTGCAGTGATTTTAAAGCCCTCGGGAACGGCGCTAATATAGTCTGTATGGCTCATCCAGCAAACGCCCTTGCCCTCGATGCCTTCAAATATAAGGCTGGGGGAGAGGTCTACCTCGATCTTGCCGTACTCGCGTGTGTCGGCGCTTTTTACCTCGCCGCCGAGAACATAGCTCATGAGCTGGGCGCCGTAGCATATGCCGAGTATCGGAACTCCGAGCTCGAACAACTCAGCCGGAACCCGGGGAGCGTCCTCGCCGTACACACTGTTTGGGCCGCCTGTGAAGATTATGCCCACAGGATTTTTGGCTTTTATTTCGTCGATAGTGTGCGTATAGGCCAGCACCTCGCAGTATACGTTGTGCTCGCGCACACGGCGGGCGATCAGCTGATTATACTGGCCGCCGAAGTCAATAACTAAAACTGTCTGCTTATCCATGGTGTTTCCTCCGTGTTATTTGGATTTCTTGTTTTTTGAAAGTCTGTTGTATTTGGTTGGGCGGTTCATCAAAAATCTTGTCAGCTCAAAGATCATGAACCATACAGTCAGAAGGATAAATGAAATGACGAGAATGAGCATGGCTGCCTTGAAGTGGTTGAGCACGATGCTGAGGTTTATGTTGCTGAAGCCGCCGGAAAAGCCATACACAAGGCCGCGCACAAGGCCGATGCCGCCGGTGAGCGCCGCCGCTCCCGGGTAGAATTTAAGCAGCGAGGTCTCGCTTTTTATGCTTGTTATCCATGCGGCGACAGCTAAGGCTATCGGGCACAATATAGCGCCTGCCCAGTCGGCATATAAGCCGCTTTGCAGCATAGGGCCATTCATCATAAACTCACCCAGCAGAGCCAAGATAAGGCACAGCAGATGATAAAACGCCACAAGGAGCATAGTTTTTTTCACAAAAATTCCCCCTTTTTGTCACATGTCGTTATATATTAAATATTATTATAGCACAAGTCGGGCGGCTTTGCAAGAAGAATATATAATAAAAAACAATGTATTTGGAATAAAATTCATGTTGCCTTTGCCATTGATGCGTGTTAGAATAGTAAGGAAAGGATGTGGTAAAGTGCGCGAGAACAGCCCGAAATATGCCGAATACATGGCCAACGTAGCCGATGTGCTGAGCGCGCCCTGCATACAGCGGTTAGACGATTTCATGCAGCACATGGGGACGACGCGCCTCAGTCACAGTATAAACGTGAGCTATAAGAGCTATGCTCTGGCCCGGCTCTTTGGCTGGGACTACCGGGCAGCTGCCAGAGCCGGACTCATGCACGATATGTTCTATTATAATTTCAAAGAGACCGGATATTCCGCAAGAGAGCACTGCCGCCTGCATCCGGAAATTGCATATCGGAACGCAAAGCGAAACTTCACCCTGACTAAGTTAGAGGGGGATATAATCAGAAGCCATATGTGGCTCGCCACATGGACCCCGCCGCGCCACAGGGAGGGCTATCTTGTTACAATGGTAGACAAGTACTGCGCCGTGGAGGAGTTTTTTGCGGGGCTGCTGCGCAAAATCGTGAAGCCGGCGGCGGTTTGATTGGGCCGCTTTTACCAAGGATGAGGTGAGTATATTGTTCAAAGATGATATAACAAATAGTGAGTATGCTGCCAAGGGCGGGCAGCTTATCAATGCGATAAACGAAGGGGGAGATACTACCGTGTTCATTTTTAAGAGGGTCGGCGAGAAGGCGTATGAAATATGCAGCCTTCATTAATTTTTCTTAATAAAATGTGTTAATTGTTGATTTCCTGTTGACTTTTCTGCCTGACTGTATTATACTAAAATATTGTAATAATGTATTAAAAGGGGAGGATCAATCATGAAAAAAACATTTAAAGCCGCGCTCGTGCTCTTTGCGTTGCTGCTGTGTTTTGCTTCTTTGGCCCACGCGGAGGGCGTTGGCTTTCAGTGGAACACGGACGCGTTGACTGAGGGAGAGCTGAGCGCAGGACTCACAGGAGCGGAGGACGGACTCAGAGCCGTGCTGGCCCTTTATGAAGGGGACATGCTTGTGGGCCTCAGTACCAAAACAGTTGAAAACTCGGCGGCAGAGCTCAGCGTCACCGTTAAAAATGCCGAAAACGGCTGCGCAAAGCTCATGCTCTGGAGCTGGGATAAGATAACGCCCATGTCGGCGGTTGTTTCTGTGATAACCCCCGAGGGCATAACTCCCGAGCTGCCCAAGGTGGGCGAGCTTAAGGTGTCTGCATGGGTGGACGCCAACGGAGACGGTATATTCGGCGAGGGAGATCAGAAGCTGCCCGGCGCGGCAATAAAGCTCGTGCAGGGTGAAACAGCCGTAGAGGCAGTGACCGATGAAAACGGTGAGTACATATTTGAGGAGCTCCCTGAGGGTGAATATACGGTAGGTGTGACTGACCCGGCGGGCCGCGAGGCCATTGGGGAGAATCCTCTCAGTGTTACCGTTTCTCAGGGTGAGAAGGCAGAGGCCGGCTTCGGCTTTAAGCCGCTGCCCGGCTCGATATCGGGCTCAGTGTGGAACGACGTTGACGGCGACGGCAAAAAGGGCGAGGGCGAAGAGCCAATGCCCGGTGTTACAGTAACGGCCGGTGCGTTCACCGCGTCTACCGACGAGAACGGTATTTATAAATTTGATAAGCTTGCCCCCGGCAGCTATACGGTGAGCGTAGCCGTGCCCGAGGGCATGGAGGCTTCCACTCCGGGCAGCGTGGAGCTGACCGTGGAGGCCGAAAAAACGGCAGTGGCTGACTTTGGCCTTAAGGCAAAGGCGGCGCTTCCCGGCGCCATTAACGGCGTGGTTTGGAACGACACCAACGGCGACGGCGTAAGAGACGGTGATGAGACCGGGATGTCGGGCAGAACCGTCACCCTGACGGCGGGAGACGGAAAGAAAAAAACTGCCAGAACCGCCACAGACGGCACCTACAAATTTGAGGGGCTTGAGCCTGGAGAATACACCCTTTCGGTATCTGCTCCCAATGACAGAGAGGCTACTCTTGAAAATCCCCGAACTGTCACCGTTATCAGTGACGATTTGATAATCGAAAACTTCGGCTTTAAACGGCTTTGGGTCAGCGATGATCAGAAACAGAATAAGGCTGACACCGTGGCCTTCTATGCGATAGAAGAAGATATTAAGGCCGGCTACAGTATCAGCTTTGATCTGATTCTCAACACCAAAGGTGATAACGCCATAATCTTAGGTGACAGCGCAAATATAAATCCGGTTGATGGAAATGTGTCGTACGGCACCTCCTCGGTGATCCTTCTGTTCAACAGCGATGATTTCTCTGTGCGTGACGGTAACGGAAACGGCGGCTACAGCGGCGGTGCTGTTGCACTTTGCACAGCGGCGGCCGGCAAGACCTATGCGGTGACCATCGATGGAGATATATCCGCCAACACATATACCGTAACTATCACCGATGAGGACGGAAATACCTATACAAGCAATGAGCTTCACGCCAGAAAGAACGGCGCTAAGCTTGATACCATAGCCCTTATAAGTAACAGTCATAAAACTGTTACCCAAGGTGACGTTTACTCTGATTTCAATTTCTACATCAAAAACTTCCTTGCTGAGGAGATCTTGCCGGAGCCGGAAGACCCGACCTATAACGGCTTTGCGGGGCAGTATTATGCCGTTACGGTAAATGGCCTCAGGCTTCGCGGCAACAATGGGCAGATATCTGCCGACAATGTAAGCGTAACAGACCGCAGCAATGAATTCATGCCCCGGTATATGGGCGACGGAAGCTATGCTTTTGTCTGCATGTCGTGGGAGCGCAGGATCACTGCGGCAAACAGAGGCAGCAGGCTCACGAGCAGCGACTACAACGCAAGTAAAATGAACGACCTGACCCAGCACTGGATTCTTGAGGAAGGACCCAGCTATACCGAAGAGACCCCGGCCTATTACCTGAAAAGTGCCGATAACGGTCTTTATATCGGACTTTCGGGCGGCTATCTTACCTCTGTGAATGAGAGCAATAAGGTTGAGCTCATATTCAATCCCCTTCCCGACGAGGATCAGAGCCCGCTTTACAAGATATCCCGAACTGAGGCATACGCAATGCTGACCTCGGCTCAGCGAAAGAGAATAGCCGAGATTTACGAGTCTGTAGCCGGAGACGCGATCGGCCGCTACGGCCCGGACGATACAGGATATACATTCAGAAAAAGGTTCGACAATACCTTTAACAAGATTCTGGATAGCGACATGAGCGCGGAGGAGGGCTATGAGGAAATCTATAACTGGTTCTTCGCTGCTCCGCACAATGAAAACGGCACCACAGCCGGCAAATTTGTGATCACCGACGGCGGAAGCGGTTATTCCTTAGCGACTCTGCCGGGCACCGAAGGAACGAAGCTCGCTCAGGGCAGCGGTACGGACGGCAGCTATAAATTCTGGACATGGTCGGAGGAGCAAAAGGGAACCGCATACCCGATCACAATAACCAATACCGACGGGACGATTCAGGAGCTGACTCTATATGTTCAGGACAATGACACGGCTCGTAAGAACGCAGAGACCTTCAAGAAGGCTATAATTAAAATACCCTCTGTTTATCGGCAGTATATCAGGAGCGTATATGTGAGGGAGGACGGAGCTAACAGCTACAACTGCGGCTCGACGGACATGTTTATTCGCCTGAACTGGACGCCCGACGCGAACAGTATGGCCGGCACGATATCCCACGAGCTGAGCCACAGCATCGACCAGATCAACGGAAGCTGGTCGCAGGGCGGAGGCTGGGATAAGGCAATGAAGGACGATATGTTCATCGTTTCGCCCTATGCCAACTCTACCAAGTGGGAGGATTTTGCCGAGTTTGGCAGACTCTACTTCCTCTGCTACGATAATCGTGACCGCCAGAAGGCTATGCAGATCATTTTCCCCAACCGATATGCTTCTTACTGGAGGCTCAGGCACAATAACCTTGGTGGCTTTGAGCTTTGGGAAGACACGGAATATCTTGAATAATAAATAGATAAAAAATAAACGGCACTCCTTCGGCACGCCCGGGGGAGTGCCGTATGTCTATATATGAAGATATGATATTTTTTTATTCAGTGTTGACTTTTTTACCGGCATATATTATACTTAAATTGTAGTATAATATGTTTTTATAATTTATAGTAAAAGGATGGATCAACAATGAAAAAAACGTTCAAAACCGCGCTTGTGCTCTTTGCACTGCTGCTGTGTTTTGCCTCTTTGGCACACGCGGAGGGCATTGGCTTTCAGTGGAACACACAGGTGCTGACTGAAGGAGAGCTGAGCGTGAAGCTCACTGGAGTTGAGGACGGCTTAAGAGCCGTGCTTGCCCTCTATGAAGGGGACATGCTTGTGGGCCTCGGCACTAAGACGATTGAAAACTCGGCGGCAGAGCTCAGCGTCACCGTTAAAAATGCCGAAAACGGCAGCGCAAAGCTCATGCTCTGGAGCTGGGATAATATAACGCCCATGTCGGCAGTTGTTTCTATGATCACCCCAGAGGGCATAACTCCCGAGCTGCCCAAGGTGGGTGAGCTTAAGGTGTCTGCATGGGTTGACGCCGATGGCGATGGATCGTTCGGGGAGAACGATAAGAAGCTGCCCGGCGCGGCGATAAAGCTCGTGCAGGGTGAAACGGCCATAGAGGCTGAGACCGATGAAAACGGAGAATATACCTTTGAGGAGCTTCCCGAAGGTGAATATACAGTTGAGGTGACTGACCCGTCGGGCCGTGAGTCCATTGGGGACAATCCTCTCAGCGTTACTGTTGCTGACGGCGGGAAGGCAGAGGCCGCCTTTGGCTTTAAGCTTCTGCCCGGCTCGATTTCCGGCACAGTTTGGAACGATGCTGACCGTAACAGCGTAAAGGACGAGGGCGAGGAGCCTATGCCCGGCGTGAAGGTTACGCTTGGCGAGGATACAGCTGTTACCGGCGAGGACGGTACATATAAGTTTGAAAATCTGATCCCGACGGACTACACTGTTACGGTGGAGACCCCCGAGGACTATATTATCACCACCGGCAACGAGAGCCTTGAGGTCAGCGTTCACGAGGGTGAGGCTGTTGAAAACAATGTTGGTCTTGCCATAAACGTTGGAACAATTTCCGGCGTGGTATACAGCGACGCCAACCGCAACGGAGTGAAGGACGAAGGCGAGGAGCTCATGGCCGGAGTAGCGGTGACGCTCGGTGAGACTGAGCTTAAGACCGATGAAAACGGTGCGTATAAGTTTGAAAAGCTTGCTCCCGGCAGCTATACTGTGGCCGTGGCTGTGCCTGAGGACTACATCTGCACGACGGGTAATGAAAGTAAGGAGATAACCGTTATTGCCGGTGAAGCAGCCGAGAACAACGTAGGCTTTGCCATAAACATAGGCTCGATCTCGGGCGTGGTGTGGATCGACGCAAACCGCAATCAGGCGAAGGATGATGAGGAGGAGGTTTGCGCCGGTGCGGTTGTGACGCTGAGCACAGGTGAATCGGTAACTACTGATGAAAACGGCGCATATAGCTTTGCCGGCCTCAGGCCCGGCACATACAGCGTGAGCACGCCCGTGCCCGAAAACTACGAGCTGACGACAGACAACACCGAGGCTCTTGTATTACCCGGCGAAGAGACCGTTACAGGCATAGGCTTCGCGCTTAAGCGCGGCTCTGTGAGCGGACTTGTGTGGCTGGACAAAAACGATAACGGCGTAATGGACGAGGGCGAGGGCTTAGAAGGCGTGAGCTTAAGCCGTGACGGCGATATGAGCGCGGGCATGCCCGAGGCCGTAACCGATGAAAACGGCGTCTACAGCTTTGTCGGCCTTGAGCCAGGAGAATACACCCTGACGATCGCTTTGCCCGTGAATACGCTGACCGAGACGGAGAGCGTTACGGTAACTGTCGCTCCGGGAGGAGAGGCCGAAGCTGATTTCATGCTCACAAAGGCCACCGACCCCGGCAGCATCGAGGGCATTGTTTGGAACGACAACAACAGCAACGGTATCAGAGATGACGACGAGAGCGGCGTGACCTATACGGCTGTGACGCTGACTGCCGTTGACGGATCTTACAGCACGAGCACGAGAACCGGCTTCTGGGGTGACTACAGCGGTACATACAGCTTCAATAATCTTACGCCGGGAGATTATATTATTGAGGTCAGCACCTCGGGCAGCAGAAAGGCTCAGGCTAACCCCAGAACCGTAACAGTTATTTCAGGAAGCACCATTACCGTTGACTTCGGGCTGTATCAGCCTTGGGTCAGCGACAATCAGCTTTCGGGCAACTCGGCCAGTGTTGGCTACCATGAAATTGACCCTGCCATTGCGGGAGAATACACCGTCAGCTTTGAGCTGACCATAGTGCGGGAGGGCGACAATGCCGTTTTGTTAGGCGACAGCGCTAACGGCACCCTCGCGTATAATACCTCGTCGGCGATCCTGCTGTTCCCGAATAACGGTTACTTCGGCGTGCGCACAGGCAACGGAAACGGCGGCTATACCGATACGACTCAGACAAACCTCTGCGAGGCGAAGGCCGGAGAGACCTATGCCGTTACCATCAGCGGCAATATTACCGAGAATACATACAGAGTCAGCGTGACAGGAGCCGACGGCATAGCTTACACCAGCGGCACTATGCGCGCCAGAACCAACGGCGCTAAGATAGACACCATAGCGCTTATAAGCAATTCTCACAACACAACTGTCAGAAACGGCAATTACTCAAATTACTACTTCTATATTGACAACTTCTCAGCCGCGGGCGGAGCGGTGATCCCAGGTGAGCCGGAAGTGCCGGTTGACCCCTCAGAGGTGGAATACAAAGGCTTTGCGGGGCTGTATTACGGCATTACGGTTAACGACAAATACATTCGAGGCAACAGCGGCAGAATCAGCGCCGACTATAACAGCGTTCGTGACACAAGCGCGCAGTTCCTGCCCCGTGACATGGCCGACGGCACCTTTGCCCTGCTCTGCCGCTCCTCTAACCGCAGAATTACCACAGCTGATCAAGGGTCTCAGCTCCCCAGCGGTGACTATGCATACAACGACCTGACCCAGCACTGGTATCTGGAGGAGAGTGAGAACTACAGCCCCGAGCACCTCTCTTACTACATGAGAAGCGCTGATAATGACGTTTATATCGGACTGTCGGGCAGTTATCTTGCGGCGGTAGCCGAGGCAAACAAGGTTGAGCTGGTATTTAACCCGCTTTACGATGAAAGTCCCTTGTATCTCGCTTCAAGGACCTCGGCCTATGCGATGCTTACCGAGGCTCAGAGAAAAAGAATAGAGACTATCTATGAAACTGTCGCGGGCGACGTGTTTGATCGCTACAGCAACAACATTGTTGGCGCGGAGTGGACGGCAAGAAAGCGACTGGACAATATTTTCAATACAAAAATATTGCCGGGAGATCTCAGCGTGACAGCGCAATACAACAGCCTTAATAACTTTTTTAACACTACCGACGGCTATTTGGTGACCAATACAGACCTATATCCGCCAAGTGCAAATCTCCCCGAAACCGAAGGAGTTACCTGCGCCACCGATGATGGGGTTTACGGCAGCTACGACTTCTGGCGAGGAACTATGCTTAACGGAACAAGGTATACTCTCAGAATATATAATAAAGACGGAAGCCTTCAGCAATCTATGGACCTGTATGTTGAGGATCATAACGACGCCAGAACAAACGCCGAAAACTTCAAGAAGGCCGTTGTTCAGATACCTTATTCCTACAGAAGATATATAAGGTCTGTTAAGATCAGGGTAGATACTGCCAACAGCTTCAATTGCGGAACATCAGACCTTTATATACGCGTGCAGGGCACCAGAGATGTGAATACGATCAAAAACCTCATTTCTCACGAGTTCAGCCACAGCGTTGATATGTCTAACGGCAACTGGTCGCATGGCGGCGGCTGGGCCAACGCAATGGCCAACGATATGATCATGGTGTCACAGTATGCCAATACAAGTAAATATGAGGACTTTGCCGAGTTCGGCAGACTGTATTTCGTTTGCTACAACAACCGTGATCGTCAAAAGGCGCTGCAGCTGCTGTTCCCTGAGCGTTATGCCTCCTACTGGAGACTTCGGCATCAGAGGCTCGACGGCTTTGAGCTTTGGGAGGACACCGAATATCTTAATTATTAAATAAAAAATGCGGCACTCCCTTGGTGTATCCGGGGAGTGCCGTGTGACTCTTGAAAAAACATAAGGCGGGTGATTGGTTTGAAGGGGTTAAAATCAGCCATTTTTTCAATAGCCGCGATGGCGGTTTTGCTGCTTGCGCCTTCAGTAGGTGCAAGTGAAGCTGTGCCGACGGCCACCCCGGGAGAACGAACAATTAAAAATTTGCTCCTTACAGCCGTTCAGCCCATAGGCAAAACCTTGTATGTGTGGGGCGGCGGCTGGAACGAGGCCGACACCGGAGCAGGCACCCCGGCTGTGACAATAGGTGTAAGCCCGCGATGGGGCGAATATTTTGCTTCTCAGAACAGGAATTACAACTATCGCAACACAAGATACCAGATATATGACGGCCTTGATTGCTCGGGCTATATCGGATGGTGCGTTTATAATGTTATGAATACGGAGAGCGGCAAAGAAGGCTATGTAATGAAGGCGGGAGAAATGGCAGCTAATTTTGCCGGCCGCGGATGGGGAAGCTTTACCGCGAGCGGTAAGGTGACGGATTTTAAGGCCGGCGATATAATGAGCCTGCCGGGCAGTCACGTTTATATGGTCGTGGGGAGCTGCGCGGACGGGAGCATTGTTCTTGCGCATGCGTCCCCGCCCTGCGTGCGCCTCGCCGGGACGCCGGCTCCTAACGGAAAAGCGGAGAGCATGGCTGTTAGGCTTGCCCGGGAGTATTCACAAAAATACTGGCCGGAGCTCTATGAAAGATACCCGGCGGTTGGGGTAAGCACCTCTTACCTTAACAGCTATAACCAGTTCAGATGGAGCTTTGAGACTATGGCAGACCCGGACAATTACCGTAATATGTCGGCCGAAGAGATTCTGGAGGATATGTTCGCTCCGGGAGAAATGCTTGAGCCGATACCCTTTGAGCTGTATATAAATGAAAATAAGGTCGATAACCTGCGTCTAAGATATCCGCTTATGTTTGGCAGGAATGTTATATATTTCCCATGTACTTATGAAAACTGCCTGATGTTAGGGCTTAGAGTGAATTTTCCCGGCAGCACGGCCTTATATCTTGATGATTCCGCTAAGGCATATCCGAAGCTCGACTCAGCCAAAAAGGCTGAAAAAATACGTGCAGCTTCTTTGAATTCTAACGTGTATATAAGAGGAAATTTGTATTATGATCATGAGTGGCCGCCGCTTATATACAGAGATATCGTTTATCTTCCATTGACATGGGAGGTGATTCAGCTGCTGCGGCCAACCGTATATTTTGACGGTGCTCTTCACATTAACGCGGCGTATTAATAAATTTACTCTTGTAAATTAAAAAAAAATGTGATAAAATATAGTTTAAAGATTGTTTAAACGGAGGCGAAAACAATGGCGGGCTTTTTCGGCGGCAAAGACAAATACACCCGGCCCGGCCCGGGCATAAGCAAGTCAGAGGCGGAAAAAACCGGACTCTCGCGGTATTTTGACATTCTCGGCAGAAGAATATGGAAAATAATAACGGTCAATTTCATATACTTTTTATTTTCGATAATTCCGCTGATGCTGATGGCTATGGTCTGCAATGTCAGCATAACCTGGACGGCAAGCACCGTAATGTCTTCTGAGGAGCTGCGGGAATGGATAAACAACGGCGGCACTATGGCAGTGGCTATAGCGGCGCTGCTCATCTATGCGAACTGCGGCGGCGGCCCCGCGGCCTGCGGCCTGATAAATGTGCTGCGCAAGTACGTCAGCGACACTCACGCATGGGCCTGGCAGGACTTTTGGGACGGCTTTAAGACCAACCTTAAATACGGCATAGTGGCCTATATTATCGATCTTTTTGCGGCGCTGGTGCTGATACTCAATTTCGGATATTATAACTCCCAGCAGGGGTTAGTCAGCGCACTGCTCCTTGGCCTTGTGGTGCTGGTGGCCTTTCTCTGGAGCATGATGCACGTTTACATATATCCGATAATGACCTCATTTGAGCTGCGGTTAAGGGATGTGTATAAAAACTCCTTCATAATGGTCATTGCAAAGCTGCCGCAGACATTGGGAGCCTTTGTGCTGGGTTTCATGTTCTCGTTTGCGGTTATAGCCTTCGGCGCGGCGACGCCCTATCTTATGTTCCTGATCCCGGTGATCCTTTTCGGTCTGTGTGAGTACACCAGACTTTCAATCGTGTATCCGCTTATGGTAAAGTATATGGCAGATCCCGCCGGAAAAGCAGACACCTTTGGTGAGGCGGTTTTTAACGACGACAGGGAGCATTGAGATGGGAAAGCGTAATTTCGTACGTGGAGCGGTGCTGCTGTCGGCGGCGTCGCTTATCGGAAAAGCCCTCAGCGCGGTGTTCAAAATACCGCTTGACCGCTATTTTATCGGCCCTGAGGGTATAGCAATATATCAAAATGCCTATAATATATACAACTGGATGCTGGCTATCACAGCCACGGGTGTGCCCTTAGCCGTCAGTAACCTTGTGGCTGACAGCGACGAGGACGAGGCGGCTGAGATACGCGCCTCGGCAATGTGGTTCGTGACCTTTATGGGGGTAATTGCGGCGGCAGGCCTGTTCATCTTTGCACGGCCGCTGGCCGCGATGATAGCAGGCGGCGGCAGCGGGTATGCCGCTCCGGCCATCAGAGTTATGTCGGTAGGAGTAGTATTTATGGGCGTATCGAGTGCCTACAGAGGCTACTTTCAGGGGCGGGGAAATATGCTGCCCTCGGCCCTAAGCCAGATCGCCGACAGCCTGTCTAAGGCCTGCATCGGTTTAGGAGTCTGCGCGCTTTTGCTGCCTAAAGGCAGAGCGATAGCGGCCGCGGGGGCCATGAGCGGCGTGACTGTCGGAACTGTTATCGGTTCTGTCATTCTGCTTGTGATGGGAAGAAAATTCATCAAGGTCTATCGCGGGCCGAAGCTCTCTACGGCAAAAAGGATCGTAATGCTGGCCATTCCGGTCACCCTTGGCTCGGCGGGCTTTTCCTGCATGATGATGGCCGACAATTTCACAGTTCAGAATATACTTGTGGGGCTTGGCAATTCCATAGAAGAAAGCGCCGGTCTTTTCGGCTACCTGACACGGGCGTTCATGATCTACAATCTGCCTGCCACACTCATTGCGGCGGTGACCGTCAGTGTAGCTCCGGCCTGTGCCGAGGCCGCTCACAGCGGAGACAGAGGGCTCCTTCGTGAACATGCGGTATCCTCGCTGAGGCTTTTGGCCTTCGTATCGGCGCCCTGTATGATGGGCTGCCTTTGCTTCCCGGGGCCGATACTCTCGCTGCTTTACGGCACATCTCTCCATAGAGAACTTCTCATGTTCACCGGCGCTCTTATGATTTTGATACCCTTTACGCAGGTGGTCAGCGGAATACTTCAGGCCACCGGCTGCGTGTGGAAGCCGATAATCGTGCTTGGTGCGACGCTGGCAGTAAAGGTTGCACTTAATTTCCTGCTCTTACCGGCGATGGGTATAGCGGGCGCACCGCTTGCTACAGTAATATCTTACGCCGCGGGCTGTGTTGTTCTTATCGTGCTTTTTCGCGGTCACATGGGCTTTGGGTTTCCGGTCGGCACCTTCGTGCGGCCATTTGTGGCAGCTGCTATCGGGGCATTGGCGGCATTGGGCTTATTCTATTATACCGCGGCACCCTTTATTGTCGTGGGCTGTGTTATGGCGCTGGTATATATTGTAATGGCGCTGCTGCTGAAGGCAATCGATATAAAAGCATTACTAAGGAAATAACAGGGCCGCATCAGGGCGGCGGAATGGGGTTAAAATATGCAGAAGAGAAATTTTTACGATTTGTGCGACATAATTGAAAAGCTCCGCGCTCCCGGCGGCTGCCCGTGGGACCGCGAGCAGACTCACCAGTCTCTCAGAAAGCACATGATAGAGGAGGCCTACGAGGCGGCTGAGGCCTTTGACAGCGGCGTACCGACGAAAATGGCCGATGAGCTGGGCGATGTGCTTCTTCAGGTGGTGCTGCACGCTCAGATAGGCAAGGAGAGCGGTGAGTTCACCATAGACGATGTGACTGAGGCGGTGTGCGAGAAAATGGTAGTGCGCCACCCACACATTTTTGGCTCTGTAAGCGCTGAAACCTCCGAGCAGGTGCTAAGTAACTGGGAGGAGATAAAGCGCCGTGAGCGCGGCGGACAGAGCGTGAGTGACAGCATGGAATCGGTCAGCAAGGCCCTGCCGATTTTGACGCGAAGTGAAAAAATATACAAAAAAGCAACCAAGGCCGGATGCACAACTCTGCCGGAGGACGACTCCCCGGGGCGTGCTCTTTTCGAGGAAATGACCCGTTTGGTTGACAGAGGGCTTGACCCGGAGGAAGAAATTGGAAAATATTTGAATAAATTTATAAATTTTTTCAAAAAATTTGAAGAAAACACTTGAATTCTCTGAAAAATTGTGGTAAAATGACCTTGTACCCAAAAATATAGGGCATAAAAAAATAAAAAAAGGAGGTTAATCATATGAACAAGTCCAGTTTAATTGCTGCCGTTGCTGATAAGGCCGGTATCACAAAGAAGGATTCCGAGAAGGCAGTTGCTGCTCTTATCGAGACTGTACAGGAGGCTCTTAAGGCCGGTGATAAGGTTCAGCTCGTTGGTTTTGGTACCTTTGAGGTTCGTGAGAGAGCTGCTCGTGAGGGTAAAAATCCTCAGACCGGTGAGACTATCAAGATTGCCGCTTCCAAGGTTCCTGCATTTAAGGCAGGTCAGGCACTTAAAGACAGCTTAAAGTAAATTCGTAATAGACAAAATGGCTGCACCCGAGAGGCGCAGCCATTTTGTTTAGTATAATTTATAACTTTTAAACTACGATTCCTATTGCCTTGCTGATATTTTCCACCGTAACGTCAACACAGTCGCCGCCGAACTCGCCGTCCAGCGTCCATGGCATGGGGGAGTCACTTATGAAGCGTATCTTTTTCGCCTTGAAATTCAGGAAGCTCTTGGAGGCTACCTCCTGACGAAGGGCCTCGGCTATCATCCCCTGAATATCGGCCACGGATTTTGGCGCGCGCACCATGAGCACCTCAAAGAGGCCGTCGTTGATAGAAAAGGCCACATCGGAGGGGATCTTCATGCCGCCGACCTGAACGGTGTTGCTGACCATTCCAAAAAGGAAGTCGTCTTCTATAGTGGTTTCACCCACCTCTATTTTTAAATGATAGGGCTTGATGCTGCCCACCTGCCGGATGCCCTCAAGCAGATACGCCGTGTGACCCAAGAGATTTTTTACCTGCTGCGGTGTTCCGTAAGAAACCGACGTAAAGGCTCCGAAGGCGGCCACGTAGGTGAAGAACTTATCGTTGAAGGCGCCTATGTCACAGCGCAGTGGAATGCCGCTGACTATCATTTCTGCGGCCTCGGCCATGTCTTTGGCTATGCCGAGAGTTGAGGCGAAGTCGTTGGTGCTGCCGGCAGGGATATAGCCGATGGGCGGTCTTTCCTCCGGCGGCAGGGTCATTATACCCGTGACAGACTCGCTGAGCGTGCCGTCGCCGCCGCTGCATACGACCAGATCGTAGCTCCGGGCCAGCTCCCGTATTACTTCAATACCGTCACCCGGCCCCAATGTAGGGCGGGCAGTGACCAGATAGCCGGCCTTGGTGAAGGTGTCGATTATTTTAGAGAGATACCCGGTGATCTGAGCCTTTCCGGCCATAGGGTTATATACGAAAAGAAGTTTTTTTGACATATATTGTGCTCCCTTTAAATTATATATACATTATTATAAACAAATTTCTATAATTTGTCAAGTGAGGTTATATATGAAAATTCCCGAAAATGCGGCAAATATAATATCGAGGCTTGAGGACGCCGGCTATGAGGCCTACGTTGTGGGCGGCTGCGTTCGCGACCGGCTGTTGGGGCGTGAGCCTAAGGACTGGGACATCTGCACCTCGGCCCTGCCGGAGCAGGTCAAGGAGGTTTTTAGCGGTGAAAAAATATTTGACACCGGAATACGGCACGGCACTGTGACGCTTTTGATGGACGACCCGGTGGAGATAACAACCTTTCGCCTTGACGGCGAATATCTTGACAGCCGCCGGCCCGAATCAGTGACCTTCACTTCGAGTATTGAAGCTGATCTGGCGCGGAGGGATTTTACTGTCAATGCCATGGCCTACAGCCCGCGCACAGGCTTTATCGACCCCTTCGGCGGTCGTGCCGATCTGAATAAGGGCATTATCTGCGCTGTTGGTGACCCAGATGAGCGCTTCAGGGAGGATGCGCTTCGTATTCTGCGCGGTGTGCGTTTCAGCGTTTCTCTTGATTTTGAAATAGACGACAACACAGCAGCCGCCATGCTTGACTGCCGTTCGCTGCTCGGGCGAATTTCCGCAGAGAGAGTGAGGGAGGAGCTGACTAAGACCCTTGTCAGCGGCCGCGTTAAGCCGTCGTTTATGCGGTTTCGTGAGATAATAGCCGAGATAATCCCCGAACTGAGACCTGCCTTTGATTTTGACCAGCATACGGTGCATCACGCTTTTGACGTGTATGAGCACATTCTGACCGCAGTAGACAGCTATGGCGGAAGCGACCCGGCCATTAAAACGGCTCTGCTGCTTCACGACATAGCCAAGCCCGCCATGTGCAGGTTTTATAATGGCAGCGCCCACTTCAAGGGGCACCCGGCGGCGGGGGCAAAAATGGCTGAAGAAATACTTAGGCGGCTGAAATTCGACAATAAGACCCGCGAAACTGTAGAAATGCTTATCCGCTTTCACGATGTCAGGCTCACAGGCGGCCTGCCTCAGCTGCTGAAGCTGCTGAGCCTGGTAGGCGAGGAGGGATTGGCACAGATTTTCTGTGTGATGTACGCCGATCAGGCTGCTCAGTCGGAATATAACAGGGAGGAGAAGCTGGCTCTTCTTGGGCGGGGAGAAGAGAACCTGCGTCTGGCACTGGACAGGGGCCTGTGCTATAGGCTTAAAGATCTGAACGTTAGCGGCGAGGATATCGCCGACTTAGGCCTTAAGGGCAGAAAAATACGCGCGGGCCTTAACTATGCTTTAAACGGAGTTATGAACGGGAAAGTGGAAAACGAGAAAGGACCGCTGATAAAATATATGGCGGAGATGGCGAAAAAATGGGAGTAAAAATGTTAAGAGTGATAAGAATAACAGTGGTTTTGCTTGGCGCGCTGCTGCTTATTGACGGCCTTGTGGTGACAGTTACCGGCAATTTAAATCTGGGCGTTATTTTAACGACCCTTGCCGGGGCTGTGGTGGCGTGCTATGGGATATTCTTTGAAAGGGTGAACCGCCCGGGGCCGCTGCGGTGGCTGAGAAATGCCGGCTTTGCAGGCGTGATCTTTGTTGTAGGTATGGCGATATTTTTAGGAAGCTACGGCTCGGCTGACACCGTGACCTATGACGAGGACGTTGTTATCGTTTTAGGAGCGGGCGTTCACGGAGATGTGCCCTCGCGCCACCTGGCGGAGAGGTTAGAAAAGGCGATAGAATACCACGAAAAAAATCCCGACGCGCTGATACTTGTTTCCGGCGGGAAGGGCACTCAGGAGAGAGTTACCGAAGCCTATGCCATGAGCAAATATCTTACTTTGCGCGGAGTGCCCGAGGATAAAATAGTCATGGAGGAGGCAGCCGCCTCGACCTTTGAAAACTTTAAATTCTCGCTCGATCTGATCGACGGTGATTACGCTGCCCGCTTTGGCGGCGAGTATAAGGCGGCGTTTATAACCAATGACTTCCACATTTACCGGGCTGAGAAAATCGCCGAGATCGTCGGATTCAAAAATATAACTCATATGCACGCAAATATTGACTTTTACACCTATCCCCAGAACTATATCCGTGAGACCCTTGCGGTGCTGAAGCTGTGGATATTGGATTAAATTTAAACCCCCGATAAAATCAACGTTTTATCGGGGGTTGATCTTTTTTATTGAGAAATTATTATCGTATATCCTGCTCCGGCCTCGGGAGTGAAGGTTGCCTCGCCTGAGTAGACGGTGCTTACGCCGCCGGAAATAACGGTGATATTCATCGGTTCGCCGTTATTATAGGCGGAAAGACGGAGGGGGATACCGGCAAACTGTTCGCCGCTGAAGAAGACATTGTCACCGAAGCGCTCGGGGCTGACCTCGGCTCCGTTTATGCTGAGAGTGCCGGTGCCCGGGGTATAGTAGGCCATACGGGCCACCCCGGTTATGCCTGCGCCATAGTATGTTTTAAGTATATTAATGCAGTGATTTCGTAGGATATCAGGCCTCTTGGCGGCAAACGTACGGAGCTGGTCGATACTCTGGTTCCAGTTTTCCATCTTCTCCTCAGCGGGGACTGAGCCAATGTCCCAGCGGAGCAGATCTCGGAGCTTGGAGCCTTGACGCTCAGAGACAAGCTCGTCTATAAGGCGGTTCACATTTGCCTCACTCATAGCAGTTGAGAGGTAGGCAAGTGTTCGCTGGGCAAACTCGTTTCTGAAGGTCTCATTCTTTAAGAGAGAACCAAAAAGCTTTACGTAGGGCACCCTGTCAATATCCTGGGATTCAGCGCGAGGGATGTTCTTGAGCAGGGTCTCGTCCGGAGCATATCCAAAGGCTATGTCAAAGTCGTGGATCATAAAGCGCCACTTGCCGTCAGCTCCGTAAACCTCTGGATCCTTGGCTTCCTCGGTGACGCGCCAGAATTTGAAGTTGTTGCCCGGCCAGTCGGGGTTAGCGGAGTAGATATAGGTTATAACAAAGTCGATATAGTTATCTATATCAACGCGACTAGAGAACTCGGCATATACGGCCGGGTCGGCTATGTCTCCGTGCTCGGCAATATCACGGGTCTCTATCCATTGTTTCATGTAATATGATTCGCCGAGAACACCTTCGGCATTGTCATCGGCAGGGCCCGTGTAATCGATCTTGTCGACGTAGGTCTCGCCGTTTTCAAGCGTGATCTCCTGAGCAGGCATGGTCCAGTCACGGTCGAAGAATACTACGTAATCGTTGTCGATTCCGTAGTGGTTGTCTACAAATCTCTCGTCGAAATGCTCACGGCAGTTATAAATTCCCCAGAATTCACCGTTGAGGAACAGCGCCATAGGAGTGCTCGCGGCCACATCGGCCCGAGTGAAGGAGCCTATCTTCTGGGCCAGAGGATCGCGGAGATCAGTGTCGTCCCAGTCGGAAATGCGGAAGTCCAGCTTCGCGAAGCTTGTTATATGCTTCGGGTCATAGAAGTTGGCCCGGGAAGCGGGGATAAGATCATATTTGAGCTTTTTACCGTTAGATGTATCGCCCTTGTTGAAGTACACTCTGAGCGACTTTTTATCTTTATACCGGGAGCCATGGCCGCCGACCTTCAGCTCTACTCCACGGGAGGGGCCGGCGGTGCCGTCAGCGTTAAAATACTGGAAGTAGCCGGGAACGTTATGCTCGTAGCTGAAGTGCTCGTAAATTCCCCAACCAACGGCCCATAGGTCATTAGTGTCAGCCACAAGGTTCGCCATAGGGAGACCGTAAAGCTCAAGAGCATCGGTGCCGATAAAGTACGTCTTTGTGACGATCTCTCCCATTTCCCCGGCGGCGTCTGCCACAGCAGCGCGTATGGTTATGGCCTTTGGTGAATCCTCCAGAGACTTCCTGCCCTGAACCTCACGGGGAGTTATCATTTCACGTGTGAGCTTAATGCTGCCGCTGTAGCGCTTAGAGGAGGTGGTTGGGATATCTCCGTTAGTGGTATAATATATAGTGCCGCTCTCAGAGCTGAGCTGCAGTGTTATGGGTTGTTCATAGACTCCGCTTTCGTGGGAAAAAACGGGAAGTGGGATCGTTTCTTCTGCCGCGGCTGCAATTGCAATTAGAACTACAGAGAAGAAAACAAGAAATGATTTTTTGATGATTTCTTTTAGCATACTTTAAACTCCTTATACCTGAACAAAAAATATATACGCTTTATTATATCAAGCAAGCTCGGCTGTGTCAAGTGATTATTTCATTGTTTTCTACTGCGATATAAATACCGTGTACCCCGCTCCGGCCTCGGGAGTGAAGGTTGCCTCGCCTGTGTAGATGGTGCTTACGCCGCCGGAAAGAACGGTGATATTCATCGGTTCGCCGTTATTATAGGCGGAAAGACGGAGGGGGAGACCGGCAAACTGTTCGCCGCTGAAGAAGACAGTGTCACCGAAGCGCTCGGGGCTGACCTCGGCTCCGTTTATGCTGAGTGTGCCGACGGCGGGGGTATAGTAGGCTATGCGGGCCACGCCTGTTATTCCTGCGTCATAGTTCTCGTTAAGAGTCTCCATATAGTGATTGCGCAGGCTTTCAGGCCTCATTACGGCAAACATCCGCGCCCAGGTGAGGTTGCGCTCCCAGTTTTCCATCTTTCTTTCCACGGGGCCCCAGCCCATGCTCCAGCGGAGCATATCGCGGAGCTTGGCGCCTTGGCGCTCACTTGCAAGCTCATCTATAAGGCGACCCACATTAGCCCCGCTCATGGCGGTGGAGAGGTAGGCAAGAGTGCGCTGGGCAAACTCGTTTCTGAAGGTCTCATTTTTTAAAAGAGAGCCGAGAAGCTTTGTGCTGAACTCAGCGTGCCGAACCTCATCGGTGCTGTTCCACGAGCCATCGTGAAGGGCGCTCAGGAACAGGGTCTCGTGCCATGGGTTTTCAAAGGCTATGTCAAAGTCGTGTATCATGAAGCGCCATTTGCCGTCTGCGCCGTAGACCTCTGGGTCCTTGGCCTCCTCGGTGACGCGCCAGAATTTGAAGTTATTGCCGGGCCAGTCGTCGTTTGCGGCATATATGTAGGTTATAACAAAATCTATAAAATTATCGATGTCCACGCGCTCGCAGAACTCTGCATATACGGCCGGGTCGGCTATGTCGCCGGACTCTGCAATGGCGCGGGTCTCTATCCACTGATTTCTGTAGTAGGACTCGCCGAGAACGCCTTCAGCATTGTCGTCGGCCGGGCCGTCATACTCGATCTTATCGATGTAGGTCTCGCCGTTTTCAAGGGTGGTTTCCTGAGGCTCAAGAGTCCAGTCACGGTCGAAAAATACAATGTTGTCTTTGTCGATCCCGTAGTGGTTGTCAACAAAGCCACCGTCGAACTGCTCACGGCAGGTATAAATCCCCCAGAATTCGCCGTTGAGGAAGACTGCCGTGGGAGTGCCCGCGGCCACGTCAGCGCGGGTGAAGGCGCCTATTTTCTGGGCCAGAGGATCGCGGAGATCGCTGCCTTCCCAGTCGGAAATGCGGAAGGTCAGCTTTGAGAAGGTGGTTATATGCGTCGGGTCATAGAAGTTGGCCCGGGAGTCGGGTATAATATCATATTTGAGGGTTTTTCCGTTACTTGTATCGCCCTTGTTGAAGTACACTCTGAGTGACTTTTTGGGGTTAGACCGGGAGCCGTGACCGCTGACCTTTATCTCAACGCCTCGGGAGGGACCGGCTGTGCCGTCGGCGTTAAAATACTGGAAGTAGGCGGGAATATTGTGCTCGTAATCATAGTTCGTATAAATTCCCACCTCCGGGTCCCATAGGTCCTTAGTGTCAGCCACAAGGTTCACCATAGGGAGGCCGTAAAGCTCAAGAGCATCGGTGCCGATAAAGTAGGTTTTTGTGGCGATCTCACCCATTTTACCTGTGCCGTCAGCCGCGGCCGCACGAATGGTTATGGCCCTCGGCGACTCCTCCTGAGGCTTTCTGCGCTGGACCTCACGGGGGGTTATCATTTCACCCTCAAGCTTTATTCCTCCGCTGTATCGCTCAGAGGAAAGAGTCGGGATGTCTCCGTTAGTCGTATAATATATAGTACCGCCATCAGAGCTTATGTATAGCATGGCAGGCTTTTCATAGACTCCGCTTTCAAGCGAAAAAACGGGGGCCGGCATTGGCTGTTCCTCGGCCGCGGCGGCAAATGCGAAAAGTGCGACGACGAAGAAAATTAAAATTGATTTTTTGAGAATACCTTTTTTCATACTTTCATCTCCTTATATTTATACATAAACTATCATACATTATAATTATATCAAGTCTGTCAGGTGGTGTCAAGTATGTATTTTGTTGCTTTTTATCTTGACAATAAAAGAGAATTATAGTACAATAAAATCAATAGAACACAAGGGAGGAATGTAAATGAAAAGGTTGTTATTTGTTTTGACGCTCAGCTTGGCGCTGCTTGTGGCGGTTACGTCTTTCGGCGCGGATGTGAGTGTTATGCTTAACGGCGAGGTAATTATCACCCGTGACGCTAACGGAGTCGAGGTCGCCCCTTTTATTCAGGACGCTGCGACCTACGTGCCTGTGAGGGCAATAGCAAATGCTCTCAATATTTTGATTGACTGGGACAATGACACGAGAACCGTGTTTATAGGCGAGCGGGGAGAGTCCGCTCCTGAGCTCGGCGAGAATGTGAACATATACATAAGCGGAGCAAAATTTAATCCCACCGACGCGCAGGGCAAGGCCGTTTACCCGATCATTAAGGACGGCACCACCTATCTGCCAATCCGCGCCATAGCTCAGGCCTTTGCCAAAAAGGTTGACTGGGACGGCGAGAGCTCTGTTGTGCTCATCAGTGACACGGCGAGAATAGACACCACAAAGACTTACAAAATAGTGCAGAGCGGCACCGACAGCGCCATTATGACCAAGGACGGCAGCAATGACCTTGAGGTTCGGGTGTTCGGCGGCGAAGTGAAGGCGATCTGGAGATTTGCCCCGGTAGAGGGCGAGGACGGCTTCTATAACATAATAAACACTGAGAGCGGCCGTGCCATGGACGTGAACGGCGGCAGCAGAAACCCGGGCGCCAAGCTCATACAGTACGGTCTTGGTACAGGCGATAACCAGAAGTTCATGCTTGTGCAAAGCGGCGACGGCAGCTACAAAATATTCTCCAAGAACTCCTTGCTCCCCTTTGAGAACTCTGCCGGAGTAGTGAAGCAGAATATCGAGCGCGAAAGCCCGGCGCAGAACTGGGAGATAATCGAGGCCGAGGCCACTGCTCAGGCTGAGGAAGCAGTTTACAGCACCTTGGTGCTTGAGGACGGCCGTGCCCTGACCTACAGTGCGGATTCCACAAAGCTCACAGCGGCTCCGCTGAGTGGCGAGGACGACCAGAAGTGGAGCCTTGTGCCAAACGCCGGAGGCTTCTATTATGTGCAGACCAAAGAGGGCATGAGGAGCATCGACGTGGCAAACAACTCCAAAACTGACGGCGACCCGCTTATCACCTACGATCACAGCGGCGACGACAACCAGTGCTGGATATTCGAGAAGCAGGAGGACGGCGGCTATAAGATAAAGAGCGTGCACTCTGAGCTGTATATCAAGGCCCTGCCTGATGGCAGCATCGTGCATTCCGCCGACGGAGACGTATTTGGAATATATTAAAAAATTGCACGGCCCTGTTTGGGGCCGTGCAATTTTTTAGTTAGGAGCTGGAAATGGAAAATTATAATTTATCCGTCTTCATCCTATGTTCAATTTTATCAACAATCCACCTTGCAATAAAGGCGCACGGTATTCCGATCAGAACACCGGCAAGCACGTCGATAGGAAAATGAACATATAGGTAGACCCGGCTGAAGGCAATAGCCGCTGCAACAATGAAGGCCACGGCTCCGCAACGTTTATTCCACAGAAAAATCGACGTGGCCGCCGCAAACGAGGTGAGAGCGTGGCCTGAGGGGAAGGAGTAGCGGTCGGCGGGGGCCGGAATGAGCAGGTCGCTCAAGGTAAAGAGCCCAAGCTCATGAGCAAACGGGCGCTCACGCATAACGATATGCTTTAGTATTCCCGAGCCGAGCAGCAGCCCTAGCGCCATGGCGAGCAGAATAACAGCGCCGTGCTTTCGCCGGCCCCGCCACAGAAGCAGCACGGCCGCTGTTATTATCCAGGGAACGGCCCAGCTCCCGAGGCGCGACATTATTATCATAAGCCGGTCAAGAAAACTGCCGTGCAGGGACTGGACCGCGTTTAAAATATTCAAATCTATTTGTGTTAAGTAGTTCATTGCAATCTCCATTCCGCTATGTAGTGTGGAGGCACGGAGGCCGGCCGAAAAAATCGTACAGAATGGACGAAAATCAGCTTGTTACGGAGGCTTAGCCGACGGAGCAAGCCCTCCCGACGGCGTACAGAGGATACGTCCCCTCGCGGGGCGTATCAATATCACCTTGAAACATTGGTACGCCGAGTGGTGATTTTCGTTCGTAGCTTAGGGGCTTAAAAACATAGGAAATGCGCTATTAGGCGCATTTTATACGTCTAATATTTTTTTATGGAACTTTGGGGGCACATAAATGCTTTAACACAGGCCTTCCAGCCCCTAAGCGCTCTGCGCGATTTTTTTACGGCCTCATCCCTTTTCTCCGGCGGCGAGGCGAAAGTTTCCGCCGTAGTCCTTTTTGACGAGCGTGTTTACAAAGCCGTTTTCTCTTAGAATTGAGCTGACGCTCTCACTCTGGTCGTAGCCGATCTCAAAGGCCAGCGTGCCGCCGGGGTTAAGCGCGCTCATAGCTTTTGGCGTGATGGCGCGGTAAAAATCGAGGCCGCTCTCTCCGCCGTCAAGGGCAAGGCGCGGCTCAGTTTTTGTGACCTCTAAAGTATCGGTCACCGCTGAGGGGATATATGGCGGGTTGGAAACAATAATATCGTAGCCGCTGCCGAGCGCCTCAGTGAGCACGTCTATCCTACAGACGTACACGCGATCGCTCAGGCCGTGCCTTTTGGCGTTTTCTTCAGAAGCCTTCAGTGCGCCTTCGGCTATATCTGCAAGCACCGCCTTAGAGTCGGGCAGGTAGTGGCACAGGCTTATGCCTATGCAGCCGCTGCCGCAGCACAGATCAAGGATTTTAGGCGCGCGCCCCTTATACCTTTCGAGCAGAAACTCCACCACAGTCTCAGTGTCGGGGCGGGGGATAAGTGTGTCTTTATTGAGGCTGAAGCTCAGGCCCATAAATTCTTTTTCGCCAACGATATAGGCCACAGGCTCTCCGGCGGCCCTTCGCTCTATAAGCCCATTAAAGAGCCGCTCCTCGTCTTCGGTGAGCGGACGAAAAAGCAGGGCGGCATTGGTTTTTGTGACAAAGGAAAGAAGCACCCTTGCGTCAAGCAGGGGTGTTTCTGAATTAGTAAGCAGCTTTGCGGCCTCAGCCGCGTAATTCACCACTTGTCGTCCTCTTTGTTGCCTGTGAGCACAGCCTTCATTGAGGCTATGGCGACCTCGAGCTGAGCGTCGTCGGGCTCACGGGTGGTTATTCTCTGAAGCAGCATGCCGGGCTTCGAGATAAGGCATACCACTCTATTCTGACTGCGCCCGGCCCAGCGGATGACCTCGTAGGAGAGGCCGGCCACCACCGGCAGCAGAAGCAGGCGCAGGCATATGCGCACAAGCATATTGTCCCATGAAATAAATGAGAACATGATTATGCTTATGATCATTACGAACACTAAAAAGCTGGTGCCGCAGCGAGGGTGCAGACGGCTCATTTTGCGTGCGTTCTCAGGCGTGAGCTCAAGCCCAGCCTCATAGCAGAAAATGGTTTTATGCTCGGCGCCGTGGTACTGGAATACCCGCTTTATTTCCTCCATGCGTGAAACAAGCAGGATATACCCCAAAAACAGCGCTATTCTGATAATGCCCTCGATGAGAGTCATAAGAACGTTAGCCTCGATAAAGCGGTGCAGGAAGCCAGTCACGAGGTTGGGCAGCACAAAGAACAGCCCTACCGAGAATATCACCGAAATAAACACCGAAAAGTAGATAACATAGTCCTTAAGCTTGTCGCCCAGCTTTTCAGTCAGCCATTTGTCGAATTTGGAAGGCTCCTCTCCGCTGTCGTCTTCAAGGTCGAAGAACTCCGCGCTCCACATCAGGGCGCGCATACTGCATATGAGCGAGTCAAAAAAAGCGAAAACACCTCTTAAGACCGGTATTTTATTGACATGATATTTAGTTACAAGGCTGCTTATGGGCCTCTTATCCACGACTATCTCGCCGCTTGGAGTGCGCACGGCTGAGGCTATGTCCTTCGGGCCGCGCATCATTACACCCTCCATAATGGCGCTGCCGCCGATAGAGGTCATATGCTGCTGTTGTTTGTTTTTGTTTGGCATTTTATCTATCACCTCTTAATAAAATATCATAACATAATGTGACGTGTTTTGCAAGGGGTTTGAGAAATTTTTTATAAATAAAAACGGTCGAAAAAAATAAAACAGCATAATATAAAAAAGAGGTGAGACAGTTGCGGCTGTACGGCGTTGAACCGGTGATAAAGCCAAAAAGGTCGGTCTGGCCTAAAATCCTGGCCTTGATGCTGCTTGTGCCGCTGGGGTTTTGTGCGGTGCTGCTTTACAACGCGATTCCGAGATACGACAAAATAATCGGCGCGTACGTCCGCGCCATAGCCAGCGGAGAAATAGATGAGGCAGTGCTGAATTATATGGAGAAAAACAGCATAACCTATGGTCGGCTGGTAGATATGCACTTCGATAACAACGGAAGCCTGACCTCGGTAACCGCCGACACTGCTAAAATAGACGCGCTGATCGCCCGGCTGGACGATGAGATAGGCGTGGACCTGGAGGAAAAGGTGGTAGAGGTGACTGTGCCGCTGAATGTGCTTTTGGGGACGGAAATGATCGCCGGGGCAGGGCCGGATATCAGGGTCAGCTTTTTTCCGTTAAACTTAGTGAATGTTCAGGTCCGGCACGAGTTTGTTTCGCAGGGAATAAATCAGACGCTGCACACTATCTTTCTGGATATTTCAGTTGAGGTGGAAATTCTGCTGCCGTTTCACTCCCGCCGGGAAAGCGTGAACACCGAGCTCATGATAGGGCAGACTCTCATAGTCGGCGGGGTGCCCAATGCGTATGTTGAAAAATAAAAAAATGCAATAATTAGCAAAAATCAACAAAAAAACTTCTTAAAAAAGTATAATTTACTCAATATATACAGTTGACTATTACGGAAAAAAGTAGTAAAATATAAGAAACGTTTTTAAAAATTAAACCCGTTTAAAATTTTTATTAATGTAAAAGGAGAATTACCATGGTATCAAAAGAGATAGTTGTTCAGAATCAGGTGGGCCTTCACGCCCGTCCTGCAACATTTTTCATTCAGAAGGCAAATGAATTCAAGTCCAGCATTCTTGTTAGCAAGGATGACCGTAAGATAAATGCAAAAAGCCTTCTCGGAGTGCTTTCGCTGGGTGTGACCCGCGGAACTGCGATTCTCGTTGAGGCAGAGGGCCCCGATGAGCAGGAGGCTGTTGACGCCCTTGAAGCTCTTATCGCTTCTAACTTTGCTGACTGAGTTAATTTTTTGACATAAAACAGGGACTGTTCCAAAAGAATGGTCCTTTTGTATCGCCATTGCAGTACATAAGGAGGGGGTTCAGTTATGAAGGCGGAATTCGACACAATTGTAAAAACATTGCTGACGCTGATTGAAAAAAAGAAATACACCTCCATAAAGGATATCCTTGTTACGCTGCAGGCGGCGGACGTAGCGCTGATCTTTGACGAGCTACAGGAGGAGAGCCTCCCGATACTGTTCAGGCTTCTTCCGAAAGAGCAGGCCGCCGAGACCTTCGTTGAGATGGACGAAAACGCTCAGGAGCTGCTAATTCGCTCCTTCAGCGACAGCGAGCTTAAAGCGGTGCTTGACGAGATGTATGTGGACGACGCGGTTGACCTTGTTGAGGAAATGCCGGCAAACGTGGTGAAGCGTATACTTCGTCAGGCAGACGCGGAGACGCGCAAGCAGATCAACGAGATACTGAAGTACCCCGAAGACAGCGCCGGCAGCATTATGACCACCGAGTATGTGTCGCTGAGACCTAAGATGACCATAGCCGAGGCCATAAAGCGCATACGCAGGGTCGGCGTGGATAAGGAGACCATCAACAACTGCTATGTCACAAACGACGGCCGTGTTCTTTTAGGCCAGATAACCATTCAGGACATAATTCTCGCCGGTGAGGACGAGCTCGTCAGCGACGTTATGGACGAGAACATCATCTTTGCCACCACCGTGGAGGACAGGGAAATAGTGGCCCAGAACTTCACAAAATACGGCCTTTTGACCATGCCCGTTGTGGACGAGGAAAACCGTCTTGTGGGTATCGTCACCTCCGACGACGTCATGGACGTTATTAAGGAAGAGGCCACCGAGGATATCGAGATCATGGGTGCTATCACTCCCGTTGATAAGCCCTACCTCAAGACGGGTGTTTTTGAGACCTTCAAGAGCCGTATTCCGTGGCTCTTGCTGCTGATGATCTCCGCAACCTTCACAGGCATTATAATCACTCACTTTGAGGACGCTCTGGCCGCGCAGATGGCCCTAAGCGCCTTTATACCTATGCTGATGGATACCGGCGGTAACTCCGGCAGTCAGGCCAGCGTAACTATAATCCGCGGTATCTCCCTTGGCGAGATCGAGTTCCGCGATATGCCCATAGTAATATGGAAGGAGATACGCGTCGCCTTTTTCTGCAGCGTGGTGCTGGGCCTGGCGAACTTTGCAAAGATCATGCTCTTCGATCGGCTCATCATGGGCAACAGTGATATAACCTTCACCGTTGCGGCGGTAATATGCCTGACGCTGGTGTTCACTGTCTGCATAGCTAAGCTCGTTGGCTGCACGCTCCCGATGCTGGCGAAGAAGGTGGGCTTCGATCCGGCGGTAATGGCCAGCCCGTTTATCACAACCATTGTCGACGCCATTTCGCTGTTTATCTACTTCAGATTTGCAACCTTGATACTTGGACTGTAAATAAAAGCGGAGCTATGTGCTCCGCTTTTTATTTTAGCAAGAATAATGCTTGATATATGAGCGGATATATGATATAATACTTTGAAAGTTTATATTTCAATTGCGAGATAAAGAAACGGAGGAATATACATGTTCGGATTAGAGCTTAAAGACAGCGGCGCGTACCTTAGCGGCGGCAAGATAATTGACGCCTGCGACGCACCAGCGAGCTTCCCCGCGCCCGACGCGGCGAGGGAAGGCACCATTAGCTACAAAATAATGCGCGCCCACACCGTGGATGGCGGAGGGGACAAGATGCGCATCAAATTTGACTCTTTGATCTCCCACGATATTACATACGTGGGAATTATTCAGACGGCCCGCGGCAGCGGACTTAAGGAGTTCCCGCTGCCTTACGCCATGACCAACTGCCATAACAGCCTTTGCGCTGTTGGCGGCACCATCAATGAGGACGACCACGTGTTCGGCCTCAGCGCTGCCAAGAAGTACGGCGGCATATACGTGCCCGCAAATCAGGCCGTTATCCACCAGTACGCCCGCGAGATGATGAGCGGCTGCGGAAAGATGATACTCGGCTCTGACAGCCACACCCGCTACGGTGCGCTCGGCACTATGGGCGTGGGCGAGGGCGGCCCGGAGCTTGTTAAGCAGCTCCTTAAAAACACCTACGACGTGAACGCTCCCGAGGTCGTGCTTGTGTACCTCGAGGGCGAGCCCAAGAAGGGCGTCGGCCCTCAGGACGTGGCCATAGCCCTTGTGGGCGCCACATTTAAGGACGGTTTTGTGAAAAACCGCGTGCTGGAGTTCACCGGCCCCGGTGTTAGCAGCCTGTCTATGGATTTCCGCATCGGCATTGACGTTATGACTACTGAGACTACCTGCCTTTCCTCAATCTGGCACACAGATGAGAAGGTTGAGGAGTTCTACCGCGTTCATGGCCGCAGCGGAGACTACGCCGAGCTGCGCCCCGATGAGAACGCCTACTACGACCGTGTTATAAAAATCAACCTTTCCGAAGTGGAGTGCATGATAGCAATGCCCTTCCACCCCTCCAACGCCTTCACCATACATGAGCTTCAGGAAAATGCCGGGGATATACTCCGCGAGATCGAGCTTAATGCCGCCGAGCAGTTCGGCTCCAAGGTGAGCTTCCGCCTTACAGACAAGCTTGTGAACGGCAAGATCATGGTGGATCAGGGCGTTATCGCAGGCTGCAGCGGCGGTATGTTCGAGAACATCTGCGAGGCTGAGGCGATACTCCGCGGCGCCGACATCGGCGACGGCTACTTCAACCTTTCGGTCTACCCCAGCAGCGTGCCGATAAACCTCGCTCTCATTAAGAACGGCGTGCAGGCCTCGCTGCTCGAAGCGGGCGCGGTGTTCAAGCCCTGCTTCTGCGGCCCCTGCTTCGGCGCCGGTGACGTGCCGGCCAACAGCGGCCTTTCCATCCGCCACACCACAAGGAATTTCCCCAACCGCGAAGGCTCCAAGCCCGGCGACGGTCAGCTCAGCGGCGTAGCTCTTACCGACGCCCGCTCTATCGCGGCCACTGCCCTTAATAAAGGCATACTCACCGCCGCTACCGACGTGGAAATTCCCGATTACGATAAGACCTACAGCTTTGACAAGGGCGTTTACGACCGCCGCGTATATCAGGGCTACGGCAAGGCCGACCCCGAGGCGGAGCTTCGCCTGGGCCCCAACATCACCGACTGGCCCAAGATGTATCCGCTCTCTGAAAACCTTCTGCTTAAGCTCGCCGCGGTAATCCACGACGAGGTCACCACTACCGATGAGCTCATTCCCTCCGGTGAGACCAGCTCCTACCGCAGCAATCCGCTTAAGCTGAGCGAGTTTGCCCTTTCACGCCGTGTGCCCGAGTACGTTGGCCGCAGCAAGGCTATCAGCGCCGTTGAGGCCGAAAGGCGAGAGGGTAAGGCTCCGGCAGAGTTGAAAGAGGTGCTCGGTAAGGTCGGCGGCGATATGGATAAGACCCAGTTCGGCTCCTGCGTGTTCGCCAAGAAGCCCGGTGACGGCTCCGCCCGTGAGCAGGCGGCTTCCTGCCAGAAGGTGCTGGGCGGCTTCGGCAATATCTGCTATGAGTTCGCCACAA
>JAFLUQ010000029.1 GCA_022508735.1 Oscillospiraceae bacterium | reverse complement strand
AGCAAAGGACTGAAAATCCTTGTGTCACTGGTTCGATTCCAGTCGAAGGCACCATGGCATGGGAATAGAGATTCCTGTGCCGGTATGCGGGAGTGACTCAGTGGTAGAGTGTCACCTTGCCAAGGTGAAAGTCGCGAGTTCGAATCTCGTCTTCCGCTCCACCAAAGAGTAAACGCCGA
The DNA here is from genome assembly GCA_022508735.1 of Oscillospiraceae bacterium. GTDB lineage: Bacteria > Bacillota > Clostridia > UMGS1883 > UMGS1883 > JAFLUQ01. The sequence goes on along the minus strand of JAFLUQ010000029.1, from coordinate 19,774 downwards.
TTGAATCAAATCGGCGTTTACTCATAAATAAGCGGCGTCATAGCCAAGCGGTAAGGCACGGGACTGCAACTCCCTGATCCCCAGTTCGATTCTGGGTGACGCCTCCAAAGAAACAGGCCTCGAAAAAATTCGGGGCCTGTTTTTGTTTGTTTGTTTGCGCGTTTTTTACGCGCCTTTTTATGTCTGAAACTATAACGATTTTTTTTCAATTTTTTTACAAAAAGGGGTTGCAATTTAATTGAAATAGGTGTACAATAATCATATAAGTGCAATAAAGTGCAACTTAGTGCAACAGAAATGAAGAAAAGGGGTGAGGAATATGGCCGAGTTCAAGGAATTCATCGGTTCAGCTGAAGTTAATATGGACTCCAAGGGCCGTATCGTCCTCCCCGTGAAATACAGGGAGCTGCTCGGTGAGGGCTTTCACGTTACCCGCGGCTATGACGGCTGCCTCAGCGTGTATGACAAAGAAAACTGGGAAGAGTTCCGTGACAAGCTGCTGAGCTATCGCAGCACTAACGCGGCCGCCCGCCTTATCCAAAGAAAATTTCTCTCGGGCGTGGAAGAGCCGGTGCCGGACAAGCAGGGTAAAATTCTTCTCTCTCAGCAACTGCGTGACTTTGCGGGTCTCACCAAAGAGGTCATAGTCGCCGGTGCGGGTAATCGCGTTGAAATATGGGACAAGCAGAGATGGGAAGAATATAACAACGGCGGAATGTCTATCGAAGAAGCCGCGGCCCAGCTGGACGAGCTCGGATTTGACTTCTGAGCTGACCAATAGTATAAAAAACTTGAACGGGGGTCGCACGCATGGAAAACGGCGGTGAGCACATAACCGTCATGCTCGAAAAAACCGTAGATATGCTTGACGTCAAGCCGGGCGGTATCTACGCCGACTTCACCCTCGGCAGGGGAGGCCACACGGGCCTGATACTCAGTCGAGGCGGAAGAGTTATCGGCATCGACCGCGATATGGACGCCATAGAGAGCTGCAAGAATCGGCTTAAAGAGTATGGCGACAGTTTTATTCCCGTTCATGATAACTTCAGTAATATAAAAAATATACTTAAATGCCTCGGAATAGAGAAGCTGAGCGGCATAGTTGCCGATCTGGGAGTGTCGTCGCCTCAGCTTGACGAGGCGGAGCGCGGCTTTTCCTATATGCAGGATGCGCCCTTAGATATGAGAATGGACAAGTCCTCAGGCTTTTCTGCCAGGGAGCTTGTGAATGAGTACCCGGAGGAGGAGCTTTTCCGGGTAATAGATCAATACGGTGAGGAGCGCTGGGCGGCGAGAATAGCAAAATTCATCGTCGATGCCCGTGAGTCCGCACCCATAGAGACCACCGGCCGGCTTGTGGATATAATCAAGGCGGCGGTGCCAAAAGGGGCCAGAAGAGATGGCCCGCATCCCGCAAAGCGGACCTTTCAGGCTATAAGGATAGAGGTCAACGGCGAGCTTGAGATTTTGGGTCAAGCCCTGAGAGACGGAGCAGAGCTCCTCGAAAAGGGCGGACGGATAGCAGTTATAACCTTCCATAGCCTTGAAGACAGAATCGCAAAGGAGACCTTCGCCTCTTTGTCGTCGGGCTGCACCTGCCCGAAGGATTTCCCGGTCTGCGTCTGCGGAAACAAGCCGACTGTGCGGCTCGTTAACCGAAAACCGCTTGTTCCCGATGAAGAGGAACTGCAACGTAACCCCCGCTCCCGGAGCAGCAAGCTCCGTGTGGCTGAAAAAATTTTGTAGGGTGTGATGGTAATGTTTGAAAATGACGGCTCTAATGCCTTAAAACCTGAAATACTTCCAGTTCCCGAATTTCTGCCTGAAAGGCCTGAACCTCAGGTTGAAACGGAGCTCGAACGGGCAGCTGAGGAGGCCGCAAAGCGGCAAAAAAAGCGCGCTCCGGGCAAAAAAAAGCAGCGGCTCTCGTCGCAGAAAAAGTTTGCTTTAATGACTATAACAGTCACCCTTTTCATGATGGCCTTGACCGTGCTGATGTTTAAGGCGGAGCTCAATACGCAATACAGAAATCTCACTGTTACCAAAAATGAGCTTGGCAGCCTCGCTTCACGGGTAGAGCAGCTCAGCTCAGAGATAGAGGGAAGCGGGAGCATCGTTGCCATAGAGGAAAAGGCCGCAGAGCTGGGGCTCCGGCAGGCCGACAGCTCTCAGATAGTGTATATCTCTCTGGATAACGCCGATCACGGTGAGGTTCTGGTCGAGGATAAGAGTACCGGCGGTCTTAACCTGTTTTTTAATAAAGTTGCCGCTATAGCGGAATATTTGTATTGATTTTAAAGTAATATTAACTGATGCAAACTAAAGTTAGGTGAATACCTCAGGTCAGGTAAAAGCCTAACTTTCAGTGTCTTTTTCAGTGTATTTTAGGGAGAGAGGCTTATGTCAAACGGTAAACTCGCGATAAAAAAGAGAATACGCGTGCTCAGTATGCTGTTTCTGCTGGTATCCGTGGTGCTGATTGCGAGACTGGGCTGGATCCAGTTTGTGCGCGGCGCACAGTATAAGGCCGAAGCCATGAATCAGCAGACCCGCGATCAAAAGATAGCCTCAAAACGCGGCAACATATACGATCGTAATATGAACATACTGGCCACCAGCGGCAGCGCAGAGCGTATCTATATCAATCCCCGCATGATAGCCGGCGCTGACGAGAGCCGTGAGAAGAACGCCGAGGCCGAGGCTGAAAAAATAGCTAAGGAGGGTGGCTCCCCGCCGCCCATAGAGCGTAACGTTCTGAGAAACAAGGTCGTTGCCGCGCTGACGGAAATTCTCGGCACGAACGAGGAGTGGCTTAACGCCCAGCTTGATAAGACCGAACGTGCCTCAATAGAGGTGAAAGCCAACGTGGAAAAAGACGTGGCCGACCGTCTCCGCAAGCTTAAACTCACGGGAATAGAATTCACTGAGGACGCTAAGCGTTACTATCCCAACGGCACACTTCTAAGTCATGTTCTGGGTTTCACCGGAAAGGACGGTCAGGGCCTCGAGGGGCTGGAGAATATTCTTGACGCTGAGCTCAGTGGTACGGCAGGCCGCGTGCGCTCCGCAAGGAGCGCCGGAAACGGTGAAATGCCATTTAAGTATGAAACCTACGAGGCGGCCAGCGACGGCGGTGGAGTTATCCTGACCATAGATAAGACCATTCAGCAGTTTGTTGAGAAGCACCTTGCCACCGCCTATGATGAGAATAAGCTGGGTAACGGTGCGGCGGCTATAGTCATGAATCCCAAAACCGCCGAAATTCTGGCCATGGCCGTAACTCCGGCCTACGACCTGACCGACTACAGCACTATAACCGATGAGACCCTTCTGGCACAGGTCGATAAGCTGCTTGTGCAGCGCACAGAGGAATATAACGAGGCACAGCAGCGCATAGCTGCAGGTGAGCCCAAGAAGGGCGATGAAGCTCTGACTGAGCCAACCTATGACAGCGCCTATAACGAAATGGTGCTCAAAATGCGCCGCAATAAAGCGGTCGTTGACTCCTATGAGCCCGGCTCTACCTTCAAGGCCATTGTGGCCGCCGCCGCACTTGAAGAAAAGGTGGTTTCCCTGTCCGACACCTTCAACTGCCCCGGATATCGCATCGTGGCTGACAGAAGAATAAGCTGCGCAAAAGAGGAGGGCCACGGAACCGAGACCTTTGTGCAGGGCCTTGCAAATTCCTGTAACCCGGTGTTCATGGACGTGGGCGCACGCCTCGGCGTTGAAAAATTCGATAAATACTACAGGGCCTTCGGCCTTACCGAGAAGACCGGCTTCCTTATCCCCGGCGAGTCTGAGGGAACCCATCATAAGCCCGAGAATATGGGCCCGGTCGAGCTGGCCACCAGCTCCTTCGGCCAGACCTTTACCGTAACGCCTCTTCAGATGGTATGCGCCGTCAGCGCTGTTATCAACGGCGGCTACCTTATGGAGCCTCACATCGTGAAGAGCTATACCGACAGCGAGGGCAATATCACAAAAAATGTTGATCCCGTCATTGTGCGCCGCGTAATATCCGAGGAGACCAGCGCCACCATGCGCGACCTGCTTGAGAAGGTAGTATCAGAGGGCGGCGGTAAAGCCGCGGCAATACCCGGCTACCGCGTAGGCGGCAAAACCGGTACCAGCGAGAAGCTTCCCCGAGGCTCCGGGTTAAACGTTGCATCCTTTATAGGCTTTGCCCCGGCTGACGACCCCGAGATAGTGTGCCTTGTTATACTTGACGAGCCAATGAACGGCCCCACCTTCGGCGGTGTTATAGCCGCCCCTGTGGCAGGCGCCATAATGGCAGACACACTTAAGTACCTCGGCTATGAACCCAGCTATACCGACGAAGACAGCCTTGACGCAAACATAATTGTTCCCGACGTGACAGGCCAGACTGTAGACGAGGCTAAAAACCGCATCCTTGAACTGGGGCTTAAGACCTCCGTAAAGGGTGAGGGCGAAACAGTGCTGCGCCAGATTCCTAAAGTTGATACAAAGCTTCATAACGGCAGCGTTGTTATACTTTATACCGAAGAAGAGAACGAAGAAGATAATACGGAGTGATCCAAAAATATTTATAAGGAGTATTTATGCGGCTTTCTGAAATTCTCGGAATGCTGATGATAAACCCTGCCGATCATCCCGATGCAGAGATCAGCTCGGTTACGTGCTCCACCGATAAGATCCGTCCTGGCAGCCTTTTTGCTGCCGTGCGCGGAGCGCAAAATGACGGCCATGAATATCTGCGGCTGGCAGCCTCAAAGGGGGCAGTGGCAGCCATAGGCGACCGCGAGATCGCCAACGCCGACGGCCTTATATACATAAAGACAGACAACGCAGAATTGGCCTATACTCTGGCTTGTGCCGCTTTCTACGGGAACCCTCAGCGAGAGCTTAAGCTCATCGGAGTGACCGGAACCAACGGCAAGACCACTGTGACGACTATGCTTCGCTCAATTATAGCTATGGCAGGAGTAGGCTGCGGCCTTATCGGCACAGTTGAGAATATCTGCGGCGGTAAAAGCTGCCCCGCAAGCCTGACGACCCCTCCGGCTGAGGAGCTTTTCGCCCTTCTGCGGGGCATGGCCGACGCCGGTGACCATTGCTGCGTAATGGAGGTTTCGAGCCATGCTTTGGCACGGAATCGGGTCTATGGCATAGACTTTGACGTAGGCGTAATGACCAACGTCACCCGCGACCATCTGGACTTTCATAAGACCATGGAGGCCTACGCCATGGCTAAGGCCTCGCTCATGGAGAAAAGTCGCATTTCCATAGTAAACGCCGATGACTCTTGGGCGGAGCATTTCATAAAAAATGCAAGAAAATGCGTGACCTATGCTATCGACCGCGAGGCCGATTTCAGGGCGCGTGAAATAGTTTTCGGCCCCGATAATATAACCTTTACCACTCCGCTCGGGAAAATGAAGCTTCCCGCCGGCGGGCGTTTTGCGATATATAACGCCCTTGCGGCCATGGCTGCGGCAAAAGAGCTTGGTCTCGATACTGACCTTATATTGGCCGGCACAGAAAGCTTCCGTGGGGTAAAGGGCCGAATGGAGCTGTTAAAAACCAAAGGAAAATATAAAGTCTATATCGACTATGCCCACACTCCTGATGGGCTCGAGAACGTCCTTAAGGCCCTTAGAGCCTTCGCTCCGGGGCGGATAATAACCGTCTTTGGCTGCGGCGGCGACCGTGACAGGACGAAGCGCCCAATAATGGGCGAGATATCCGGGCATCTTTCGGATTTTTCCGTTGTCACCAGCGATAATCCGCGCACCGAAGATCCCGCCGGAATAATAGCCGATATACTCAGCGGTATAAAAACCACCCGCTTCATTGCAGTGCCTGACCGCCGCGAGGCCGTGCGTACTGCCCTCGGCATGGCGGGGGAGAACGATATTGTGCTGTTGGCCGGTAAGGGGCACGAGACCTATCAGATCGTCGGCACCGAAAAGCTTCATATGGACGAACGGGAATTTGTGCAGGAATTTGAAAACGAAGCTTAACTTATCCACTATTCACTATTACCTATAACTTCAAATTAGGGAGGCACCCATGATGATATCCGCATATCTTTCGCTGATCATCAGCTTTGTAATAACGGCGGTTTTTATGCCGCTTCTGATACCCTTTTTGCGTAAACTGAAATTCGGCCAGAGCATTCTCGAAGACGGCCCGAACTGGCACGCAAAGAAGCAGGGTACGCCAACCATGGGCGGCATAGGCATGATACTGGGCGTGGTATGCGCGTCGCTGATATTGGTGCACAGCTTCAAGGGGCTGGCAGTGGCAGCCTGCGCGGTGCTGTTCGGCCTTGTGGGCTTTGTGGACGACTATATCAAGGTCGTTAAAAAACACAATCAGGGCTTCACACCCATTCAGAAGTTCTCCGCCCAAATGGCGGTCAGTCTGGCTTTTGCTCTCTACATCTATTTTGTTGAGGGCCAAAGCGCAACGCTTATACCTTTTGGAAGTAAGTTTGATCTGGGCTGGCTTTACATTCCCTTTGCCATGTTCGTGCTTCTTGCCACAAGCAACAGTGTAAACCTGACCGACGGACTTGACGGTCTGGCAGCCTCGGTTACCACGGTGGCGGCCCTGTTTTTCACAGTTGCCTGCGCTAAATGGGGCGAGGCGGATGTCAGTGCCGTTATGGCGGCGGTGGTGGGGGCCTGTGTTGGCTTTCTCATCTATAACTTCTACCCCGCTAAGGTCTTCATGGGCGACACCGGAAGCCTGTTTCTCGGCGGAGCGCTCGGCGCGGCTGCCATAGCCGCGGGCCTGGAGCTGTTCCTGATAATCGGCGGCTTCGTGTTCCTGTTCGAGACCCTGAGCGTGATAATTCAGGTTACCTATTTCAAAAAGACCGGTAATCGAGTGTTTAAAATGACGCCTATACACCACCACTTTGAAATGTGCGGCTGGAAGGAACCGAAGATCGTATTCGTTTTTTCCGCCGTCACTCTTGTGCTGTGCGTGATCTGCTATTTCGGACTGTGAGGAGGCCGCTGATTTGAAAAAGAAAAAAAGCGCCGACAAATTTTTTCTCGTGAAGCCTAAGCGCACCGAGCGCGTGGACTTCATGCTGTTCATGCTTGTAATAATACTGATCTGCTTCGGTCTGGTGATGCTTTTCTCCGCCAGCCAGAATACCAGCAGCAAGGATATCTACGCCACCATAACAAGGCAGGCCATGCTTGCGGTCGGCGGCCTCGTGTGTATGTTTGTTTTTTCAAGAATAGACTACCACGTTTACAAGAGGTTTGCCTTCCCGATATATGTTCTTATCATGATCCTCATGTTTGCGGTGCCGCTCATAGGCTTCGCCTCCCACGGTGCCACGCGCCAGATATCTCTGGGCTTTTTCAGCTTCCAGCCTTCGGAGCTTTGCAAATTTGCAATTGTCATCACCTTTGCCACCCTGCTCTCCGGTAAGAAGCATAACAATCTCCGGAATTTCCGCACCCTGCTGCTCTATGGCGGTCTGCTGGTCGTTCCCCTTCTGGCCTGCGCACTGCAGAGCCACCTTTCGGCTCTGATACTTATAGCCGCCGTTGGGTTTTTGATGATCGTTATCGGCGGTCTCCCATGGTACTGGACCACTGCGGCCTTTGCAGTGGGCGGCGCCGGGATCGCGGCCATGACTATCCTTGAACCCTATAGAATGAGGCGTATAACAGCCCTGTTCGACCCTTGGTCCGACGCGCTGGACTCAGGCTATCAGATCATCCAGTCCCTCTATTCCGTGGGCAGCGGCGGTCTTATGGGTCTCGGCTTCGGCCAGTCCCGCCAGAAGTACGGCTATCTTCCCGAGGCGCAGAACGACTATATCTACGCCATAGTCTGCGAGGAACTGGGATTTTTGGGCGGTGTCTTCGTAATAATTCTCTTTGTTCTTCTTGTTATAAGGGGCATTCAGCTCGCTCTTGCGGCTAAGGACGCCTTCGGTATGTATCTGGCCTTCGGTATCAGCGTAATAATTGCCCTCCAGTTTATGATAAATGTGGCGGTTGTGCTTTCGGTATTCCCGTCCACAGGTATGCAGCTGCCCTTCTTCAGCTCAGGCGGAACTTCGCTTATCATCATGATGTCCGGATGCGGCATACTTATGAACATTTCCCGTTATACAACTCAGAATAAAATATGATGGAGAGAAAACATATGCGCATACTTCTATCCGGCGGAGGCACCGCCGGGCATATAAACCCAGCGCTTGCCATAGCTAAAACTGCCATAGACCGCGGCGGCGCCGAGGTGCTGTTTGTGGGCACTCCCGGCGGCATGGAACAGCGGCTCGTGCCTCGGGAAGGCTATGAGCTTCGTTCTATCGTAGTCATGGGGCTAAGGCGCAGGCTCACCCTCGAAAATGTAAAGGTGGCCGTTAATTACTTCACATCTATCCGTGATGCGGGCAGGATCATCGATGAATTCAAGCCTGATGTGGTCGTCGGCACAGGCGGCTATGTATGCGCTCCGGTGGTGAAGGCGGCTTTTAAAAGAAAGATCCCAACACTTATTCACGAGCAGAATGTGTTCCCCGGTCTCGCCATTAAAATGCTGGCTAAAAAGGCCGATGTGACGGCCGTCAGCTTTGACGAAACCAAAGATATGATACAGGCAAAGAACATGGTGCTGACGGGCAATCCCCTCCGTCCGAACCTGTTTGAGCCGGTAAATACTATGGAGGTGCGCGCCGGCCTCGGCTTTGACGATCGTCCTGTTGTGCTGATTTTCGGCGGAAGCCTCGGAGCGGAGCATATAAACGACGCCCTGCTTGAAATGCTGGGGACCGGTGATCTCGATTTTAATCTGATCGCCGCCACAGGCGAAAAGCATTACGACGGTTTTATAAAGGCTGCGGGCGCCGCGGCAAAAAAGAAGGGCGTAAAGATACTGCCCTACATACACAATATGCACGAGATTTTTGCCCTTGCTGACTTGGTAGTCTGCCGGGCGGGAGCCATAACCGTCAGCGAGCTTGGCGCTCTCGGCAAGGCCTCGGTTCTTATACCCAGTCCCTATGTGGCCCACAACCATCAGGAATATAACGCCCGCTATCTCGAAAAGAACGGTGCGGCGCGTGTTCTCTTGGAAAAGGACCTGAGCGGCAGCAGCCTTCGCACGGCCATAGACTCCGCCGTTCTTGACAGCGCGGCCCTTGCGGCCATGTGCGACGCCAGCAAAAGGCTCGGCATCAGCGACGCCTGTGATACTATCTGGTCCCAACTTTGTAAAATAAGTTCTAAATAGTAAAAAACTCTCCATAGCAAAATACCACTCCGCGGCATAGTATAAAGCAGATTGCTTTGGAGGTGCTGGGAGTGGACTACATAGTTTCCGGAAAATATCCCTTGAACGGAAAGCTGCGGGTGTACGGCGCAAAAAATGCCGTTTTACCCATTCTTGCCGGCAGTATTCTGGGCGGTGTGGTTTTTCTCAAAAACTGTCCCCGGCTCAGCGATGTCAGCTATACTCTTGAGATCCTGCGGCGGTTAGGCTGCCGCGTTGCCGAGAGCGGCGATGAAATAATCATAAATCCGGCTCCGGCCAACTCGTGGAGGCTTGACGCCGGGCCTGCAGGGGAGATGCGCAGCTCCGTCAACTTCCTCGGCGCGCTTATCGGGCGCTATGGCCGCGCCGAGCTGCCAATGCCGGGCGGCTGTCGGCTTGGGAGCAGGCCCATCGACCTGCATATCAAGGCCTTTCGCGAAATGGGCGTTGAGGTAGACGTTTCCGGCGGAATCATCTATGCCGAGGGTCAGCCCCGCGGCACTGATGTACATCTGGATTTTCCCAGCGTTGGGGCTACCGAAAATGTGATTCTGGCAGCGGTAACGGCCAAGGGGATAACCACCCTGAGCAACGCCGCGCGTGAGCCGGAGATAGCCGATTTGTGCAATTTCCTCAGCGCTATGGGAGCACGCATACACGGCGCGGGAACTGCAACCGTCCGCATAGAGGGTGTGCCCTTTCTCCGCGGCTGTGAATACAGCGTCATGCCTGACCGCATAGTGGCAGCCACATATATGTGTGCCGCCGTAGCCGCCGGCGGAGAGATTGAGATAGAAAATGTTATCCGCCCCCATCTTGAGGCGGTGGCCGACGCGCTAAGGCGCTGCGGTGCGGAAATATACTTTTCGTCGTATGGCGCGGCGGTACGAGCACCCCGAGTTATACACTCGCCCGGCATTGTGCGCACAGAGGTCTACCCCGGTTTTCCAACCGACTGCCAGTCACAGCTCATGGCTGTTATGGCCTGCGGAAGGGAATCAGGAGTTGTTGTTGAAAATATTTTTGAAAGCCGCTTCAAGATCGTGCCGGAGCTAAGGCGCATGGGAGCGGAAATACGGTGTCAGGGCCCCACGGCCATAGTTCGCGGCGGCAGCCTTCACGGCTGTGAGCTCAAGGCTGAGGATCTTCGCGGCGGGGCCGCACTGGTGATAGCCGCCCTCGGAGCCGAGGGAGAGAGCCGTATCAGCGGCACCGACTATATCGCCCGAGGCTATCAGGATCTGGCCGGTGAGCTTCGCTCCGTTGGGGCGAGAATATCATTTCAGTAAATACTTGGCAGGTGATACAAATGGCAAAAAGACGAAGACGCAGACTGAGAAAACAGGTGTCGGTGGGGCTGGTAGTTATCAGCCTCATTGCCGCCGGAATTTTAGCTCTGCTGCTGACTCCGCTCTTTAATGTACACACGGTTACCGTGCATGGTAACAAGACCGTCGCCCGGGAGGATATCGTCCGTGGCAGCGGAATTATTGAGGGCACGAATATATTTGGCGTCAGCCTCAGCCGCGTGAGGGACAATCTGGAAGGCATGAACAGAATTGCCTCGGTGAAGGTGCGTCGTGTGTTGCCGTCTACAATAAGCATAACAGTCGAGGAGGGTGCTCCTACAGTCTATATCCTGAGCGGAGGAAACTGTGTGGGCATAACCTCTGACGGCCGCGTTGTAAGCATCACCTCGGCTCCGGCCTCTTTGACGGGTGCAGAGGCACCGCAGTTGCCCTTTGCCGCTATGGACAAGCCTGACGCTGAAGAAAACGACGAAAGCACCGAGGATGAAGATATCGACGAGGGGAGCGAAGAAGAGCCTGAACCCGAACCGGAAGAAGCCGAACCGATCGTACTCAGCACAGGTCTTGACCGGGCCGTTGTCGTAGGTATGGGCGGAGCACAGTACAAGGTGGGGCAAAAAATCGTCTTTGACGATGAGGTGAAGTCTGAGCAGCTTTTCAAGCTTCTTGACGAGTTCCTTTTTGACGACATCTGCCTTGGTGTCAACAGGGTAGATATGAGCCGCTACGACAGCATATATATGGACTACGGCGCTGGGCTTAGAATATCCATCGGTCCGGCCGAAGAACTGTCCTTCAAATTAAAGAGCTTCAAGGCTATCATGGGCGAGCAGCTCAGTGAGGACGCAACAGGCACTCTCGACCTTGTGCGTTTGACATATGATCCAAAAACACGCTAAAAAATTTTGAGAAAATTCACAATTTGCTATTGAATAAATTAAAATTTTGTTGTATAATGGTTATATCTAAATATACGGGCGATGAAAATCACGTTTAGGAGGAGTTACCCATGAGAATGGAATATGCGGAGGAGCTGAGCGCTGCTCAGAAAATTATGGTCATCGGTGTCGGCGGCGGCGGAAATAACGCCGTAAACCGCATGGTTGAGACCGGCATACGCGATGTGGAATTTGTTTCCATTAACACAGATAAACAGGCCCTTGCCCACAGTAAGGCTACTCACAAGCTTCAGATAGGCGAGAAAGTGACCAAGGGTCAGGGCGCCGGCGGCAAGGCCGAGATCGGCCGTAAGGCTGCCGAAGAATCCAAGAACGAAATCGTACAGCTCATTAAGGATGCCGACATGGTGTTCGTGACTGCCGGTATGGGCGGCGGCACGGGCACAGGTGCGGCTCCCATCGTGGCAGCTGCCGCAAAGGAGCTGGATATACTTACAGTTGCCATAGTGACGAAGCCCTTTGCTTTTGAGGGCCGCCGCCGCATGGTGCAGGCCGAGGAGGGCATCGAGCAGCTCCGCGGTCATGTTGATACTCTCATTGTCATCCCCAATGATAAGCTGCTCGACATCAGCAATGCAAAGACAACTCTTCAAGAGGCATTTGTCAGTGCCGACGAGATCCTTCGCCACGGCGTTGGCGGTATAGCCGACCTCATCACTCAGGCGGGTCTTATAAATGTTGACTTTGCCGACGTGACCACCGTTATGAAAGACGCCGGTCTTGCCCATATGGGTATTGGTACGGCCAGCGGCGAGAACCGCAGCGAGAAGGCCGCTCAGGAGGCCATCAAGAGCGCTCTGCTCGAGACCTCTATCGAGGGTGCTACCGGCGTGCTTATTAACTTTGTCGGCGGAGTGAACATGAACCTCTACGAGGTAAATCAGGCTGCTACTGTTATCCGTCAGGCAGTGGACGAGGATGCCAACGTTATCTTCGGTGCGGCTATCGATCCAGACTTGGAAGAGGAAATCCGCATCACTGTTATCGCCACCGGCCTTGAACAGGCTCAGTCGAATAAGAAGGACGATTTCTTCTCCGGCGGAGCTATCAAAAAGAGAGCCTCCGGCGACGATATGCTCGACATTCCCAGCTTCCTTAAGGGGCTCAATAACTAACGTACATAAAAAGGGAACCGCTGTTGCGGTTCCCTTTTTGTATTTTAAACCTTATCGCTGTGCCTCAAGTGCTGCGTCAATGATGCTGTCGTATATTTCAAACTCCATTTTCTCCATGCGTCGGTTTATCAAAGCGTCAAAATTCTCAGCTAATTTATTTAACTGAGGCTCGCTGGCCCTGGTATCGCCTGCGCTGCTGAGGGGCAGGCGCTGAATTATGTGATAGCCGTAATCCGAGCGCACAGGCTCATGGCTGTACTCCTCCATTTCAAGCGCACGCGTCCCCTGATAGAACTCGTCTACCATTTCGCCATATGTGAACACATAGTATGGATCGCGTGTCATGCCTGGATCCTCGTTGTACTCCTCGATCAGCGCCGCAAAGTCCTCTCCGGCATCGAGGCGGGCAATAACCTCTTCGGCCTTTGCACGGGCTTCGGCGTCAGTGGTGTCCTCGTCCACCATGATAAGAATGTGCCGGGCCTTGGTATAGTTTTCGTCAGTGTAGCCCGCTTCCTCCGGCGTGGCGTAACATTCGCCCGTCACGTGCATGACCTCGTTATACAGCTTTCCGGTGAGCAAAAGTATGCGCGAATAGTTTTCATAGGCACGGTCAGTGGTGTGCAGCTCCGTAAGATAGTAATTATAGGTGTTGCTAATGGAATCACTGTTAAAGGAAACCTGGTTCGAGAGGTTCTTGTACTCCTTTATCTCGCTGTCGCTGACATAAATGCCGCGCTCTTTGGCCTCTGCTTCCATAGCTATATTCCACTTGATTTGATTAAGAGTCTCCTGACGCGCATATTCGCCAAGGGTTTTTTCTTCAGAAAAGGGTATATTTTCCCAGTCAGAGATCAGCTTATACAGCTGCCCAAAAGAATTGTACATAAAGTTGAAGTCAGAAAGATATATGTCGCAGAAGCCGGCGCTGCCAATTACAGTTTCGTCATTGGCCGCCATGATTATGGTTGTGCTCTGATTCTCGCTGTTCCACACCACGTCACAGCCAAGCTCCTCCATTACAAATCTGGCGGGCAGCATAACGCGGTCATTGACTATGATCGGCGATATGTCCATTTTCTTGCTGTCTGTCTCCCACCGGGCAGAATCACCGTAGCTTACAAAGGTGCGCACTGTCGCCCGCATATTTCCGACTGTGAGTATTACTTCGGGCCCAAAGGTATCATTGATTTTTGTGCTGACCGACTGGCTTTCGCTGTCCCAGCTGAGCTCGCCGCCAAGCGCCTCAACCACAGCTCTCAGCGGCACCAGAGTGCGTTCGCTCGCAATGACCGGCGCGGTGCCGCGGCCCGGGTCAATTTCCGTTTCCTCCCCGTTCACCGTCATGTACGGGTCGCCGATGCGCAGAACGATAGTTGTGTCCTCTGCCGCAAGCGCTCCAAGCGGTATAAGGCATAGCATAAAGAGTAACGCTATAATTTTTTTCATAGATCATTCCCCCATTCTTGATATAAATATATTATATCAAAAACGGGGGAATTGTCAATCTTATAAATGTGTTAACTTTTTTAATGAAAAGGGGCTGTTCTTTATTGTCAATACATATATTCCTCGTCAAAGCCCGCGTTCTCCACATGGAACAAAAGGCGGAACTCCGGCGGGTCGGGGTTATAGCTGCTGCTCAGCAGAAAGCGGAATATTTCCTCGTAGGTAAGCTCCGGATCGTTCGCGAGGTAGAACGCTGCCGTGTCTGTATCCCGGAAGGGGGAAATCTTCAGGTGCTTATATGGCCCGAAGCCGTAATATTTCGGAGTGTCCGGCTCGTTGGTTTCTACATAACCGTCATATTCTCCGCCCCAGAAGCTCTCGCCGTCGGTCACAAGGCGCAGAAGAACGGGATAGCCCTCCTCGGTATAGTTAACGATGTTCAGCGCACCGGGTATCTTCATGGCGCAGATATTTAAAAACTCGTGGAGCTTTCCGAGGCTCTGTGTCTCGCCGCTACGGATAACGACCGCACTGCTCATAAAGTCATCAAGGTCAGCGCGGGTGAGGGCGATGTATATCTCATTTCTGTAGTTATATATACCCAACTCGTCGAGAAGTTTTGCCAGATCTTCCACTGTGTCGGCGGCGGATTTCACGTCGCGGCCTATCCTTTTGGAGGCACCGTCGGCGCTCAGCGACAGCGTTACGCCGTTATTGTAGTCCCATTCAATATAGCCGAGGTTATCTATCAGGGCCAACAGTGCCACCGCATAGTCCGACATTTTGTCGAATTCGCCCTCAGGTTCACTCTCAAAGGTCAGCTTCCAGCCATAGGGCTCAGTTTTGGTTTGCAGCTCATTAGTGAAACCTCCGAGATTGGCCGCTATCCCAAGCGCCGATGCTGTGCGTCCGTTGGCTGACGCATCGCCTACATAGGCGTGCTTTGTTTCAAACAGCCGCTCCGCCATTGTGACCTCGCCTTCAGGCGTTGACCCGTTTTTCTGTCCTCTGACTCTAAGGGATAAAACCGCTCCGGCCAGAATTGCCGTCAGTATAATTACTGTGATTATAGCCACCCCGATGCGTCTGGCCCGTGTATCAAGTATGTTCGAGAGCCTCCGCTTTGCGCTCCTTCCGCTCTCAGAAAAGGCAGTCGAAAGGCGGGGAGGGGATATATAGTGTTTCATGACGATCCTCCTATCTTAGGCTTTCGGCTTCGTTGTAATATACCTCGTCGCCGACAATGTCAAAAACAGCGCGCATAACTACTTTGTTATCTTTGCTATCCTTGTAGTTGTGATCCGATTTGACAAATTTCAGCTTTTTGTAGCTCCCATCGACGCCACCTAAAATATAGTAGGAATAGTGCCGGCCGTTCTCCAGATATTCCTTAGTGTAAACCAGATGGTCTGCGGTATAGCATATGGAAAATTTCTCAAGACCATATTCTTTTTGAAGCCCGAGAATAGTGTTTAAAGCCGTGGGATTTATATCCAAGCTCGGCGGCAGATTGCCCCATGACCATATATCCGTATCCGCAAATTCACCGATCTCAGTTTCCAGTACTATCGTGCGTACGCTGTCTCTGATGATATTAACGTCAAGCTCATTGCTCACAAGATAGTCCACGGCCTGTGACTGCTCCTGGGTTTTCAGCTCAGAATAGTAGTCCCTTCCGCTTTTTAGCTCGCTGGAAATGTTCTGTGGAAACAACTCATTCAGCGCCTCGTCACTTCCGTCCTTCGGATACGTGATCTCTACAGCATTGTCAGCTCCGATGGCTATGAGAGTTGGAACGGCATAGGTGCCGAATTCCTTTATGAACGCGCCATTTAAAAAGCTGAAGCCCCCGAGAGAAGTGACGGCATAGATTTTGGTTTTGCCCTCTATCTCATCTGTACCGAGAATGATGTGCCCCTCGGCCCAGAACTCCGCCTCTGGATAGTATGTGCGACAGGCAAGTATAGCCTGAGCCACGGCCTCGTCTATGTCGGTTTCCTCCGTCATGATAACATTGGGGCTGTTTGCAGAGTCGTCGCCGGCAAAGACCACCATCGCGCCTGTGTAAAGGGAAATCGCCAGCACAGCGGCGGTGACAAGCGCTCCCGAACGCTTTTTCTTACCGGCCAGTATGTTCATCAGCCTGTGTTTAGCGCTTTTGCCGCTCTCAGAAAAAGAGGTCGAAAGGCTGGGCGGGGTTATGTATTTTTTCATGGTAATTCTCCTTTAAGTTTAATTGTGCAGCTCAAGCCCGGCGAGCTTGCCGCCGCGGTCATATACTGTATGAACTGTGCCCGAGCCGGCCTCCGCAGACTGGCAGACAAAAATTGAACCGTCGGGATTTTCGTCCACGAATGCGCTGACAAGTGAGCCGTTAAAATAGATATTTCCCGTGCTGCCGTTTTTCTTTACATAGGTAAGGCCATAGTCCTTGTACTGAGAAAGCTTTTCCTCAACAGTTTGGCCGCCATTGTCTCGGCCGGTATATTGAGTCGTGGCTTCGGATGTCTCCTGAGACAGATATGCACCGCTGTTCCCGTCAAAGGTCCCGTCCATAGGTGATTCTTCCAAAATTGAATTGTCATAGGTGGCCTCAGCCTCTCTCTTCGGCCTGTTGAAATCTCTCGCGTCAAACTCCTCCCGGGAATATGGCGCGATCTCAATGATTGGGCCAAACAGATTGGTACTTCCATCCGGGTTGAGTATATCATCACGTACGGTGTGTACGTCCACCGTGCCTGCCGGGTTGTAATCGCTGTATGCGCTTACGTTTCCGTTTTCCAGCTCGTAGCCGTCCATAAAGAAGCGTATAAGCTCCCCGTTGTAGTATAGAGCGCCGCGCTCTCCGGTAATGCCGAACTTTTCATATTCGGCCATCAGCTCGTTGAAATATTCTTCATCACTTATAATGTCGTCGTGGCCGTTCTCTACAAAGGTCGTCGCCTCAGACTGTACTATGCCGCCCAGCGACACGCAGGCTCCGGCACATACAGCCGTAAGGGGTATAGCGGCGAGCAGAGCTATGCCTATGCGCTTTGCTCGGGTGTCAAGTATGTTCATTACCCGCTGCTTCACGCTTTTTCCGCTCTCAGAAAAAGAAGTGCTTAAGCAGGGAGGATTAATATATTTTTTCATGTCGGCCTCCTTATCCTACTGACTTATCATCGCTGAGGTATATCTTGCCTTCGACGATATCAAAATTATTGACCTCGACGATAGTGTGGTTGTCCTTATCCCATTTTATGAACTCCAACAGGCCGCTGTTATCAATAATGTGCCCTTTAACATAGTAGAGATAGCGCCTGCCGTCCTCCAAATATTCTATGTCGTATGAAAGCTCATACTTTTCAAGGCCGTATTCTTTTTTTATCTCATCAATAGCGTTTGACAATTCAGGGCTCATTTCCCACTTGCGCGGACCGCCCCATATTTCGTAATCTCCGAATTCGCATATCTCCGTTTCTATAACGATAGTGCGGTACTTGGTTTCAAATGTTTCAGCGTCACGACCTATGCTCACAAGGTATTCTCTGGCCTGAGCCTGCTCCTGAGCCTTCAGCTCGGGATAATAGTCTTTTGCGTCTTTCAGCTCTTTGTAAATTACATCGGGGAACATATCCTTTAGCGACTCGTCATAAGAGCTTCCGTCCATCGGATATGTGATCTCAGCCGCGCCGTCGGCGTCGATGGTTATGACCGCCGGAACAACGCCGCTGCCGCTGTCCTTTATAAACGCGCCGTTTATGAAGCTGTAGCCTCCTATGGAAGTGACGGCGTAAACCTCGGTTTTGTCCCCAACCTTGTCTGTGCCAAGAATGATGTGCCCTTCAGCCCAGAACTCCGCTTCGGCATAGTGACTGCTCCTGGTCAGTATGGCCTGGGCCACGGCGGTGTCAAGGTCAGTTTCAGGTGTGGTGACTGCATTGCTGCCGATATCAGGCTTCTTTACACTCTCACCTCCGGCGAAAACCACCATTGCACCGGCGCACAGCGTGGCGGTCAGCACCGTAGCCGTGATAAGTATGCCCGAACGTTTTTTCTGCCCGGTCAAAATGTTCATTAGCCTGTTTTTAGCGCTCTTTCCGCTCTCAGAAAAAGAGGTGGAAAGGCTTGGCGGGTTGATATAGTTTTTCATAGCTTATCCTCCTGTTATTCATTTTTTAAATGACGTTTCATGGACTTAAGTATAGTCATGGAATACAGCTGCCTGAACTCAAAGCTCTTATCCTTGATAACGGCCTCGTCGCAGGAATATTCCATATCCTTGTTGGCCCGCCTTGCCATGAAGTAGATCGCAGGGTTGAACCAGTGCAGGGCATTGGCGGCGAGAAGGATGAGCTTATACCAAAGGTCTCCACGACGCAGATGGGTGTATTCGTGCGCAAGAATTATCTCCAGCTCCTCGGGGGAATACTCATCCTTGGGCATGATGACCGCCGGGCGAAAGAAGCCGGTCATTATCGGGCTTTCTATGGCATCACAGCTGTAGTATTTAAGGCCTTGGTACTGCCCGGCGTATTCAAGCCTTCGGCGTATGCGAAGCCTAAATACCCAATATGATATCAGGTGAAACAGCATAAAACCCACCGCACCTATGATCCATATGACCGTAAGCAGCTCCCGCAGTGAAAACAGCGGCGCATAGTTCGCGGACGAAGGCTCATATCTTACGGCGATCGTGCGTTCCTCCTCAGTCATGACCTGCACCGGCACGGCGGAGTCCGTCCTGAGCACCACGATACGCTCCGGCGGCTCAATGGTCACGGGCGCCTTTGGCAGCGTTATATTAAGGGGAATAAGCAGGCGTACGGCTAAAATGAGCCACAGTATGCGCCGCCCGCGGGCGGAATATTTTTTCTCGAGCAGCGGCATCAGCGCCAGCGCGATAACAATCACTGCCGCCATAGACAGGGATATTTCAAGGATTGTGCTTAACATTCCTTTGCCTCCCTTATGAACGCCTCCAGCTCCTCAAGATCGGCCCGGGTTATGGCCTCCCCGTCGTAGAGAGAGGCCACAAGCCGAGCCACGGAGCCTCGGTGTACCCGGCGGAGAAAGCCTGCGCTTTCCATTTTTATGTAGTCCTCCTCGCGTACAAGGGCGGTATACACGTTGTGCTTGCCCTCCTTATCGCAGCGCAGAAAGCCTCTTTCACACAGCCGGGTGAGCAGGCTAAGCAGCGTGGTCTTTTTCCAGTCCTTTCTGAGCCGATCCATAAGCAGGTCGCTGGTCACGCTCTCACCCTCGGCCCAGATCGCCGCCATGATCTCAAATTCGCTTTCCGGAAGCTTCTTTAATTCTGTCGTTTTCATCTTATCACCTTTTCGTATTTTGTTTTACAATTGTAGAATGTAATTATATTTTACAACTGTAGAATGAATTTGTCAAGGTGTTTTAAAGAATTTTTCAAAATTTTTTGAAAAAACTCTTGCTTTTTTCTTTTTTTGTGTTATAATAACGTTACAACTGAATCCTAAAGACTGTGAAAAGGAGTAGTAGGTCACGTTAAACCTCCAGAGAGCCGACGGTTGGTGCGAGTCGGCGGCGGAGCGCGGCTGAACTCGCCTTGGAGTTGCTTGCTGAACCCTTCGCGATTCGATTTCATATTATAATCGGAAGGTCATAGGTTAAGACGGCAGCCGTCCGTTATCACGCGGCAGGATATGAATGT
>JAFLUQ010000028.1 GCA_022508735.1 Oscillospiraceae bacterium | reverse complement strand
ATTCTTAAGGTCAAAGTATCACACGGCTTTAAAGACACCTATGATTCTGCATCCGTCATGGTTATGAAAGATATGAACTGTTGGGCAAAATGCTGTTTTGAATTAACAGATTTTGGTACACATGCCGCTGTAAGCGTGGTAACGAAAGGTGATTCGGATGATGCCAACGGGTGCAATCTTGAGGGAGATACAGCATGGCTGCAGGTTTGCAGAGTGGGTAATAATTTTGCATTCCATTACTCTATGGATGGGGAAAACTTCTATATGATGAGATACTTCCATCTTCCGGTTGATCCTGTTGTGAAGGTCGGGCTTTTAGCTCAGGCTCCGGTTGGCAATGGAGGAATCAGAGTATATGAAGATTTAAGCATCCAAAAATCCACGGTCAAAAATATCAGAGCCGGGAAATAATCTCAAACATGCATTAAACGGAAAGGGATTGCCATGACAAAACAGCCTAATTACAGAAAAACGCTGATCGCTTGCTATCTCGGATTTATAACGCAGGCGATTTCTGCCAACTTTGCACCGCTTTTGTTTCTTACATTTAAAAATACATATGGAATCCAGCTGGAAAAAATTGCAATGATTCCAATGGTATTCTATCTGACACAGTTAATAATCGATTTTGCTGCCACAAAATTTGTAGATAGGATAGGCTATCGAATCTGCGTAGTGATTTCTCAGGTGGTGTCCGCAGCGGGGCTCGTGCTGCTGGCCTTCTTGCCAATGCTGCTTCCCAGCCCCTTCATAGGAATTCTGATTGCAGTAGTGTTCTATGCAATGGGCAGCGGTCTGGTCGAGGTTCTGGTAAGCCCCATCGTTGAGGCCTGTCCCTTTGAAAACAAAGAGGGCATGATGAGCCTATTGCATTCTTTCTATTGTTGGGGAGCTGTAGGAGTGATTTTGGGTTCTACACTGTTCTTCGCAGTATTTGGTGTTAATAACTGGCAAATACTTACGCTGATCTGGGCACTGGTGCCATTATATAATGCAGTCAATTTTATCACCTGCCCTATTGAGCGGTTGGTGGAAGACGGCCAAGGTATGCGTGTCAGCAGTTTAGTGCGATTGCCGCTGTTTTGGCTATTGATATTGCTTATGGTATGCTCCGGAGCCTCCGAAGCTTCCATGGCTCAGTGGGCATCTGCATTTACCGAGTCAGCAATGGGTGTTTCTAAGACCATTGGCGACCTTGCCGGGCCTTGCCTATTTGCGGCGCTTATGGGCATATCACGCGTGTTCTACAGCAAAATGAGTGAAAAGCTTGACCTGATGAAAACCATGCTTGGCTGCGGCGGATTGTGCGTATGCTGCTACCTGCTGGCGTCTCTGTCATCCTCCCCGATCATAGGGTTGGCAGGCTGTGCGCTATGCGGCGTTTCAGTAGGCATTATGTGGCCGGGCTCCATCAGCATCTCTTCACAGAAGTGCCCAACGGGCGGCACCGCCATGTTCGCTTTTCTGGCCTTAGCCGGAGACGTGGGAGGTACTGTGGGTCCGTCAATGGTTGGGCTCTTTTCCGGAATGGCTGACGGTAACCTCAAAGTAGGACTGCTTGCCGCCGCCATATTCCCGGTGGTGTTGATAATTGGTTTGGCTATTCTGAAAAAACAGGTAAAATGGCTGGCAAATGATTCTGCCAATTGAGTTGAACGACTTCCTCTGTTCATATCTTCGGTATATCACTTAGCATTTCAACCAACCATGAAGCGGTAAACGCACAATATGTTAATGTGCGGCTTGAACGGAAAAAGACCGTCCTTGAAACTTACCGCAAAGCTCTGTTACCACAGAAAAGCATCAAAGAAAATCAAAAATAAAAAAGCCTTGCAAACTGCGTGTTTTCAAGGCTTTTTTGGCGGAGCTGGTGGGATTCGAACCCACGGTACCGTGAGGTACAACTGATTTCGAGAGTTGTGCAGTGAGTGGAATATATCCTACTCAAATGGAATTTAAGAGAATATAATGGAACTTATAAGGATGATGAAACCGCCTTAAATCGACGTTTTCGGCACTCTTTCTCTATTTTTTCCACCAAAAATCGAGCCGTTAATATTTTATTCGCAAGATATGATTTTTTTCAAAAATGAGGGAACTTTGAGGGAACCGTTACATTCACCTATCACTGAACAATAAGAAAAGTTGTGAATAATAAATGAATGTTGTCGAAAAAGATTATATAACGAAACAAGAACTTTGTCAAGTGTGCAATATCTCACAATCAACTGCGTATAAACTGCTAAAGAGCGGAAAAATTCATTTTGAAAAATGCTGTGATGGATTGCTGCACTACTATAAAATTCCTATGTCTGATGTGGTGAAATATATGCAGGAGCATGCAGAAAAGAACCAGCTGTCCGAACGGCAGAAAGAAGATATAGCCGAGTATTACAGAACCAAAATGGCTGGCTTTCCTGATGCGCTCAACGCAAAGCACATTCAGGACATAACAGGTTATGGAAAAGAAACCATAAGAAAATGGATAAACAGCAGAAAAATCCAGGGAATTGTAGTTCATAAAAGATTCGTTGTTGATAAAGACGCTCTGATTGTTTTTTTGACTACACCATATTATTTTAGTATTATAAGGAGGTCAAAAACACATATTGCAGATTTCCGAGTTATTGGATTAATGTAAACATTATAACCGCTTCATTTCAGAAGCGGTTATTTATTATGAATGAAGTCAATAGCGTTAAATCGTTTATAATATTGATAAATGCCAAATTATATATAGCAATTTACTTTATATAAGATAGAAACATTTTTTTACTTTTTCTATTGAAAATATGGATGTATTATGTTAAAATATTTTTAAAAAGTACAGGCGGCTTTTAATGATATATCAAAAAGGGCAAATAATCAAAACTATTATTTTATGATACTAAAGATATCTTTAGCAAGCATTTTTAAAGGTACTTTACAAGTATAAAAACGGAGGGTGTAGCAGTATGGATATCAATAATGAAATAAAAAAAATTATTGAATATCAGAATTCATCCTTGCCTAAGCAAAATAGAAAAAATGATGCTCATCTCGAAACCATAATCGAACAGGTGAGCTCAGATTATAATAGCGGCAATTTTGATTTTTCAAAGTTTACTGATATTGTTATAAAACGATCTGATAAGATAAAACATATGAAAATGTACAAACCATTCTCGTGTGAAGATACGCTATGTATTTATCTTAAGAGGTTATTAGACAGAAAATTCCATATTAAATATCCAAATAGAAATGAATATATGCATTCTTTATTTGATATTGTTAATGCATTACACAATATGAATGATTATTCTATATTTCGATTTGATTTCGAGAATTTCTTCAACTCTGTTTCCAGTGAATATGTCTTCTCAAAATACATATCAAAAGGTTCTTTCGAAAGATACCAGATTGATCTTTTACAGGCATTCGTTAAAAGTACAAAATATGCTTATGCCGGATTAAATACTTCAAACATTATTTGTGAAATAATTTCGAAGCATTTTGATACCGTTCTTTCGCTAAAACTTAGAAACCATGGTCTTATTTTTTATCGTCGTTATATTGATGACGGTATATTAATTTTTAATAAGCGTATTGGAAATGATACCTGCCTTCGTATTATTAACGAAGCAATTCAAGAGGTTTTTTACAACGATGTAATTAAAAATTGCAAGACCAAATTGAATACTTCTAAAACAAAGTATATTTCTGTCCACGACGTGTGTGCACGATCTGGTTCCGATGATTTCGACTTTTTAGGCTATAAATTCGTTTTAACCCCATCAGTCTCGCCAAAGACTAACCAAATTACGACAACTTTTAAATATGGAATAACACAAAATAAAATCGATAAATACACAAAAAGGATTAACGATATCGTAAAAGAATATCAAATGGGTGGCACAAAAAACATCGAATTACTTAGACATCAATTAAAAGCATTTTCTTTTAGGACCGTTTATCAATTACCAAAATACAAGTCAATTATATGGAAAACAAAAGGTTTTATTTCTAACTACCAAGAACTTCGATATAGAATGGAATTTCTTACAGATGAAACAAGAGACTTTTTAAAAAATTCTATATTAAATGCGTTCATTGTTAATGATATAACTATGCCGTATTTCTTAAGAGGAAATATAAATGAATCAATATACAACTTATATAATAACATGCGTAAATATAGAACTTTGCTTTTCGTAGAACCTATAGGTATTAATTTTGATAGTTTAGAAAAAATGTGCAAACAAATAGGCATAATTTTGGATGGTCCGAAAAGCTATGAAAGATTAGTTAGAGAATACTTGATTAAAGTAAAAGTGGGGCATTAAAAATTAAAGGGCATCGAGTCTTCTCGATACCCTCTAACCGAGTCTAAAAAAATATATAGACTCTTAACATAATCATTAGGTTACCCTTTTAAATGATTATGCCGCTGATGTGTGCGATTTTTCAATCGCTGTTAGAGCAGTACTTCTCTAACAATATTACTATATCACAAAGGAGAGGAAAAATCAATGGTAAAAAATAATATAGAACGAAATAAAATCGATTACTTATTAACAGATATTATGCCCGTTGAAGTTTCCGAATTATTTTCTTATGGGAAATTTTATGAATTTCTTTTAGATCATAAAAAAGAGTTGTCTCAAATTTTTTATAAGCTAGAGACAACAAAAGCTGCTAGCACCAATTTACCTTTCGAGGCAGATTGGTGGGCTTCAACACCTTTAAAATATAACATATTGAAAGGAATTGATGGAACACGAGAAATCAGCTTAGTGCAACCAATTTCTGCCATGAACATCTATATTTTTATAGAATGTTATCAAAAAGAAATATTAAGTCATTTAGAAAGTAACCACTGCTTTTCTTTGAGATATCATAGAAAAAACAATGATTTATTTTATAAACGCAGAACTAATAAGCTAACTGAATATTTTGCAAAAATATCTAAAAAATTAGATAAAGGTATCTTGCAGCAAACTGGAGCTTACTTTCGGATATATAAATTTAACTCGGTCTCTTCTTTTACAAACTCAAGATTATGGCAACAGTGCAATTTCAAATATAGGTATTTTGCAAAAGTAGATTATAAGTCTTGTTTTGACAGCATCTACACACATTCGTATAAATGGATTATTGAAAGAAATACTGTTGATTCTAAACAAGCTAAAAACAGCAATTTATTAATAGTTATTGATAGAGTTTTACAGAATATAAACGGCAAGTCATCAAATGGACTTATTGTAGGCCCTGAATTTTCAAGGATGATCGCTGAAATTTTGTTACAACAAATTGACAAAGAAATCCTTGAAAACCTTCAGGTACAGGGGTTGACTAACTCAAAAGATTATCGTATTTTTAGATATGTTGATGACATCTATATATTCTCAAACATTCCTACTACTATTGATACCATTATCAAAACCATCGAAGCAACTGCACAGAAGTATTTATTGCATTTAAATGAGTTAAAATATTATAAAACAGAAACGCCGGTTTTATTAAATATATGGATTGAAAAAACACGTATTCTTGCTGATAAGATTTCTGATTTATTTTTCAAAAAAAGAGATTTGCACAAATCAATTGAATACGATTATTTGATCAAAAATAGTTATATTTCTTTGGATAGGCTGAAAAATGAATTTTCCATATTGATGACGGAATTTCCCAAAGATAGGAGATTCATTGTATCTTTTATATTAAGTACATTATTAAATAATATTAGCAATAAAAAAGATGGCTATAAATTATTTGATGACGGCAAAACTGGAAGAGCTTTTATCTTTCTTGAATTAGCCTTGTATGTATATTACTTCTGTCCATGTTTTGAACACACGCAGAAAGTGATTTCTATGATCGTGTATTTTGATGACGAATTATACTTTAAGACTGATGAAAAAAACCATAATAAATTACTTAATCTTATTAGAAGATACTCTTTTATTTTTGAAAGAGCAAATCTTAATGACATATGCAATTGGTTTATTTTTTTCTATGAGTATAAAATATCATTGTTACAACATAGCGAAAACGTCATATCACGGAAAATAGAAGAAGAGAATAATCCAATATTATGGGCAAATTATTTAATATATAGCCAGTATAATGATTATTATAAAAGCATAGTTTTAAATCAGCTTGAAAAGGTAATTAAAGCTAATATTACACAAATACTCCCCTATGAGCCCTTATTGCAAAAAGAATTTTGGTATGTAATTATATATTGTAACTGTCCTTATTTATCAGAACCTTTAAAAATACTAATAAAAGAAAAAGTCCAAAAAATTCAGCGTTCTGGGGATGCTCCTTTTGATATTGCAAATAACTTAATATATGAATTTCTTAGTAAAGACCAATCTAATTTGTTTTTCTACTGGGGATATTACCACTTCAATACAAGTAAACAATTAACTTATCGAACATATCAGCGAACCTTGTTTAAGCAATATAGAAATAAACGCTCTATAGAACTATATGGGAGTTTAGATTCATAACAAAGATATTTTAACCTTATAATTTACACATAAAATCTTCCTGAATGGATAGCTTAATTAACACCGTGGACTACTCCAAGAGGCCAAGTGTTTGAGTTTATAAAGAGTGATTGCAGTACTTAATATATCTGCTCACATAGTTTTTAACGAGTACAGCCTTAAAACTGTACTCGCTTTTTATGCTTATATATTATAATAGGGTTTGTATATATGGAGAGCATATCAACATCAAATAGGTAACGTCATTGGTCTCGTATGCTACGTTATTAGCATACCAAGTATAAACAACTTCATATTACATTTCAAGTGATATCATATAAAAAATGCCACATACTAATCGCCCAAAGTAGCAGCGGCAGAATATAGCCGCCTGTCATATAACTCAAATATTATAATCAATATCGTGCGGATACTGACCTGACAAGGAGGATTTTTATGGAGGTAAAATAATATGGAAAAGGAACAGTACATTGATGTGAAAAACTATATCAGAGAAAAGAGAGGATTATATTATGCCGTAATGGTATATACGAATGTGAGAGGTAAGCGAAAAGAAAAATGGTTTCCGACAAAGCTGCCTGTTAAGGGGAACAAAACAAAAGCAGATGCAATGTCACGGCAGATATTACGGGAATTTGAAATTCCTCGCGAAGATTTATGTTATCATGAGATTAAGGAGGACACAGCGATTGACGAGACACAACCAATTGAACCACA
The DNA here is from genome assembly GCA_022508735.1 of Oscillospiraceae bacterium. Classification (GTDB taxonomy): domain Bacteria; phylum Bacillota; class Clostridia; order UMGS1883; family UMGS1883; genus JAFLUQ01. Next base: position 13,136 of record JAFLUQ010000028.1, on the reverse strand, counting down.
GCTTCTGAGCGCTGTGCTTGACAAAATAACATTATCAGAATTATCAGCCGAGCAAGTTTCAAATCTTTTGTTTGCAGATTATCTAAAAATGTATTTGCCATTGACCAAGAAACGGAAAAAACGGATCGAAGAAACAACTTATTCCAGTTATTGCGAAAGTGTGAAGAATCCCATAGAGCCTTATTTCAGGAAAAAGAAAATCAGGCTTAAAGATCTGACAGCTAAAGACATACAGGATTTTTATGATGTGCAATTGGATAGAGTTAAACCAAATACAGTGATTCACTACCATGCAATAATCAGATTATCTTTATGTTATGCTCGAAAAATGGGTTACATAAAAGAAAACCCCATTGAGGAAGTTGAAAAACCGGAGAAAAATAAGTTTGTTGGAAACTACTACTCCGCAGAAGAAGTAAACACGCTTATTGAGCTGACAAAAGGCAGCAAATTGGAAATAGCTGTATTGTTTGCAAGTTTTTACGGTCTTAGGAGAAGTGAATGCGTAGGATTGAGATGGTCTGCCTTTGACTTTGATAACAACATTTTTTATGTAAATCATGCAGTTATCTCAACAAGAGTTGACGGGAAAAACACTCTTATAGCAAAGAACAATACAAAGACTGTTGCTACTATGAGAACGATGCCTCTTTCCTCCGAAATAAAGAATCGGCTTTTAGAATTAAAACAAAGTCAGGATGACAATAAAAAAGGGCTCAAACGAGCCTACAACAATAAATGGCTTGATTATATTATGGTGGATGAGTCAGGCAATTTAATTAAACCTGACTACATAACATATTCTTTTCATAAACTGCTCAAAGACAACAATATGAGAAGCATAAGGTTCCATGACTTAAGACACACCTGTGCCTCGCTGCTTCTGAACAAAGGGAAAGGCAGGGTAACGATGAAGGATATTCAAGAATGGCTCGGTCACAGCGATTATAAAACGACTGCAAACATATACGCACATTTAGATTTAAGCTCAAAAAGAATATCCCTGGAAACATTATCTGCCCTGATCGACATCTAAGTGGTCGAAATGCAACGGATTTGTATCTGAGGGAACTTTTGAGGGAACAAAAACGGGGTTCTTGCATAGGCAAAAACCCCGTAGTGGCGGAGAAGGTGGGATTCGAACCCACGTGGCGCTCGTCACGCCAAAACGATTTCGAGTCGTTCTCGTTATGACCGCTTCGATACTTCTCCCTATATATTTTAACATTTTCACAACCTGCTCTTGTGGGAACTAATTGTGGGAAATGTTATAAACTTATATTAACTTTTAGGTGATTTAACGCACTCAAATTCCTTTGAGTTAAGGTATATTACAATATATTCTTTTATTTTCCATTTCTCGACATATTTCGACCAATTTCGAGTCAGTCCCGTTATGACCACTTCGATACCGCTCCGTATTATTTTTTTCTCATGCCATCAAAAAACTCGTTCAGCATCGTCTCGCACTCACCGCGCATCACACCGCCGTAAACTTCCGTCCCGGCTCCGAAGCAGTGCCGCGCAAAAAGGTCGATCCGCCCGCCGGCGCCGCCGTACTCCGGGTCATAGGCTCCGAAAATGAGCTTGCCCAGCCGCGCGTTGATAATGGCTCCCGCGCACATAGTGCACGGTTCCAGCGTGACATAAAGCTCACACTCGTTAAGCCGCCAATCCCCCAAATTCCGGGAAGCTTCGCGGATGGCAATGATCTCTGCATGGGCCGTGGCATCGCGGTCGGTCTCGCACAAATTATGCCCGCGTCCGATGACCTCTTCGCCGTGAACGACCACCGCCCCCACCGGGATTTCACCCATAACGAGCGCCTTTTTCGCTTCTTCTATTGCAAGTCTCATGAACTTATTTTCCATAGCTTTATAATAATACCACAAAAATACTGTTTCGTCAAGACCTTTTTACAAATAAAATCCTCATAATCTTCTCACGTTTTGCCGAAATTGCATATGAAAAAGGAGGAAACGCCGGGCGCTTCCTCCCTTGCTTTATGAGTAAAGTAATGTTTACTTCACTTCAATACACATTGCTATTGCGCTCCTGTCCGGCTCGGTTGGAACAATAAGCCGTCCGCTCTCCACCTCATCCTTAATGGTTATAGTGCGGAGATGGTAAATATCGAAATAGGCGTAGCATGCGATCTGCTCGCAGAATAACTCTCCGCCGTATTTTCTGAAAATTTCTATAAGCTCTTCAAATACTGACTGAAAGCTCTGCCGCATATCATTGAAGCACGGATGCGACTTATAAAGCTCATGTATCTTGTTCCAGTTATCGCCCTCTATGACCATAATGTCGGGAATAACATTCCCCTCCGAATCGGCATGGGCAAAGCCCTTTTCTATCTGTTTCCAGTGCTCCGCCTCAGAAGCAGAGAGAGAGTCAATTCTGCGGCCCCTGCTGATAATGTCGCCAAGCAGGAGAGTAGGCACATAACCTAGCTCGCCAATTCGATCACGCAGGCCGTAAGGCTTGATTGTATAGTGCTGATAGAACACTTTTTCATTTCCCATACAATTACAGCCCACCACTTCACAAAGCTCATTGATAGTGTTCTCATAGCCCATAAAGCCCCAGTCCTCGCCGTTATCACGGACAGGCCACTTGCCGTCATATCCCTTGATGTTGTTGATAAGCTGATCCACAAGGTCCAGCACGACCCACCATTTCAGTTCTTCATCGGTCAGCGGACAATACACAAGGCCGCGTATTGCCGGCAAACAATCCTCCGCTATCTCGTTGATGACCGCACTCCTCGCCTCGGAATTGTTTTTCACAGCGCGGTATACCTCCCGCTGGATTTCCAAACTCTCAATCAGGAAGTTGGTTACATACTTTCCGCCAACCTTTTTCAGCAGCGTCGCCTCAACAAGCAGCTCTATCTCCTCCTCCATATAGGGCAGGGCCACCCCAAGCTCCATAGCAAGCTCCTCTGCCGTGGATGGATTATTGCTGGCAGCAAGCAAGATATTATTTGGGATTTTTCGGTTCACTGCCGACCACGGCAGCCCACTGGGCAGTCTCCCTGTAGCTGAAAAGCCTACGCTTTCCGGTTTATAACTCTTTGCTCCGAATTCTCTTGCCATATTCATACCCTCCTTCAAAATATTTCTGGCGCGGTAAAGCTTGGACTTTACCGTATTTTCGGATAGGGAAAGGCTTTTAGCAATGTCCTTCACGCTTCTGTCCTCGATATAATAGGCTACAACAACTCTACGATACTCTGCGACAGTGAAGGCCAGCTCACGCCGGAGCAGCGAAAGCTCCTCTGCACGGATAAGTCCGTCCTCCGGAGAGTCGGAACAGAGTTCGGCTTCCATAGAGTTTTTCCGGAAACTGTGTTTGTTTTCTGCCCACCGGCTATAGCGGTTGCGCGCTATCCGCCACACCCACGCCGGGAAGCTGCGGGGCTGCGTCCCTCTTCTCAATGCAGAAATAATATGCATTGTTATTTCTGCGCTGAGCTCTTCAGCCTCGTGCGTATTTCCAGTCTTTTTAAGGCAGAAATAGAACAGCTTGCCAATATACTCCTTTGAAAACTCGGCTATGTAGTCCTCCCCCGGCATCGCTCTCCCCTCCTTTCACTTATATAGTGCCTGAAAACTGAATTCGGTTGCATAATTTTTTTGTACAACAGGGGCTCAACCCCCGGCTGAGCCCCTGCTTATCATTCATCAAGAATAATATTGTCAATATATATGGCGCGGCTGTCGGCCTCGGTCTCAAGACATTTGCCGCAGCTGTCGCAAGTTTTATTAGGGTCAAGGTCGCAGCGGCTGCATTCGCCGCAGTCACTACATATCTTGGTTTCGTCAAGTACACATTTTTTCATGGCGGTATCCTCCTATTGCTTTTATTCTATCATTTTTACCTTGCCGTGTCAATAGGTCATTTAGATCCATTTTCATACCAAAAGAGGCCGCTGCCTACCACAGCGACCCCTGCTTTATATTAACTTCTACTTAGTTTATCCACTGTAGCACCCGTCGCATGAAAAGGGACGGCCAGAGCAGTCTGCACTTTCGTCATCACTCTCTATACATTATATGACAAGAGGTGAATTTTGGTCAAACCTGTCGACTTTGAGTGACTCATGGCTTCTTCATGAAAAAACAACCAGAAGGTGTAAAAAAACTCGCTTTGTAGTGTGGAGGCACGACTTTTTTACGGCCCTATTCATAGCTGCAAATTTATTGTATAACAAAAACCACCCCAACCGGGGTGGTTTTGGAGCTGTCCAGCGGATTCGAACCGCCGACCTCTTCCTTACCAAGGAAGTGCTCTGCCTGCTGAGCTAGGACAGCATATGGCGACCCGGAAGGGGTTCGAACCCTCGACCTCCAGCGTGACAGGCTGGCGTACTAACCAACTGTACTACCGGGCCATATCGTCCAAATCCGTTCTGTGCTCACCTTGACTATTATACAGGATAAAGTTAGGTTTGTCAATACTTTTTTTAAAAAATTTTGAAGCAAGAAGTAAAAAGAAAAGGCCCGCCGCAATAGGCAGGCCTTTTTTGCAGATAATTTTCGCCCTTACACTGACAGCTGTTAGTCTCTGTCTGATTGTAGAACCTTTATCCTGTACCCCTTTTGGGAACGGTCATATATGACAGTATTGCGATCTCCGGTCTGAAGTGAACGCATCTCCATAAACTCGCGTATATCAGCTATATCACGCAAAATGCTGCGCACATTAACATCATATCGCTCAGCGGCTTCGTCTTTGTCAACAACTCCGCCGTCCAGCATCTGCTTATACATTGATAAAACTCTGTAAACCTTATCGGCTGCCATAAAAACCCTCCGTAAAATAGTCTTTTTATTATCTCACAGTGTGTTCAACAGACGCTGTCATTTCTAATATATCAATAACCCAACTTATCTCCGAGGCTGTCATCGTTCTCGATCCAGTCCCGCTGAACGTCTATTTCCGTATATTCGTCCATTGTCTGGCGAACGATGACCTTGGCTATGCCCGCGTTAATTATCATACGCTTGCAGAAGGAGCAGCTTGTTGCGTTTTCCACCAATTCGCCGGTATGACAATCTTTACCGGCCAAATACAAAGTGGAGCCTATCATGTCACGCCTTGGAGCACTGATTATAGCATTAGCCTCGCTGTGTACGCTGCGGCAAAGCTCATAGCGCTCTCCTCTCGGTATATTCAGCTGCTCACGCCGACAATATCCCAGATCAGTACAGTTTTTTCTTCCTCTGGGAGCACCGGTATAGCCGGTGGAGATTATCTCGTCATTTTTGACGATTATTGAGCCATACTTGCGGCGTATGCAGGTACCTCGCTCCAGGACTGTTGTGGCTATATCAAGATAATAGTTATGCTTATCACGCCTTTCGTTCATTGCCTATTCCTCCCCGGAGCCATCGTCAACAACGATCTTATCAACGCCGTTTATTCCGCTTATTATCTCCACAAAGCCGTCGTCAGTGGTTATGCCTGTCACTACGGGAACTTCTTCAATGCGGTTCGCCCGCCATACGGATACCTTTCCGTCATGTATAAGTTTTGCCGGAACAAGCAATGCATCGTATTTAGAATAGGTAACAACACTGACCGCCGCGATCATTCCCGCGCGGAGATTGACCTGTTCATCAAGAATGATGTGCCCGCTATATTTCTTTGCATTATCGGGGTCCGGAGACACCGCGTCCATGATGCCGGTGTACTCAGTTGATGTGCTCACCTTTTTCCATGCTTCGTCGGGGACTGACGCGTCATTGGTTTTCACAAGCTTAAATCTGGCCGTCGCAGGGACTGTCATATCGGCATTTTCTTCGTCCACAGCCACTTTCAAATACAGGCTGCCGTCAGGAATCACAATTGCGGCCTGCATATTTACCGCCGTATTGTCGCCCTCTTTAAGGTATAAATGCTGGACATAACCGCTGACCTCAGCCTTTACGGTATAGTTCTGAAGTTCATTTTCAAGCTGTTCTATCTGGAGTTTTATATCCTGAGCGGCAAGTTCATCAGTACGGCTCTCGGTAACGGTGCCCGTTGTGGATAAAACAGCTATCACCGCTCCCTCGCGGACATTATCCCCATTCTTTACGCGAATATCACTGACCGTGCCGCTATGAGATGCACGAATAACAGTGGTCACTTTGCTGCCTGACACAACATCACCGTTTCCTGTGCCGGAAATTCCGTTTATTTCAGCCCCGGCCCGGCCCATAGCCGCTGTGGACGGACGGAAGGATATCGTCACGGTGTAAATAGATGTGTCGTCGTCCTCAGTCTCACGCACCGCGGTTACCGTACCATCAATGGTCTCGCCGGCAAACTTCACCTTTGCCGTGTCACCCGAAACGATCTTTCCGGTCTGCTCCGCATCAAAGTCAAGCGTCACGCGGTAGTCAGACACTGAGCTCATAGACGCTATGGTGTCGCCCTCACGGACGCTGCTTCCTTCCGACACATTCAACGAACCTATGGTGCCTGCAGCAGTAGCGCGTATCTCCACATTATCTTCCACGGTTTTTTCTTCTGTCACGGTAGCATTCTCAAGCCGCTGGTTAAGCAGTTCTATGCGCTCCTCAAGTGAAGAGCTGTCAATGGTATACAACACCTGACCGCGCTGCACATGGTCACCCTCGGCCACGTTCACGCTCTTGACTTTTCCTCCTGCGGCAAAATAACGCACATCAGGAAAATCACATTCGATCGACCCGGCAAAATCTGTTTCCTGAATGATGTTGCTGACTGTGGCAGTTATAGTTTTCGGTTCGTTAACTATACCGTTATCATGACTGTTTACCATGCTGCTGCGCACCATTAAGAAAGCTACAGCAGCCAAAACCAAAAGCAACACCACGCCCACTATCACAAAGGGCACAGGGTTAAATCCGATATCATCCTCATCTGCTTCAATATTATCGGTGACTGTCAAGGGTTCATCTTTAAGCTTTACGGCATTCTTCACGGCAGGAGCCTCTGCTTCTGTAGCAGCGGCCTTTATCTGGGCCATTTCCTCTTTAGTCACTACTCTGGTTCTGAATTTATCATCATCTTTAACTGCCGCAGGCTTTTCAGAGGGAAGCACAATACGGCGTGTCTCACCGGAATCGCCCGCCGGAGTCTCGTTAACAGGCATCGGACTTTTAAGCTTAGCTTCCACTTTTTCCGGCTTTGATTCCGGTTTCGATTCCGGCTTCTTTTCAGTTTTTGCCTTAGGATCGGCATTCACCTTAACCGGCTCCTCAGGTGCCTTTTCTGCCGCTATTTCGGGCTCTTTTTTAGGCTTTTTCGCCCGCTTAGGTTTCTCTGGCGTATCTTCATCAGATTCAAATGCCTCTGGCTCATCGTCGTAATCATCTTCATCTCTCAGACTTCTGATGGTCAAAAAAGCACAGATGCCGAAAAGCACCAGTAGCACTACAAGAACTAAAACTGCTATTTCCAACATTTACTGCTTATCTCCTTCACCTTTTATTTTTTCCCAATAAGCGCGCGTATTCTGCTCCAGCTTGTTATTACCCGGAACGTAGTAGGTTTTACCCTTTATCTCATCGGGAAGATATTGTTGCCGGACGTAATTGTTCGGATAGTTGTGAGGATATTTATACCCTCCACGGCCAAGCTTCTCCGCCCCCTGATAGTGAGTATCCTTAAGGTGCAGCGGCACATCGCCTGTTCTTCCGTTTTGCACATCAGCAAGCGCCGCGCCTATGCCCTCCACCGCACTATTGCTCTTTGGCAAAGTAGCAAGCATTATCACTGCCTCGGCCAGTGGTATCTGCGCCTCCGGGAAACCCAGCTGCAGGGCGCTGTCTACACAGGCTTTGGTTATGACGATGGCATTCGGATATGCGAGGCCTATATCCTCAGCTGCCATGACCAATATCCGCCGACAGATCGATTGAAGGTCTCCCGCCGCCACCAATCTTGCCAGATAGTGCAGGGCCGCGTCAGGGTCACTGCCGCGGACGGACTTCTGAAAAGCGCTCAGCACATCGTAGTGGCTGTCACCGTTCCTATCGTGGCGAAAGGCTTTTTTTGAGGTCACCGCCTCGGCCGCCGCCATATCTATGACGATTTTGCCGTTCTCATCGGGCTCCACCGACATGAGCGCCACCTCAAGAGAGGTCAGCGCCTTTCTCACGTCTCCCGCGGAACAGGCAGCCAAATGCTCCGCCGCTTCTATCTCCAGCCGCAGATCATAATTTTCGGCGAGCTTATCCGTTCCCCTTTCCACGGCTTTTAAAATGTCGTCTGTCGAAACCTCTTTAAACTCAAATACCGTGCTTCGGGAAAGAATAGCGTTATATATATAAAAGTACGGATTTTCCGTAGTTGAGGCAATGAGCGTCACCCGCCCGTCCTCAATACATTCCAACAGCGATTGTTGCTGTTTCTTGTTAAAATTTTGTATTTCGTCCAGATAAAGCACTACCCCGCCTGCGCCCATGATCCCATTGGCCTCCGCCAGCATATTTCTTATGTCGGACACTGAGGCCGTGGTGGCGTTGAGCTTATACAGCCGCTTCCCGGCCCGTCGGGCGGCGATATTCGCCACAGTTGTCTTGCCTGTTCCGCTGGGGCCGTAAAATATCATGTTAGGGATATTTCCGCTTTCGATTATACGGCGCAGCACCTTTCCCTCACCGAGAATATGCCTCTGCCCTACAACATCATCAAGAGTTTGCGGGCGGATACGGTCCGCAAGCGGCGATATATTACTCATAAAGCGGATACTTCTCGCAGAGAGCCTTAACTCTTACACGTACTTCATCAGCGTTCGCGTCGAAGTCAGTCAGAGTCATGCGGATCAGCTCAGCTATTTCTACCATATCCGCCTCTACCATGCCGCGGGTGGTCACTGCAGGCGTACCTATGCGCACGCCGCTGGTGATAAACGGACTCTGTGGATCAAAGGGAATTGCATTCTTATTGACGGTTATGCCCACCTCATCAAGCCTGTGCTCGGCTTCTTTACCGGTGATATCAAAGCTGCGCAGATCGAGAAGCATGAGATGGTTGTCAGTGCCGCCGCTGACGAGATCAAAACCGCGCTCCGAAAGGGCTCCGGCCAGCGCCGCGGCGTTCTTCTTTATTCTCAGCTGATATTCCTTGAATTCAGGCGAAAGTGCCTCCTTAAAGCACACAGCCTTTGCAGCAATGGTGTGCATGAGCGGGCCGCCCTGAATTCCGGGGAATATGGCCTTATTTATCATCTTGATGTGCTCCTCTTTGCAGAGGATAAGGCCGCCGCGCGGCCCGCGGAGGGTCTTATGGGTAGTAGTAGTCACAAAGTCGGCGTAGGGCACAGGATTCTGGTGCAGCCCGGCGGCTACAAGGCCGGCGATGTGGGCCATATCCACAAGGAAATATGCCCCTACCTCTTTCGCTATCTCGCCGAAGCGGGCGAAATCTATCTCTCTGGGGTAGGCTGACGCACCGGCAAGTATAAGCTTAGGCTTGCACTCCAAGGCCAGACGGCGAACCTCTTCGTAATCTATGGTCTGTTCACCCTCGCTCACGCCGTAGGGCACGATGTTAAAATATTTGCCGCTCATATTGACCGGACTGCCGTGAGACAAATGCCCGCCATGGGCAAGGCTCATGGACAGAACTGTGTCGCCGGGCTCAAGGCAGGCGAAGAACACCGCCATATTGGCCTGCGCGCCGCTGTGGGGCTGAACGTTTGCGGCCTCTGCGCCAAAAAGCTGCTTGGCGCGCTCGATGGCCAGGTTCTCAACCACGTCTACATACTCACAGCCGCCGTAGTAGCGCTTGCCGGGGTATCCTTCGGCATACTTATTGGTCAGCGGAGAACCCATGGCCTCCATAACGGCTTCACTGACAAAATTTTCACTTGCGATGAGCTCGATCTTGCTCCTCTGGCGACCCAGCTCATTTTCCATAGCCTGAGCCACTTCAGGGTCAAAGGCCTTTACTTTATCACACTTATACATATTTTTACCTCCATATGATAGATTTTCGGCATTATACAAGTTTATTATAGCATAACATATATAATTCTTCAAGAGTTATTTTGTCGAAAATAAAAGTTTTACAATTTTAAAATACTATTGAAATATTTGACTTTGTCTGCTATAATATATTAGGCTGAGGGGGCTCGTATACACTGTGACGTACGGTCACCTCTGTCCGACGTAAAGGAGAGCTTATCAATGAAACTTTTTCCGATAGCCGCCCGGCTGATCAGCGCCGGAAAAAAACTGTCTGACGACTGCCTCGGCGCGTTCTCCGCTCAGGCCTCCTTCTTTCTTTTTGTGTCGCTTTTTCCGTTTATAATGCTGCTCTTGGCACTGCTGCAGTTTTTTCCTTTCAACATGGAGGATCTTATTGCCGCCGCAAAGGCCGTGCTGCCGAACGGCATAACCGAGTTTGTTGTGCCGACGATAGACGAAATATATCACAATGGCACTCCGGCGCTCATTTCTGTAACCGCCGTGACTACCGTCTGGTCGGCCTCTACGGGCATGAACGCTGTGATCCGCGGCCTTCACCGCATAACCGACAGCGAGGAAAGCAGCTGGCTTGGCATGCGCATTAAGTCCATATTCTGCATGCTGGGGCTGCTGTTGGTAATAATCATGTCGCTGGGTCTGTTCGTGTTCGGCGGCGTTATGCTGCGCGAGATAAAGGAGCATCTGCCCCACCTCCCATTGAGACCGCTGGTTTCCCTGCTCTCAACAGGGCTGAGGTGGCTGTGCGGCATTTGCGTGCTGACGGTGATTTTTGACCTTATATATCTTTTTGCCCCAAAAAGAAAAAGCCGCTTTCTGAAAGAGCTTCCGGGCGCGTTTCTTGCGGCCGCGGGCTGGGCGGGCTTTTCTTACCTGTATTCGTTTTATATCAACAATATAACCAATTTCAGCGTGTACGGCAGCATTACGCTGGTGATCTTCTTCCTGCTGTGGATGTATGTCTGCTTTTACATACTGTTTCTCGGAGCTGAGATCAACGGCTTTCTGGGCGGTCACCCAAGGCGGGCCGTGCGCTCTCTTATGAAGCAGATCAAAGACTGAGCAAAAGCTCTGTCAATTCGGGAATCGTCTCTACTACCCAGTCTGCGCCGGCAGCTTCAAGCTCGCCCTCAGAGGCATAGCCGAAGCGGACACCGATGGCCTTTATTCCGGCCTCATGAGCACCAATAATATCGTGCTCGCGGTCGCCGACCATAACAGCGTCGGCCTTATCCGCACCGAGGAGGCGCAGAGTTTCCAATATTACTTCGCTCTTTTTTGTGCGATGGCCGTCCAGCTCACTGCCGACGGCTGCTGAAAGATACGGCTCCATGCCGTATCTTTTTATTATTTGCTCGGCAAAAACCTGCGGCTTACTGGTGGACAGCGCCAGTGTTTTGCCGCTGTCCGTCAGAGACTTAAGCATATCCACTGCGCCGTCATAGGCCCGATTCTGGAAAATGCCCGTTGGCGCAAAGTACTCACGGTAAATCTCTACCGCTCTCGCCGCCTCGGCCTCATCCACTCCTAAGAGGATAGAAAATGATTCCATAAGCGGAGGCCCGATAAAGCGCATCAGCTCTTCGTCGGACGCACTTTTTCCATAAGCCTTGAGAGCGTACTGCACGCTTTTTATAATGCCCTCCTTTGGATCGGTGAGGGTTCCGTCAAGATCAAAAAGAATGTATTTCATATTGCCTCCCAAAGCAATAAGTTATTTTCAAATTTTGCGTTTAATCTGCCGCTGTCCTTTAGCCATGCAAGATAAGAGCGCACCGTACTGCCCACGAGGACGTACTGCTCAAAGTTCATTGCGAGTCCGTATTCCTCGAACAAACGCTGCAGTATCACCTCAAAGCACAAGGGCTCCTTACACAGGTCAACGATCTTCTCCGCTATCTCCCGCACCTTATCAATGTTATACTGCGCAAGCTCTGATATATCCTCCGTGGCAGCGGCATGAGCGGGAACAAACATCTTCGCCTTCATAGTCTTGACTTTTTCAAGGGTCTCAATATAGGCTGCCACATCGTAAATGAAGCCTATCTGATACTTGCTGAGCGTGTCTTTGCTTGACAGGCAGTCTGCAAGGTAGACCACATCGTCCGGCGTGCGAAAGCCCACCATATCGAAAAAGTGACCCGGCAGATCAATTACCTCAAAGCCCTCGGGCATGACCTCTTTTGTCAGGTATTCGGCATCGCTCTCCTGAGCCAACAGAAATTTGTGCCGAAGCTCCTTAACAGGGTAGCCGCCGTAGAGAAACGCCGGTTCAAGGATCGGGTGTCTCGTAAAGTCGCAGTCTATACCCTTGGCATAGATCTTGCAGCCGGTCTGCCCCTGTAAGTATTTATTTCCGCCGATATGGTCGGCGTTGGAATGGGTGTTATAGATCGCAGTCAGCCGCCAGCCGTTAGCGTCAAGTATCTGGCGCACCTTTCGCCCGGCGTCTTTGTCATTGCCGCTGTCTATCAGGCAGACGTCGGTATCATTGAGCCGCACGAGCCCGATTTTAGCGGGGCTTTGAATGTAGTAGCTTTTGTCCGAAATCTGTATCAGTTCATACATATCTTATTCCTCCCTTTAAGCTAAAAGAGCGGGAACAACCCGCCCATAGCATCATTTATCAGTGACAGCCCCGGGCAAAAAACTCCTCAACGTTAGTTTCGACTTTATCGCCGTTATCCTTAAAGCCAAGCATATAAAGCCCCGGGAACATGGCCTCATTACTGCAGTAAGCGGTTTCCACACCGCCCAACCGCAAATGGTTCAGCTCCGCGCGGACAAGGAGTTCAAAGATATTGTCCTTATCCACGGCGTAGAGCAGCTCACCGTTCTCTTTAAAGGCCGCGTAGCCGCGACTTTCGGGGCCTTCCTGCGCCCATGCGATGCGAAGCTCCGGCTCGGGATTTGGGTGAATTGATTCTATAACAGCTTTTTCGCTGATAATTACTACTTTTATCATTTCTTTTTACCTCTCAGCTTGTCCACTTCCACCTGTTTCAGGTGTCTCCATTTGCCCTCCGGCAAATTGCCGAGCGTCACGCCGCCAACGGCTATGCGCTTAAGGGCAAGCACCTCTACGCCCACAGCCTCAAGCATTTTGCGTATCTGGCGGTTGCGGCCCTCATGTATGGTGATCTTCACCTCATATATCCGCTTTACCGA
>JAFLUQ010000027.1 GCA_022508735.1 Oscillospiraceae bacterium | reverse complement strand
CATAAACACCGATTTTTTGCCCTGCACGATTGTGCATATGGATGGCGGAGAAGGAACGCTGCCACCCGTATGCACAACACCCTTTAAAATCCCATAACAGCGCGGATTTTGAAGGGTGAAATTCTTTTGAAAATTGTTGATTTTGGCTTATGAAACGATTCAATTATGAGCGGTTTTGCTCCTCTACCATGCGGACGCCACAGTAGATCTGGCGCAGCTTCGGCTTTTCGATCTTGCCGGTGGCGGTGCTGAAAAGTCAGGGCGGATTCATGGCGGTGCTGAACGGACTTTCGGCCATCACCGATGAAAGTGTGTCCACAGTCCCCGGCATTTTCAATTCCTTAAAAATAGCAATAGGCTAAAATTTAATTCTTAAAACCAATATCAAAAAAATATACATAAAATACTTGCAACTGATTGTATTATATGCTATAATTTATTATAGGTATTGGGTTAATGTAAGATCAATCGGAGCAGCTCATTCGGGATCTGCCGGACAGCAAGTAGTATGTTGACTGGACAAATATTTTTTCAAAGCCATCTAACAAACCGGACATTTTTGCGTATCAATAAGCAAAGGTCATAAAAAAAGAAGGAAAATATCATGACAGAAAACATGAAAAAGCCGCCGGAGCTCTCAGCGGCGATGCCCAATGGCATGGCGGCTTCTTTATGGCGGACAGGAATGCTCCGAAGCATTTTTGGGTGCCGCAGGGCTGGAGAATGAACCGGACGATCTGCTTGCGCCGGACCGCTGCACCTGCGAGATCTTTAGGGGCGGCTGGATCCCGAGGGTCGGGGCCGCAGCGGCGGCGGCCAGCGAAGCGTTCCAAAAGCGCATGTGCGAAGCGGAAAAATAGAAGTCCCTTTATGCGGACAGAAAAAGACGGATGCGCAATATGCAGCCGTCTTTCGCCGTACGTGGAATTATGATATTTGGGGGTTAATACTATGACAATCAACAAGAATGCACAGGACTGTAAGCTGGAGCTGACGCTCGTCGGACGCCTGGACACGACTACCGCGCCGCAGCTGGAGGCGGAGCTTAAGCACAGTATCAGCGGAGTTAGCGAGCTGGTGATGGATTTTGCAGAACTGGAATACATATCTTCTGCCGGACTGCGCGTGCTGCTGGCTGCGCAGAAGGTCATGAACAAGCAAGGCAGCATGGTCATTCGTCATGTGAATGAAACCATTATGGAAATATTTGAAGTTACGGGATTTGTAGATATCCTGACGATCGAGGAATAAGCAGATGGAAGAAATAAAGAGAAAATCTTCTTTTCAAATCGTCGTTTTGACTCTTCTGGTCATTGAGGCCATTGCCCTGCTCGGGGTCATAGGTTACCTTGTGCTGGGTCATAACGCACAGCCGGTCGATACGATCCTTGAATATGAGGACGCCGAGGACGGCCAGTATGTCTTATACATAGGACTGAACGATAAAGATACCTATGAGCAGATCATCCCCACCGACGAGGCCAGGGATACCGTAAACCGAATCTGCACGAAATATGCGGAAGGCTACACGGCCTCGGAAGCAAAAGGCGGCTGGGTGGATGAAACAGGCACTTTAACGGAGGAATCGACACTGGTCTATATTCTGAGTGATGTAAAAGAGGAAGACGTGATCGCTATTATGGATGAGGTGCTGGTGGCGCTGAACCAAAATTCCATTCTTGTGGAGCGGCAGAAATACGCCTATTCCTTTTACAGCGGCAGGTAAAACCGGAGGAAGCCAATGAGCAGAACAGAAAATAATATCCTTTTATTTTCCATAACCCTTTGTTGGGCAGCTTCTTATGTATTCATTAAGGATCTGCCCTCGGAGCTGTCTACCTATGCGTATTTGACGATGGCCTGTGGGATAGCCGCTGTTCTTCTCACTGTTGTCTTTTTCAAGAAATTCAAGGGGATCAAGTTGGTTACTATCGGCAAGGCTGCCATTTTGTCGGTTCTGCTGCTTTTGAATTTAATCACAGATAAGCTGGGAATAGACAGACTTGCCTCATCTACGGCAAGCGTACTCGCTTCGACCTCGATACTGATCGTTCCTGTCGTGATGATACTGATGCGGAAAATGCCCACAAGGAATAACCTGTTGGGGGCTGTGATCATCATGGCAGGAATTATTATTACCAGCGGATTCAGAACGGAAAATGTCTTTAGCATGGGAGCGCTGTTCATGCTGTTCTCGGCGGTGATTATGTCTATTTATACCATTGCGGCGGACAAGATCACCAAGGAAGAAGACCCGCTGATGCTGAGCGTTTTGCAGATGTGGATCACGGCGCTCCTGGGCTTTGTGATGTGGTTCATCGAGGAGCCGACCACCTTTGCCTCGCTGGAATACACGAACCAAATGCTCTCATCTATCTTTATTTTGGCTTTCTTTAGCAAAGCATACGCTTACGTGGCGCTGATGTATTCTCAAAAATACTCAGATCCCATCAGCGTGACCATCATTGCCTCCACCGAGCCAATCGTAACGCTGGTTCTGGCGGTATTGATCCCCACAGCCTTTGAGGAACATTTTACTGCGGCTGCAGTGTTTGGCGCTGCGGTGATCATGGTTGGAGCGATTGTCTCCGGGACGGATTTTCTGTCACTGGGAGGAGGGAAACAGCTTGAAACTCAGTAAACCGAAACAGTTTTTCATCGTGCTGGCCGCTTTCCTTGCGCTGGGAATTCCGTTTAAGGTCATGGTGTTGGTAGAGGGCTTTACCGAGGTTCGGCCTGTGAATGCCCTTCCTCCGATCGCAGGACTGATATGCGGCCCCCTCGGCGCTTTGGCCTGCGGTATTGGCAATGTGATCGCCGACCTGTTCGGTACATTCAACGCCACATCACTGCTGGGACTATTCGGTAACTTTGCGGCAGCGTATCTGCCTTACAGAATGTGGCACATCTATTCCGATGAGGAACCAAACCTACATAAGAATAAAAACATTCTCAAATATGTGCTTATCTGCTTTACCGCTGCTTTGAGTGTAAGCGCACTTTTAGGCTTGGGGCTCTACTATTTCTTCGGAACATGGGTGGAGCAGGTGTATACATACATCTTTTTTAATAACTTTGGATTTTCTATCGGACTGGGTATGCCGATATTCATCATGCTGTCCTCTCAGGATGTGAATATCCGGTGTGTTCCGAAGCCGAAAAAATATTTGATCCTTCGGGGCGAGAAGCTTAAAAAGCTGGTTCCGATAGCATATACGGCAGTGCTTGCCGTGATCATGGTGCTTGTCCTTGTGTTCCACATCGCTCCGGCCGGCAACCCGGTAATGGCCGTTTGCTCTGTTTTGGGACTATTCGGTATGATCGCAATTTGTGTATAAAGGACGGTGAAGACGATGGCGGCAAAGAAAGCATTTCTCAAAAAAATAGCGATAACAGCTTTGACGGCGCTTGTGTTTTTTGCGGTCACGATGCCGTTTCGCAGACTGTTTCAGGTCGTGTCGGTGACGGAGGTGCGCCCGGCTGCCGCGCTGAACCCCACCTTCGGGCTGCTTTTTGGTTTCCCCGGAGCGCTGGGCTGCGCCATCGGAAACCTTGCCGCCGACATACTCTCCGGGTATAGCTCGCTGATGTGCACTCTGGGCTTTGTCGTTCAGATGATTTACGGTCTGTTCCCGTATTTCGCATGGAAGGTCCTACACAGCGAAGTGCGGCTCAACTCATATAAGAAAATTCTGCGATATATGGTCGTGTCTGCTGTGAATACGGCGCTCACCGCTGTACTGCTGGGCGTAACAATGTTCATCACGGGAATTGGTCAAATCCTGTCTGTGACGACGCTGATGCTGTTTCTCAACAATTTCGTGTTCTGCGTCGTTTTGGGCATTCCCATCATTTTGGGATATACCGGCGTGAAGCTCAAAAAGAGCGGGGAAAAATTCTCTCTGAATGAGCGGTTTATTCTGATATTCCTGCTCCTTGCGATTGTGTCTGCAGCGATCATGGGCTCCTTCGCCTTTGGTGAGCTTTCCGGAAATACCGGCGATCTGCTTGCGTTCTGGAACAAGGTGTATGTGTATATCTCGCTGGATCTCGTGGTGTTCAGCGTGATTACCGTCTGCATCCTGTACTACGCTGAAAGGCAGATCACGATCCCGCTGGAAAAGCTCTCCGATATGGCAAGCGAATACGCGCTTACTGATGAAGGTCTCAACACCCAGCGGATCGTGGAGGAGTGCGCCAAATATGAAAACGTCCACGGCGAGGCGGGCGAGCTCTCCCGCGCCTTTGGGAAGATGGCGGTGGATATTGAGCAATACATTGAAAATCTGACGAAAGTCACGGCAGAGAAGGAGCGCATCGGCGCGGAGCTGGACGTGGCGGCCCACATCCAGAAGTCCATGCTGCCCAGCGTCTTCCCTGCCTTTCCCGACAGAAAGGAATTTGATATTTACGCCACCATGGCCCCCGCAAAAGAGGTCGGCGGCGACTTCTATGACTTCTTTATGGTTGACGAGCGGCATCTTGCCATCGTCATGGCGGACGTTTCCGGCAAGGGTGTTCCCGCGGCGCTGTTCATGGTCATCGGCAAGACGCTGATCAAAGACCATACCCAGCCGGGTGTTGATCTTGGCGCGGTCTTTACCGAGGTCAATGATCTCTTGTGTGAATCCAACAGCGAGGGACTGTTCATCACGGCCTTTGAGGGCGTGCTCGACCTCGTGACGGGCGAGTTCAACTTCGTAAACGCGGGTCACGAGATGCCGTTTATCTGTCACGCAGATGGAGATTATACAGCATATAAGATCAGGCCCGGCTTGGTGCTGGCCGGCATGGAGGGGATGAGTTACCGCGCAGGCAGCATAACCCTGGCACCGGGAGATAAGGTGTTCCAGTACACGGACGGCGTGACGGAGGCCATCAATGCCGACAAAGAGTTTTACGGTATGAAGCGGCTGGAGTGCACCCTGAACTCTAACCGGGACAAAGCGCCCGCCGAGCTGCTGCCCGTCATCAAGGCAGACATTGATATGTTTGTGGGCGAAGCACCGCAGTTTGACGACATTACAATGCTTTGTCTGGAATACAGGCGCAAAATGGGAGAAAAGATGAAAGAATTGACCATTGACGCAGTGGTGGAAAACATCCCTGTAGTCACGGATTTTGTAAATGAACAGCTGCAGGCGCACGGCTGCTCCATGAAGGTGCAGATGCAGATCGACATTGCCATCGATGAACTCTTCGGTAATATTGCACATTACGCCTACAATCCCAATGTCGGGTCAGCCGCTGTTCGAGTGGAGCTGATCGAGGAGCCGCTCTCAGTGGTGATTACCTTTATCGACAACGGTGTGCCCTATGACCCGCTGAAAAAAGAAGACCCCGACACGACGCTCTCTGCCGAGGAGCGGGAGATCGGGGGTTTGGGCATCTACATGGTGAAAAAGAGCATGGATGCGGTGGAATATGAATATAAGGATGGCCAAAATATCCTGAAGATAACAAAGAATCTGTAGGAGTAGCGGGGTGACAAATATGAACAATTCAATTTTCAGACAAAAAAGTATGGACCGGGTTTCTTCTCCCGAACAGCTCAACGACTACATAAAAGTCACAAATCCCGGCATCTGGGTGGTGCTGGCGGCGGTCATCGTGCTGCTTTTGGGGTTCATCGTCTGGGGTGCTGCGGGCACGCTGGAAACCAGGGTGAATGTCGCCGCTGTCTCGGACGGCGGAAGCACGGTCCTCTATGTCAGCGAAGCAGATATCACAAATGTTGCTCAGGATAATACTGTTCGGATCGGTGACAAGGAATATAACGTCACCGCAATCGCTGATGAACCGGTAGCCGTGGACAACAGTTTCACCGCATATACATTACATATCGGCAGTCTCTCTGTGGGAGAATGGGTCTATCCCGTCACCGTAAGCGCAGAGCTGCCAAACGGCGTTTATGAGGCGGTCATTATAACAGACAGCGTATCGCCCATCTCGTTCCTGTTTAACTGAGGTGGGTACCATGACTAAGAAGACACAAAACGAACCGATAACAAAAGGTGTGGCCAAAGTACCCGTGGTCATGCAGATGGAGGCGCTGGAGTGCGGCGCGGCCTCGCTTACCATGATTTTGGCTTACTATGGCAAATGGATCCCGCTGGAGCAGGTGCGCGTCGATTGCGGCGTATCCCGCGACGGCTCCAACGCGAAGAACGTGCTCCGGGCAGCGCGCAGCTACGGTCTGACGGCCAAGGGTTACCGCTATGAGCCGGAGCAATTGAAGGAAAAAGGCGAATTTCCCTGCATTATTCACTGGAACTTTAACCACTTTGTCGTCTTGTGCGGATTTAAGGGCGACAAGGCGGTGATCAATGACCCCGGCCGGGGCAATTACACTGTCTCCATGGATGTCTTCGACAATAGCTTTACGGGCATCTGTCTGATGTTCGAGCCGGGCGAGGGCTTTGAGCCGGGAGGCAAGCCGAAGAGCGTGCTATCCTTTGCCCGAAAGCGTCTGGTAGGCGCGGGCGTCGCTATGACCTTCGTAGTGCTCACAACGCTCATCACAGCACTGATCGGCGTGATCCAGCCGGCCTTTTCCCGAATTTTTCTGGATCGGCTGCTGACGCGGGAAAACCCGGAGTGGTTCTATCCATTCCTGGGGCTGCTGGCGCTGCTCTCTACGGCCCAAGTGATCGTGGCTTTTGCGGAAGCGCGGGCGAATTTGAAAATTCAGGGCAAGCTGGCCGTCGTGGGTGACACGACCTTCCTTTGGAAGGTGCTGCATATGCCCATGGAGTTCTTCTCCCAGCGCATGGCGGGCGATATACAGCAACGGCAGACCACAAACGCATCCATTGCGAATAATCTGGTTAACACCTTCGCCCCCCTGGTTCTGAACACGATCATGATGGTGTTCTATCTTGTGGTGATGATACGCTACAGCTGGATATTGACAGTGGCGGGGCTGCTCTCCATTGCGCTGAACCTGTTCATGTCCCGCATCATTTCTAAAAAACGTATCAACATAACCCGCGTGCAGATGCGCGATTCGGGCAAGCTGTCGGGCGCAACAGTGGCGGGCATTGAGATGATCGAGACCATCAAGGCCAACGGTGCGGAGAACGGCTACTTTGAGAAGTGGGCGGGCTATCAGGCCAGCGTCAATACGCAAGAGGTCAAGTTCTCCAGACTCAATGAGTATTTAGGTATGGTTCCAAGTCTGGTTTCCCGGCTGACGAACACAGCGGTGCTGATCCTGGGCGTGTGGTTCACCATGCGGGGGCAGTTTACCGTGGGTATGATCATGGCGTTCCAAGGCTTCATGACCTCGTTTACGGAGCCTGCCATGACGCTGATCTCAGCGGGTCAGACCATTCAGGAAATGCGTACCAAGATGGAGCGCATCGAAGACGTGATGGAATACCCCGACGATGTGATTTTCGAGGGCGATGGCAAGCTGGATGATAACGCAGAGTACGACAAGCTCTCCGGCACGGTGGAGATGAAAAACGTCACCTTTGGCTATTCCCGCCTTGCCGATCCGCTGATCACAGACTTCAGCCTCTCCCTGAAGCCGGGCAGCCGCGTGGCGTTTGTGGGCGGCTCCGGCTGCGGAAAATCCACCCTCTCCAAGCTGATCTCCGGCCTGTATCAGCCCTGGAGCGGCGAGATTTTGTTTGACGGCAAGCCCATGAAGGACATCGACCGCAGCATCTTCACCGGCTCTCTGGCCGTGGTGGACCAGGACATCATCCTCTTTGAGGACACCATCAGAAACAACATCAAAATGTGGGATACCTCCATTGAGGACTTCGAGATGATCATGGCGGCTCGTGACGCCCGGCTTCACGAGGATATCATGCAGCGCGACGGCGGTTACAGCTATGTTCTCACCGAGGGCGGCAAGGACTTCTCCGGCGGCCAGCGGCAGCGTTTGGAAATCGCCCGTGTGCTGGCGCAGGACCCCACCATCATCATCCTGGACGAGGCGACCAGTGCACTGGACGCCAAGACGGAGTATGAGGTGGTGAACTCCATCAAGGACAGGGGCATTACCTGTATCGTGGTGGCTCACCGACTCAGTACCATCCGCGACTGCGACGAGATCATCGTCATGGACAATGGCAAGGTGGTCGAGCGCGGCACCCACGATGAGCTTTACGCAAAGAACGGCTACTACACGCAGCTCGTGTCCAACGAATAAGGAGGTGTCGGTATGGGTTGGTTTGATGAACAGATAAAACTGCGTAAACAACAGGACCAGGACACCTTTGAGGAGGCGTTTGCAGGCATATCCGACGCCGTGACAGGTGCGCGGGTCTCCGCCGCACTTGCGGATGATCGGACGAGGGCTAAGAACGCCATCGATGATATTTTAAAATACTATCATGTCAAGACGCAGGAAGTGCCGGAAACCATCAAGGACATGAACGAGCAGCTGGAGTTTCTGATGCGTCCCTACGGCATCATGCGCAGAAACGTCATCCTGGAGAAGGGCTGGTACAAAGACGCCATAGGCGCGATGCTGGGCCTGCGCAAGTCAGACGGCTCTGTGGTGTCGCTGATCCCCACGGGTATGTCGGGCTATTCCTTCCTGGATGAAGCCACAGGCAAGCTCGTGAAGATCACACGGAAGAACGAGGATCTCTTTGAAAAGGAGGCCATCGCCTTCTATAAGCCCTTCCCGCTGAAAAAGATCAACATCGGCGCACTGCTGAAGTACATCGCGGGCATCCTCTCCGGCGCGGACTACGCGCTGGTGGCTCTGGCCACATTTGCGGTGTCCATTATCGGCTTGCTGACACCGAAGCTGAACCAACTGCTCTTCGGGCTGGTGATCGACAGCGGAGATATTCGGCTGCTGGTTTCCATTGCGGTATTTATGGTCTGTATCTCTGTATCCTCTTTGTTGATTACATTGGTCAGGAACCTGGTCATGGCGCGCATCCGCGGCAAGATGAATATCACGGTGCAGGCCGCGACCATGGCGCGGATCATGTCCCTGCCCGCGGCCTTCTTTAAGAATTACGCCTCCGGCGAACTCTCCGCCCGGTCGCAGTACATAAATTCACTGTGCGCCATGCTGGTGGATACAGTGCTCTCTACGGGCCTCATGTCGCTGTTTTCGCTGATCTATATCTTTCAGATATTCGCGTTTGCACCGGCACTGGTGGTGCCCTCGCTGCTGATCATCCTCGTCACGCTGCTGTTCACCGTGGTGAGCACCTTTACGCAGATGCGCATCTCCAAGCGGCAGATGGAGCTGGGCACAAAGGTGGGCGGCATGAGCTACGGTATCATCACCGGCATCCAGAAAATCAAGCTCTCCGGCGCGGAGAAGCGCGCCTTTGCCCGGTGGGGGCGGCTCTATTCGGAGCAGGCGAAGCTCCTGTATAACCCACCGGTCATCATCAAATACAACGGAGCCATCACCACGCTGATCACGCTGGTCGGCACCTTCGTCATGTACTACACGGCCATCGTTAGCGGTGTGTCCGTGGCGGACTACTATGCCTTTAACACGGCCTATGGCATGGTGTCAGGTGCGTTCATGTCCCTGGCGGGCGTGGCGCTGACCATGGCGAACATCAGGCCGGTGCTGGATATGGTGAAGCCAATTCTGGATACTGTGCCGGAGGTGTCGGAGGGCAAGCAGGTGATCACCCGCCTCTCAGGCAGCATCGAACTGAACAACGTATCCTTCCGCTACACCGAGAGCATGCCCAACGTTGTGGATAACCTCTCCCTCAAGATTCGTCCGGGGCAGTATGTTGCCATCGTTGGCGCCACCGGTTGCGGCAAATCCACACTCATGCGTCTGATGCTGGGCTTTGAGACGCCGCAGAAGGGCGCGATATACTACGACGGCAAGGATCTCGCGGGTATCGACCTGAAATCCCTGCGTCGGCGTATAGGCACAGTGATGCAGGATGGCAAGCTGTTCCAAGGTGACATCTACTCCAATATCGTGATCTCCGCGCCGTGGCTGACGCTGAACGACGCGTGGGAGGCCGCGGAGCTGGCGGGCATTGCGGATGATATCCGCCGGATGCCCATGAACATGCACACTTTGATCTCCGAGGGCAGCGGCGGCGTGTCCGGTGGTCAGCGGCAGCGACTTATGATTGCAAGAGCCATCGCGCCAAAGCCGAAAATTCTGATGTTCGACGAGGCCACCAGCGCCCTTGACAACCTGACGCAGAGGAAGGTGTCGGAATCCCTGAACGGGCTAAAATGCACCCGCATCGTCATCGCCCACCGGCTCTCCACGATAAAACAGTGCGACCGGATCATCTATCTGGAAAATGGTCACATCGTGGAGGACGGCACCTATGACGAACTGATTGAAAAGAACGGCAGGTTTGCCGAATTGGTGGCACGGCAGCGACTGGACGACACGGCCTATGTGGGCAAGACCACGGTATTCTGAGTTTTGTGGCACTCGAATATATGACTAATGTAGAAAGGTGCGAGATAAAAACCATGGAGAATACGGAAAAACGGCTGCAGGCGCTGTTAGATTTCCAGCGCTTTGCGGGCAATAAGAGGCTGGACGATGTGATCTGCGCCGCGGGGCTGCCGGGAGATATCCGGGAGCTTTCCGACGACGAACTGGAGCTGAATGCGGCGGGAGAACCGGAGACGTGGCGATTTTTGCCGGACGGAGGTGAAAAGCCATGAGCGCAGTGATCTCTCCCGAAAAACTTTATCATGACTACCGGGACAAGGTGGAAGGGTACATATACTCCCATGTGCAAAACGAGCAGGACCGGCAGGATCTGGCTCAGCAGGTCTTCCTGAAGGCTACCGCCGCGCTTCACAGCTACGACCCCACTCGCGGTGCGGTAGGCACTTGGCTCTACTCCATTACCCGGAACGTAGTTGCGGATCATTACCGCGCCAAAAGCCGAGAACCTATCCCGCTCGATCCGGCTGAAGCCGCTATCCCTGACGAGGCAGTTGCCCGCATCCTGACGCGGGAAATGCTGGATGCACTTGCCGGCGCACTGGAGCAGCTTCCGGAGCGGGAACGTAACATCGTGATCTGGCGATTTTATCACGGCATCTCCCCACAGGAGATTGCAGAAAAAACGGGTATCAGCTATGCCAATGTCCGATTCCTGCAGCACAGCGCATTAAATAAGCTACGCGATTGGCTGACCGATACAGAGCTTTTTTGACTTTTTTCAAAAAAGCGTCTAACAAAACGAACCATTTGGAGTATCAATAGGTGAAAAACAAAATTTTTTATGGAGGTATCATCATGAACGAAGAAATGATCAAAAAAGCAAAAGAGACAAAAACAGTTGAGGAGCTGATAGCCCTCGCAAATGAGAACGACATCGAACTGACCGAGGAGCTGGCGAAGGAGTATTTTGAGCGCCTCCATGCCACCGGCGAGCTTGCAGACGATGAACTGGAAAATGTGTCCGGCGGCGGTTGCCGCACTGTGGATGGCTGGGAAGCGATGGCGTACACAAAAAAGCGCGACTGCCCCACATGCCAGCAGCGAACCACTCACAAGGTTTTTGTAAAATGGGGCTATGGATATAAGTATCAGTGTAAAAAGTGCGGTAATGAAGATATAGAAATTGGTCCCACCGTAAAACCTGGCATCATAATTTAACAGGAAATAATTCTTGTGCGTTGCAGCTGAAGTGACAAAACGCCGCGGGAGAATCGTTTATGAAATACATATTGAACGAAAACATAGCCCTGCGGGGCTGGCAGCTTATTCCGTTTGCTTACTATATAAAGGGGCATGAATTTGCCCAAAAGCTCACGGAGGAGGAATATTTCTTTCTCGCCTCCTGCGACGGAATGGCGGAGCACGACCCGACAGAGCTTGCCGATCAGCTTCTGCACAGGGGCCTGATCCGCATATCAAAGGACGGCGAACAACTGAATAGCTGGCAGAAGCCCCGTTACTGCGATAACCGCTATTTCCCCGCGGTCAACTGGTCCATCACCGGCAAGTGCAATTATAACTGCAAGCACTGCTTTATGGCGGCGGACAATGCCCGTCTGATGCGGGAGTTTAGTCGCGAGGAGTGGAAGAAAACCCTGGACGAGCTGGAAATGTGCGGCGTACAGACCTTCACACTGACCGGCGGCGAGCCCACACTTCACCCGGACTTTATGGAGATCATGCATGAGATTCACCGGCGTGGAATGGTGGTGCGGGAGCTTAATACCAACGGGGCGCTCATTACCCGTAAGATGCTGGAGCAGCTCATGGATATGGGAGCAAACCCTCTCATCAAAATTTCCTTTGACTGTCTCGGCCACCACGATTGGCTTCGCGGTAAGGCCGGTGCAGAGCAGGAGGCTTTGCGTGCTATTGATTTGTGCAAAGAAATGGGCTTTTCCGTGCGTATCCAGACCTGCGTGCATCGCCTGAACATTGACGCGCTCTATGATACAGCGGTCTTTATGGCAAAAAAGGGCGTGGAGGAAATGCGCGTCATCCGCACTACGGAATCCGTTCGTATGCAGGAAAACGCGGCAGATGCGTGCTTAGGCATAGAGGCGTATTATGAGAAGGCACTGGAATTTACCGAGAGGTATGCCGCCACCGGACTCCCTATGTCGATCGACATATGGCAGTTTTTACAGTTCTTCCCAAAATCGGGAACCTATCACTACAGGCCTGTGGAGGGCGGCTGCCACAGCTTCCGCGAGAGCAGCCCGGTGTGCCGGGGCAACCGCGGCATGGTCGCCATCAATTCCGATGGCTCTGTTGTGCCATGTAACCAGATGTCCGGCTATTTTGAGGCCCGCGGCTGGGATCTGGGCAATGTGAAACGTGACGGTTTACAGCCGCTTTTGCAGCGCGGCGACTATCTCCGGTCTGTCACATGCACGGTGGGCAAGCTGTTCGAGCACAACAAGCTCTGCCGGGAATGCGCCTATAAAAAGCTCTGCATGGGCGGCTGCCGCGCTATCGCCACATTATTTACAGAGGATTATCTGGGGGGCGACCCGTCGAAATGCCTCTATTTCAAAAAGGGGTATATGCAGAAGACCGACGAGGTATTTGCCCGCGTGGCGGAGAACAGTGGCATCAAGTATCACAACATTGACGATGTGACCGAGTGATTGTAGGAAGCAAGATGCCTGATAAGATCGAACAGATAATATTTGTAACGGGCATTAATGTCACTCCGACTAATGCCCGTTATTAAATGCCGCAAACAAAGCGGCAATATGGTAAAATGGACGGCATTATAGCTTTTCACGGATACCAAGGTTTCAAGCCGAACGAAGTTACTCCGTCAGTGGCGCAGAAATCGGAGTTAAACTTGCGGACCAATCCCGAATATTCCCTTGCATAGCATACATAGTCGGGCAGATTGATAATTTCCGCTTGTGAATAAATCTTTTTTCAAAAATCCCCTTTCTCTATTGACATGTCCCTATGTTGATATGTTATAATAAAGCTAAAGCTTTATTATAGTTTGATTTTATGCGCCGCCGAATTTTTTCTCGCCGCAAGGGCTCGAAAACGGCGATGCGCAATTATAACATAAAATTTTACAATTTTATGTTATAATATATATACCATGTGAAAATATCCGGATTCCGAAAAATTCGCTCACATATTTGAACTATCCTATAAAATTAAAGGGGTTGTATTGTATGCACACCAGAAATAAACGACTGATAGACGCTAAAATTATGCAGTATCTCTTTCCGGGGATTATGATGGCAATGGCGCTGCAGCTTGGCAACATTGTTGATACAATACTGGTAGGAAACCTGCTCGGTACAGATGCAATGTCGGCGGTGAGCCTTGCTGTTCCTATAGAAACGCTGATTCAGATTCCGGGCTACTGTCTCGGCACCGGCGGAGCGATTGCAGCAGGTATTCTGCTCGGCAAGCGAGAGAGGGAAAATGCCTCTGAGCTGTTTTCGCTGACATTTCTGATAACTCTTATTGTGGGCATTGCATTTGCCGCAGCGTCATTTTTCACGGCTGAACCTATCGCGCGTGTACTCGCGTCAGGCGGTAACCTTATGCCGCTTACAAAAGATTATATATTCGTGAGTATGCTTGGCGCACCTGTCATTGGAACAGGTCTTTTGATGGTGAGCTTCTTAGGCGTCGAAAACCATCCCGAGCTTGCGTCGGCATATTTGATTGTTTCAAATGTTATTAATCTGATTTTTGACTTCATATTTTTAAAATTCACGCAGCTGGGCACTGCCGGCGCGTCACTGTCTACAGTTCTCGGATTTTTGCTCGGTATGGCGGTTTTGATTTTGTATGTACGCTCTCCGAAGCGTATGATAGGATTTACAAAAGTAAAATCCCTTTCCCCATTTAAAACCGCAATTGTAACCGGCGCGCCTGTTTTCATATTCATGATAATGACGTTTATAAAGACGCTCGGTCTTAACGTTATCATTATAAATCTGACAGGAGAAGACGGCATGACAATATATACCGTCTGTGAAAACGTGCTTATGATTGTTGAGATGCTGACGGCCGGAATAATCGGAGTTATTCCGAACATGGCGGGAATTCTTTATGGCGAGAAGGATTATTACGGCATCCGTGCGCTTTGCAAAAAAACTCTCACATACAGCATAATAACCGCCGCTATGGCATTTATTCTGATTATGATATTCACCAAATGGGTGGCAGCAATGTTCGGAATAGACGATTCTTCTCTTCTGGGCGAGACCGCAGCTGCTCTGAGGCTGTTTATACTTTGTCTGCCGGCATATGTATGGAATAAATTCCTGATAAGCTACTACGAGTCGATTGAGGAGTCAAAGCAGGCGAGCATTATCACATTTGTTGAGAACGGATGTTACTTACTGCCGGCGGCGCTCATCGGAATATTAATCGGATTAAAAGCCGGCGGTACGGGTATGAACGGTTTAGCTTTGGGGTTTGTTATATCAGAGCTTTTGACGGCGTTTACCGCATATGTATACCGGAAAAAGAAGCATAAGGGCAGTGATTTTTACCTGCTGCCTGCCGAAAATCCCGGCAAGTGTCTTGACTTTACAATAAAAGCACAGATGGATGAAACACCGCTTGTGCCAAAGGAAATAAGAGAGTTCTGTAAAAATAACGGCATCGGCGCGGATAAGGCAAATTTAGCGGCGGTGGCGGCTGAGGAAATGACCGTCAACTGCATAAAATACGGCGGAAAAAGCTCGGCATGGATCGACGTAAGTCTGCTGATCGAAGATGATAAATTACAGCTTCGCATACGTGACAACGGCGCGCCGTTTAATCCGACGGAATACGACAGCGACAGCGACGGATTTGACATTCACGGCATTGAACTTGTTAAAAAGATCTCATCAAGGATAAACTATATAAGAGCAATTGATTTAAATAATACAGTAATTGAATTTGACATATAGGAGGTTTTGAAATGAAAAAGACAAACGATACCGCGTTTGAGTTTGAATTTGTGCCTGTGACAAAGCTGTTTGAGGCTCAAGCCATGGCAAATCCGGACAAAATTGCGGTAGTGTGCGGAAGTGACAGTCTTACATACTGCGAGCTTAACGTGCGCGCAAACCGTATTGCGAACACGCTGATCGATCTGGGCGTGACGCGCGAGAATACGGTTGGAGTTCTGCTTGACAGAGAAGTTAATGTCTACGCCGCACGTCAGGGCATTTTAAAATCAGGCGGCGCGTTTGTTGTCGCATCGCCGGAATATCCCGAGGACAGAGTAAGCTATATTTTTGAAGATTCAGGCGTAAAATTCGTGCTCACTACATCCGAAATAAAATCAAGCTACGGCGATATGTGGGATAAACTCGACTGCAGGCCGCTGCTTATTGAGGAATTATTGAAAAATACCAATGACGATAATCCCGATACGGGAATTGCGGATAACGATTTGTGTTATTGCATTTACACTTCAGGTTCAACCGGTAAGCCCAAGGGCGTGATGATAGAGCATGGGAACCTGGCAAATTTCGTTAATACTAATCCGAAAAACCACGAAACGATAGGAATTACCGAAAAATCTTCAGTTTTTCTCGCGCTTGCGGCAATGACCTTTGATGTGTCGATCATGGAGGAATTTATTCCGCTCACAAGCGGCATGACAGCGGTCATCGCAACCGATGAGGAAATTCAGAACCCCGATCTGCTTGCGGACGTAATAGCTGAAAACGGGGTTGACGCGATATGCACAACACCATCGTTTTTATCGGTACTTCTGGATATTCCTAAGGTCAGGGAGATATTAAAGCAGATCAAGGTTTACGATATCGGAGCTGAAGCCTTTCCGGGTGGATTGTATGAAAAAATTACAGCGGTAAACCCTGATGCGTATATTATGAACGGCTACGGCCCGACAGAGACAACGATAAGCTGCACGATGAAAATAATCACAGGCGGTGAAAATATCACAATCGGTACGCCTAACGCGAATGTGTTCACTTATATAATTGACGAAAACGGCAATGAACTGCCTGACGGTCAGGTAGGCGAACTGCTTATTTGCGGCAAAGGGGTCGGACGCGGATATGTTAATCTGCCGGAACGCACAGCAGAGGCATTTATCGAATTTCGCGGTATGCGTGGCTACAAGTCGGGCGATTTGGCGCTTATTAATTCCGACGGCGAAATCGAGTTCCATGGACGCAAGGATAATCAGGTGAAGCTGCGCGGTCTGCGTGTCGAGTTAGGTGAGATCGAAGAGGTCATAAACAGCTTCCCGGAGGTTACAAACTCTATTGCTATCGCTGTTGATAACACCTATATTTGCGCATATTATACGGCGGCGCGCGAGGTTACGCCTGAGGAATTATCCGACTACTCGGCGGAAAAGCTTGCGTATTATATGGTACCGGATGTATGGATACAGCTTGAGGAAATGCCGCTCACGCAAAATATGAAAATCGACAAAAAGGCTCTTCCCAAACCCATAATGAAGCAGGGCGATAATGAAGTGCCAAAGAATAAAACGCAGCAAAAAATATTTAACATTGTAGCAGCTGTTACCGGCAACAGCAATTTCGGTATAAATACCGATTTCTACCGCGCGGGGCTTTCATCTCTGGGCGCAATGCAGCTTAATGTGCGTCTGGCTGAGGAATTCAATATTGCAATAAAGACGAGCGATATACACAGAAACAATACCGTGGTTATGCTTGAAAAATTCATAGAGGATGCTCCCGCACTTGACGCTCATGAAGAACGTGAAACGTATCCGCTGACAGGTTCGCAGAAAGGAATATATGTCGAGTGTGCTAAAAATCCTGAAAGCACGGTTTATAATATACCATTTCTATTCACGCTTGACGATAATATTGACGTTGACGCGCTTAAAAACGCGGTCACAAGGACGGCTAAAGCGCACAGCTATATGACAGCACGGTTCGGCGTGAATGATAGCGGCGAGCTTTATCAGAGGCCGTGTCCGGAGGAATTTGTGCCGGAAATCATAAACACCACGGACGCGGAGTTTGAAAAGCTGCGCCCGAGTCTGGTACGTCCGTTCACTCTGGAGGGCGGACTTCTGCTTCGGATCGAGATTTATATTACCGAAACAAAGAAATATATGTTTGTCGATTTTCACCACATTATGGCGGACGGCAACTCGTATGATATATTCTTTGAAGATTTAAACAGCGCATATTGCGGAAAAGAGCTTATCTCTGAAACGTATACAGGCTTTGACGCGGCTGTTACCGAGGAAAAGGAGATTAAGCACGGTAATTATGAAAAGGCTGCGCTGTATTATGACAGCGTTTTCTCAGGAGTTGAAACAGAGTCGCTGCCGATTTTTGATAAAAAGGGCAGCAAGCCGGCAAAAGGACTGTTAAATCGCAAGCTTGCGATAAGTTATAAGGCTGTCTCTGATGCATATGAGAATTTAGGCGTCACCCCGAGCACATTGTTTACGGGCGTGTTCGGTGTTCTCGCTGCGCGCTATTCCGGCGCGAATGACGCACTGTTCGCGACAATTTACAACGGCAGAAACGATTCGCGTCTTGAAAACACAGTGTGTATGCTTGTGAAAACTTTGCCGGTCTACTGCAAGTTTGATGATAAGACGACGGTCAGCGCGTATATGACAGCCTTGCAGGAACAGCTTATGAACTCCATGGCAAACGATATATTCCCGTTTGCCGATATTGCGGCGAAATACGGGGTAAATTCCGATTTGATATTCGCGTATCAGGCGGAGCTTTCGGATGATTATCCGCTCGGTGATACGATCGCGAAGGGCGAAGACTTGTCGCTTGATTTACCGAAGGAGCCGCTGCTTATTCAGGTGCGGCTCTACGACGGCGAATATTATCTTACGGCTGAATACCGCTCGGATTTATATGATGAGGAAACGATTGAAAATATTTTGGACTCCTATGATGCGGCGATGAGTTCTATACTAAACTGCCGCTTTGTTTCGGATGTGTCGATACTGTCAAAGGCTCAGGAAGAAAAGCTTGACGGATTTAACATGACCGAGGTTCCCTACGATGATACAAAGACTGTGGTTGATATGTTCCTCGAGGCCGCGGAAACTAACGCGGATAAAACGGCCGTGGTTTACCATGATACGAAAATCACATACGGCGAGTTAGAAAGGACAACAAGAAATCTGGCGGGATATATAAACGGCCAGGGATTTGGCACTGAGGCTGTAGTTGCTGTGCTTATACCCAGATGCGAATATATGGCGATTGCATCTGTGGGCATAGCGCGCTCGGGCTGCGCGTATCAGCCGCTTGACTATACATATCCGCAGGACAGATTGCAGTTTATGCTGGAGGATTCCGGTGCAAAGCTGCTTATCACAACCGGGGAAATGAGAAAGCTTGTTCCGGGTTATAGCGGAGATGTTCTTTTACTTGACGATATACCGCGTCTGCCGGAATATACAGGTGAGCTTAAAAAGCCGTCGCCAAAGGATTTGTTTATACTGCTCTACACCTCCGGTTCTACCGGCGTGCCCAAGGGCTGTATGCTTGAATACGGCAACATTACCGCGTTCTGCCGATGGTACCATAGGTTCTATAAGCTTGACAATACCTGTCATGTCGCTGCATATGCGTCATACGGTTTTGACGCGAGTATGATGGATATTTTCTGTCCGCTGACAATTGGAGCAGAGCTTCACATCATTGGCGGGGATATACGGCTTGACTTGATAGCCTTAAACGAGTATTACGAGAAAAATCAAATCACCCACAGCTTTATAACAACGCAGGTGGGAAGGCAGTTGGCAATGATGGAGAATCATTCTCTTCGCTATCTCTCAATTGGCGGCGAAAAGCTTGTTCCGTTGGAGCCTCCGACAAATTATATGTTCTTAAATGTTTACGGACCTACCGAGTGTACTGTTTTCACCACGGTATTTCCTGTCGATAAGTATTATGATGATATACCCATCGGAAAGCCGCTTGATAATTTAAAGCTGTATGTTACGGACTCCAAGGGCCATCGTCTGCCGCCGGGTGCGTGCGGTGAGCTTGTGGTTGCGGGACGGCAGGTGTCGCGCGGATACTTGAACCGCCCCGATAAAACTGCTGAGGTATACAAGAGAAATCCGTACACAGACGAGCCGGGATATGAAAGAACATACCACACAGGCGATATCGTTCGGTACTTAAACGACGGAAATATCTCATTTGTAGGACGCCGTGACGGGCAGGTCAAAATTCGCGGCTTCCGTATTGAGCTTACCGAGGTCGAGGAAATAATCCGTAAATTTCCCGGTATAAAGGACGCAACTGTTGCCGCGTTTGACGAGGAGGGCGGCGGCAAATATGTTGCCGCGTATATAGTATCGGACGAGACGATAGATATAGAAAAATTAAACAGCTTTATCATGGAGACAAAGCCGCCGTATATGGTTCCGGCGGTAACGATGCAGATCGATTCTATCCCGCTCAACCAGAACCAGAAGGTCAATAAGCGCGCTCTGCCGAAACCGGAAAAGAAGATCGAGGAAAGGGTTGAACCCAAGACTGAAATGCAGAGGCGTATCTTCGGCTGTATTAAAGAAGCGATAGGTCATGACGAGTTCGGAATCACAACCGATATTTATTACGCAGGCCTTACGTCCGTGAGCGCGATAAGGCTGAATGTTCTGCTTGCAAAGGAATTTGACGCTGTTATAAAAACAGGCGATTTGAAGCAGAACCCGACAGTTATTCAGCTTGAAAAATTCCTTCTCGGCGCTCAAAAATCAGAGAAGAACGAAAAACGGGAAATATATCCGCTCACAAATACACAGGCGGGTGTATTTATCGACTGCACCGCCAACATGGGAACAACGGTGTACAATATACCGTATCTGTTTAAGCTTGATCAAACGGTGGACTTAGGAAAATTAAAGAATGCAATCGAGAGAACAGTTGATGCGCATCCATATTTGAAAGTTCAGCTTTTCATGGACGAGGACGGCGAAATCCGTCAGCGCAGAAATGATGATT
>JAFLUQ010000264.1 GCA_022508735.1 Oscillospiraceae bacterium | reverse complement strand
AGGCCGGCCGCATCATGCAGGAGGCCACCAAGAGCGCCCGTGAGCGCGGCGACGAGATCGTGAACGAGGCTCAGGCCAAGGCTGCCGGAATGATATCTAAGGCAGAGGCTCAGATAGAGCAGCAGCGCAAGAGTGCCGTCAGTGAAATTCAGTCTCAGGTTGCCGACATGGCCGTTATGATTGCGGAAAAGGTAATTGAAAAGGAAATCGATCCTAAGACACATGCCCGCCTCGTGGAGGACTTCATTAACAGTGAGGTTGAGAAGCGATGAGGGAAACAGGCATAATCTACGGAAACTCTCTGCACGCGTTGGCAGCGGAGGAGGGCTGCGACTCTGTTATAAAGGAGCAGCTCGCCGAGGTGGAGGCTGTGCGGGCCGAGAACCCCGATTTCTTCTCCATGCTTGACGCGCCGCAGATCTCCGCTGAAGAAAAGCTTAAGATCGCTTCTGAGGTGTTCGACGGCTGTCACCCTTACGTGGTGAACACCATAAGGCTGCTGGTGGAGCGGCGCTCTCTCGCGGCCTTCGGCTATATGGTAAAGGCCTATGAAAAGGCCTATAATAAGGCCCATAATATAGCTGTTGTGACTGCTGTGTCCGCCGCGCCCATTGATGAAAAGTCCGAGGCGGCCATTGTGGAGAAGCTGAAGAAGCAGCTCGGCAAGGAGATCGAGCTGAATAAGAAGGTCGATCCGTCCGTTCTGGGCGGCGTAGTGCTCCGTACCGACGGTCTCCAGATCGACGGCTCTGTTCGGAGCCGCCTTGAGGCGATAAAGAAAGAAATTGTTAGGTAGGTGAACAAATTGCAGCTCAAACCTGATGAAATAAGCAAAATTATAAAAGACAGAATAAAAAACTATTCCAACACCGTGGAGCAGAAGGAGACCGGCTATGTTATTGAGGTCGGCGACGGTATCGCTAAGGTGCACGGCCTTGAAAACTGCATGGCCAACGAGCTGGTGGAGTTCGAGAACGGCGAGTACGCTATGGCCCTAAACCTTGAGGAGACCGTTGTCAGCCTGGTTATTCTGGGCACCGATGAGGGTATCCGCGAGGGCAGCGTCGTCAAGCGCACCGGCAGAGTTGTGAGCGTTCCCGTGGGCGAGGCCATGATAGGCCGCGTCGTAAACGCTCTGGGTCAGCCTGTGGACGGCAAAGGTCCTATCGACACTAAAGAGACCCGCCCCATTGAAAGCCCGGCACCCGGCATCATCGAGCGCAAGAGCGTAAGCGTGCCGCTCCAGACCGGTATAAAGGCCATAGATGCCATGATTCCAATCGGCCGCGGTCAGCGTGAGCTGATAATCGGCGACCGCCAGACCGGTAAGACCACCATCGGAATAGATACCATTATAAATCAGAAGGGCAAGGACGTTATCTGCGTTTACGTGGCTATCGGCCAGAAGAATTCCACCGTGTCACAGATGGTTGATACGCTCACAAAGAGCGGCGCCATGGACTACACTATCGTTGTGGCCGCAACCGCCGGTGAGCTCAGCCCCCTTCAGTATATAGC
>JAFLUQ010000263.1 GCA_022508735.1 Oscillospiraceae bacterium | reverse complement strand
CCATGCCCCATCCCCACGGCCAGATCTACGGCTACAGCGTGGTTCCCAAGAAGCTTGAGCTGGAGCTCGACTCCTGCAAGGAGCATCACCACGAGACAGGTCACTGCCTCATCTGCGATATGATCCATGACGAGGTAGCGGACGGCCGACGCGTTATATTTGAAAATGAGGACTTCATTGTGTTCCTGCCCTTCTTCAGCGAGTATCCCTACGGCATATACATCGCTGCCAAGAACCACAAGCAGTACATAAGCGAGTTCACCGACAGCGAGAAAGACAATCTTGCCAAAGCTGTCCGTGAGGCCGCCGGTACGCTTGACAGCCTCTTTGGCTATACCTTCCCCTACATGATGTGCATGTATAACGGCCCTGTGAACGCGGCTGAGGACACAAGCGACTATTACCACTTCCACATCGCATTCTACCCGCCCATGCGCAGCGCCGACAAGCAGAAGTTCAACGCCTCCAGCGAGACAGGCGCCTGGGCACACTGCAATCCCACCGCTCCCGAAGCCACAAGCGTGGAGCTTCGCGAGGCTTACAAGAGATTCAAGGAGAGTGACAAATAAAGATGACGATCCAGGAACTGAAGAAGGAATTTATTAAATTTTACGGCGGCGACGAGAGCGATATCCGCATCTTCAAGGGTCCCGGCCGTGTTAACCTTATCGGCGAGCACACCGACTATAACGGCGGTTACGTGTTCCCTGCGGCGCTTACTATGGGCACTACTATAGCTGTGCGTCAGATTCCCGAAAATGTGATTCGTCTGCGCGCTACCGACCTCCCTGACTTCGTGGAGGCTGATATTAATAGGCTTGACGATTACCGCGACCTCAATTGGGGTAACTACCAGATAGGCGTAGCCGTTGAGCTTCAGAAGCGCGGTTACGAGATCTTAGGCTGCGAAATGCTGTTCTACGGCAACCTGCCCTACGGCGGCGGACTTTCCTCCTCGGCCTCTATCGAAGTAGCCACCGCCCTTGCCTTTGCTACCTTCTCAAACGAGAAGAAGGGCATAACCGAGCCTGTTGATATGATCGAGATGGCTCAGGTCGGTCAGGGCGCCGAGTGCAACTACTGCGGCGTAAACTGCGGCATTATGGATCAGTTCGCATCGGCCATGGGTCAGGAGAATCACGTTATATTCCTGAACTGCAAGAACCTCGATTATGAGCTTGTGCCCCTTGCTATGGACGGCTACAAGATCGTTATAGCCAACACCAACAAAAAGCGCTCCCTTGCCGACAGCAAGTATAACGAGCGCCGCGCCCAGTGCGAGGAGGGCCTTAAGGCTCTTCAGCAGGCCATTCCCGAGGCCACCTGCCTTGGCGATATCTCTATGGCGCAGTTTATTGAGCACAAGGGGCTTATCACCGATCCGGTCATCCGCGACCGCGTGGAGCACGTTATCTCTGAGGACAACCGCGTGCTGCTCAGCATCGAGGCCCTCAACAGCGGTAATGTTATAGAGTTCGGCCGCCTGATGAACGGCAGCGGCGACAGCCTTCGCGACCTCTATGAGG
>JAFLUQ010000262.1 GCA_022508735.1 Oscillospiraceae bacterium | reverse complement strand
TAAAATATAATGGAGGAATAGAAAATGAAAAAGCTATCAGCAATGTTTTTAGTCATTTTACTGATTATGAGCAGTATTCCCACACTTGCGGAGGAGGGAGAGAGGATGATGGAAACTACAATTTACGTTGCATCCTGGGGTGACGACAGCAACGTCGGAACGGCGGATGCGCCTCTGAAAACACTCGAAGCGGCAAAAGCTGCTGCACAGTCTGTTAATGACGGAACTACGGACATTGCCGTAGTTCTGCGAGGCGGAGAATATATCCTTGATGATACGCTTATCTTTACTTCTGAAGACGGCGGTAAGAACGGCCATAGCGTTTCTTGGCGCGGATATGAGGGCGAAGAAGCCGTTATCAGCGGCATGACCGAAATCAGCGGCTGGCAGCTCCATGACGCAGATAAGAATATATACAAGGCATCTGTTCCCAACGGCTTCAACACCCGTCAGCTATATGTTGACGGACAAAAGGCGCGGAGGTCGAGGTCAACAGCCTATGGAGATAACCCCTATAACAACCTTGACCGCACCTGCGAGCTTGGCATTACTGCACGAAATAAAAGAGAGTTCTATTTTTACAAGGACGAGGTCGCGGACTGGAATAATTTTGAAAGCGTTGAGGTACATCTGCTCACCGCATGGACCGAAAATATTCTGCGGCTTAAGAAATATGATGAAAACAATAGCTTTAAGAATGTCAATGTCGACAATGGCGGCAGTGAGGGAACTGTGGAAGCGGCGGCCATAAAATTCCAGGAGCCGGAATCCGAACGTCTGTTTAACCGGCCTCATCCCGACATTACCGGCAGCACTTTGGGATATAAATCACGCTCATATTATTATTTTGAAAACGCCTATGAATTTATCGACGAGGATAACGAGTGGTATCTTGATACAACTGAGAACGTACTCTACTTCAAGGCTCCTGCCACAGCGGATATGAATACCGTAAGAGTTACGGCTCCAAGGCTTGAAACTCTGGTGGAGATTGCCGGAACCAAAGATGCGGTCGTTGAGAACCTTCGCTTTGAAAACCTCAGCTTTGAGGGTTCCACCTGGCTCCGACCCAGCGAGGAAGGGCTCGTGGGCGGGCAGGCCTGCCAGTATGTGCTGACATCTAATCTTAAAAATGAAATCACGGTTTACCATCCGTCAAGCGCGT
This sequence comes from Oscillospiraceae bacterium, assembly GCA_022508735.1. Taxonomy (GTDB): domain Bacteria; phylum Bacillota; class Clostridia; order UMGS1883; family UMGS1883; genus JAFLUQ01. The sequence continues at coordinate 444 of JAFLUQ010000262.1, read as the reverse complement.
TTTTCGCTCAGTATGCGGATAACCTGAAGGTGGATTACTGCTCCTTCAGCAAGATAGGCTCCACAGCTATTGACTATTTCTGCGGAGTGACAAACAGCAGAATTTTCTCCTGCGAAGTAAACAATGTTGCCGGCAACGGAATATCTGTGGCTAAGTTCACTCAGGACGAAAACACCGAGTTCCATGTGGCTTATAACCCTGCTGACAAGTCAGAGATATGCTCCGGGGTAAGAATTATCAACAACATAGTACACGATACAGGCACGGAATACGAGGGTGCGGTGGCCATAGCAGCCGGATACCCCGATGGCATCATTATTGCGCACAACGAGATATACAACTGCCCCTACAGCGGTATTTCCGTGGGCTTCGGCTGGACCAGCGCCGATAACGCCATGAAGCGCAACATCATATACGCCAATAAGCTCCACGAAGTGGGCCTTG
>JAFLUQ010000261.1 GCA_022508735.1 Oscillospiraceae bacterium | reverse complement strand
AGAAGGACGAAATAAAGGCCCTCGAGGAGCGCTATGCCAAGGCGGAGTGCCCGGTAGTATCCAACAATTCCGCTCACCGTCACACTCCCGATGTGCCCATGATCATACCCGAGATAAATCCTCAGCATCTGGAAATAATCCCCGCTCAGCGCGAGAGACTTGGAACAAAGCGCGGCTTTGTGGCCGTTAAGTCCAACTGTTCTCTCCAGTCATACCTTCCGGCGCTGGCGGTCATAAATGAGAAGTACCCTGTCGGCAGAGCGCTTGTAACTACTTATCAGGCTATCTCCGGCGCAGGCAAGACCTTTGAGACCTGGCCCGAAATGGTGGATAATCTCATTCCTTACATCGGCGGCGAGGAGCAGAAGTCTGAGGTCGAGCCCAATAAGATACTTGGCCATATAGAGGGCGGCAGGATCGTTCCCTCTGAAGAGCTTCAGATCGAGTGTCAGACATACCGCGTGCCTGTTTCCGACGGACATACCGCTGCCATTTTCTTCTCATTCAAGGACGGAGTGGAAAAGCCCTCCGTGGAAGAGATTGAGAAGATGTGGGCTGAATTTGAGGGCGAGCCTCAGCGCCTCGGCCTGCCTCACGCACCCAAGCAGTTTATCCACGTGTTTACCGAAAAAGACAGCCCCGACCAGCCCCAGATCAAGTCGGCCCGCGAGGTCGACGGCGGCATGGCTATAAGCTGCGGCCGTTTGCGCACCTCTGTGCAGTACGACTACAAGCTGGTTTCTATGAGTCACAACACGCTGCGCGGCGCAGCCGGCGGCGGCGTACTGCTGGCGGAATTGCTTACAGCAAAGGGATATATGGATTAATCAAAAAACGTCATCGCACAGCGATGACGTTTTTAGTTTCATACTTTAAATCGATTTCTTATAATATCGAAGGTTCTGCGGTATATCACCGGCACGCCGTGCTCTTCTATAAGGCACTGCGCACTCTCGTCCAGAATACGGCCGTACTCGGCTACGATCTTCTCCATACCCGCACCAACGACCACATAATATTTATCACCGTGGCTATAGAGAGTTCCGCCGAAATATGTAGGCACCGCATGGCACATCTCGACCACATCGTCAAAGGAACCCAGCTCCGCCATGTAGCTCGTGCGGCTCTCATCATGGTCATATGCACGGTGCTGCTCGGGCCGGAAATCTATTTTCGGCGGCTTCTGGCGGGAAGAAATGCGGTCAAAGAGCCTTTGCTCCGCCTCGTTGTCAACCTTAGTTACAAAGATGACCAAATCTCCCGACGAGGGCATGGCCTCGACCACCAGCCGGGAATTTGCATATACGAACCCAACCTCAGCCTCGGCCCTTCTCAGCACCGAGAAAAACATATTCTGGGCTTCATCGCTGTTCTTTGATATATTTTCAATATTCACGCCGTAGGAAGAAAGCTCCTCTTTATCCAGCGTTATTTTCAACTTGTTCTGCCGAATAAGTTCCAGCTTCATAGTTTCTCGCCTCCTGTTATAATTAAGCATAGGTTATCCGAACCCCGCACGGTTTTAAAGGGCATATTTCCCCTCATTCGGCGTTAAAAATGCTCGGCAGGCGTCAGCCTTCCTGCGCTTTTTGCCTTGTATTCGGAAAAATCTGCTCCTTTAAAACTCCAATGGACCGTGCGATTAGAGAATTTTTCGT
>JAFLUQ010000260.1 GCA_022508735.1 Oscillospiraceae bacterium | reverse complement strand
CGGCGCATTTCTTCCTTTAATAAGCCGCAGGCGTTGTCGAGCCCGTTCCCCTTAAGAGAGTTGGAGCAGACCAGCTCACAGAGATTTTTGTCGCTGTGAGCCGGAGAAAACCTGACGGGCTTCATTTCGATAAGCCGAACCTTTATTCCGCGGCGAGCTATCTGCCATGCTGCCTCACAGCCGGCAAGTCCGCCGCCTATCACGTTGATGTGCATTGTATACACCTCACATTTTTAAGGGCCGACCGTCAGGCAAATGCCTGCGTGTCGGCCCCTGCGATTTTATATTTTACAGTCTTGCGATAACTGCGTCGCCCATTTCCTTAGTACCTACGGGAGAGGCTCCGCCGGCGATGTCCGCTGTGCGGATACCGTCGTCAAGGGTCTTGCCAACGGCGGCTTCTATGGCATCGGCCTCGGCGGTCATATTGAAGGAATAACGAAGCATCATTGCCGCGGAAAGGATCGTGGCAAGCGGGTTGGCTATGTTCTTGCCGGCGATGTCGGGGGCGGAGCCGTGCACGGGCTCGTACATACCGAAGCTGCCCACACCGAGAGAGGCGGAGGGAAGCATACCGATAGAGCCGGTGATCTGGCTGGCCTCGTCGGAGAGGATGTCGCCGAAGATGTTGCTGGTGGCAATTACGTCAAACTGACGGGGATTGCGCACGAGCTGCATGGAGGCGTTGTCCACATAGAGGAAGTCCACCTTGATCTCAGGGTAATCGGCAAACACCTTGGCCGCCACCTCACGCCACATGCGGGAGGTCTCAAGGATATTTGCCTTATCAACAACGGTCACATGCTTTTTGCGCTTCATGGCTATCTCAGCAGCCTGAACGAGCAGACGCTCGATCTCGGGAACGGAGTAGGCCTCTACGTCGTAAGCGCTCTGGCCGTCTTCGCTGCGGCCGCTTTCACCGAAGTAGATGCCGCCGGTGAGCTCGCGGACGATCATAATATCGAGACCGCCCTCGATTATTTCCTCCTTAAGGGGGCAGGCAGCCTTAAGCTGGTCATACATAATAGCCGGACGGAGGTTGGCAAACAGGCCGAGACCGCCGCGAAGACCGAGAAGCGCCTGTTCAGGACGGATGCCGGGGATATTCTCCCACTTGGGGCCGCCAACGGCGCCTAAAAGCACGCTGTCGCTCTTTTTGCAGGCCTCGAGAGTCTCCTCGGGGAGGGGCTTGCCGGTGCTGTCGATAGCGCAGCCGCCGGCCTCAAGGTAGGTGTAGTTAAAGGTGTGGCCGAACTTTTCGCCGATGGCGTCAAGCACGCGGACGGTCTGCTCAATAACCTCAGTGCCGATACCGTCGCCGGGAATTACGGCTATGTTTTTAATCATGATAAATCTATCCTTTCAATAGTAATTGTTTAAGTAATTGCTTACATTTTATGCGCGTAGGCTGTGAGTCCGCCGGCGCTGATGATCTCCTGAATGAACTCGGGGAATGGAGTGGTTGTGTACTCCTTGCCCTTAGTCTCGTTACGAATAACGCCCGCGGAAAGGTCTGCAGAAATAACGTCGCCGCTCTCGGCCTCGTCAACACACTCGGCGCACTCAAGAATGGGCAGGCCGATATTGATGGAATTGCGGTAGAAGATACGGGCAAAGCTCTTAGCTATAACCACGGATATGCCGCTGGCCTTGATGGCGATGGGAGCGTGCTCACGGCTGGAGCCGCAGCCG
>JAFLUQ010000026.1 GCA_022508735.1 Oscillospiraceae bacterium | reverse complement strand
CTGATGCACTTCTGGAAGTTGCGCACCATCTCGGGGTAGGGGTGAGGGCCCATTACAGAGCCGATGAGATAGTAGGTGTTTTCGATGTTCGTAGTCCAGTCGCGCATGGCCTCGTTGATAGCGTCTTTAAGGGTGGCTGTGCCGCTGTCTACACCGGTTACCGTCGCACCCAAGAGGTTCATGCGGTACACGTTAAGGGCCTGACGCTCCATGTCGGTGCGTCCCATATACACGTTGCACTCAAGGCCGAACAGCGCCGCCGCCGTTGCGGTTGCAACGCCGTGCTGACCTGCCCCGGTCTCGGCTATGATGCGGGTCTTGCCCATGCGCTTGGCAAGCAGAATCTGACCCAGCACGTTGTTTATCTTGTGAGCGCCGGTGTGGTTCAGATCCTCACGCTTGAGATATATTTTCGCTCCGCCAAGGTCCTCGCTCATTTTTTTAGCATAGTAGAGCATTGAAGGGCGGTTGGCGTACTCACGGTAGAGCTGATTAAGCTCGTATATAAATTCCGGGTCGTCCTTATACTTATTATAGGCCTCGTTAAGCTCGTTCACGGCGTTCATTACGGTCTCGGGCACATACTGCCCGCCGTATTCGCCGAAGCGGCCGATTTTACTCATCTTTATCCTTCCTTTCATGGGCTATTGTTTCTAAAAATTCAGCTAATTTCTGCTTGTTTTTTACTCCGTCCACCTCAAACCCGCTGGACACGTCTATACCGTAGGGAATGACTGTATCAAGAATCTCCCGTACGTTCATGGCGTTTATTCCTCCGGCGAGAAAATAGGGGCGGTCAACGCCGGATCCGGTTATTGCGCTTAGGTTTATCCGCTTGCCCGTGCCGCCGCGCTGCTCAGGATCAAATGCGTCAAAGAGCAGCATATCGGCGCTTAGCTGTGAGGCCCTGCGCACGTCGTCGGCTGTTACCACACCGACGGCCTTCCAGATCTCGCCGGCGTAGAGCCGACGAAGCCGGGAAATATAGTTTTCGTTCTCATCGCCGTGAAGCTGAACTACATCGAGCTGGGCCGTGCGAGCGGCCTGTGCGACCTTTTCCGGAGCCTCGTTTACGAACACGCCCACGGCCTTTATGCCGCGGCTCAGGCTGACACGAAGTATCTTGGCGTCGGCGGGGGATATATATCGCCTTGACTTAGGCCAGAAGATGAAGCCGGCATAGTCCGGCGCGGCGTTGTTTATCATCTGAACGTCCTCAATACGGCGGATGCCGCAGAGCTTGAGCTTCATATGCTTGCCCCCTTAAGCCGCCTGAGCAGCGTGGGGTCGCGCATCAGGCTTTCGCCGATCAGCGCGGCGTTGGCTCCGCTCATAGCAGCCTTTCGTATATCCTCCTCGGTGAACATTCCGCTTTCAGAAACCAGCACGGCTCCTTCGGGCACAAGCTTACTTAGCTCGGCGGTTATGTCGAGACTCACCTCAAAGGTTTTGAGATTACGGTTGTTAATGCCGAAAATCTCGGCCCCGGCGCATAGGCATATTTCTAACTCCTCACGGTTGTGGCTTTCGCAGAGAGCAGCAAGGCCGAGGGACTTAGCGAGTGCGATGTATTCTCTCATTTCGTCGGCGCTCAGCAGGGCGGCTATAAGCAGCACCGCATCCGCCCCGAGGACCTTTGCCTCGTAGATCTGATATGGGTCTATAATGAAATCCTTACGGAGGAGGGGGATATTAACGGCCTTACGTATCTCTTGAAGGTATTCGCCGCTGCCCATAAAATAGTGCTCCTCGGTCAGCACGCTGATTGCCGCTGCGCCGCTTTTTTCGTAGCCCACTGCGGTTTCCACCGGGTGAAAGTCGGCGGAGATAATGCCCTTCGACGGGCTGGCCTTCTTGACCTCGGAAATGATGTTTATACCCGGGGCGGAAATGGCGGCCTTGAAGTCTAACGGAATTCTTTGACACTCTGATGCAAGCCACTCCATTCCCACAGGAGAAATTTTTCTTTTTTCACGTTTAAGCTGTTCTTTGCGGTATAGGACAATATCGTCTAATATCATGCTATCCTCAACTCCTAACTTCTAACTGTTTACGCGTTACTTGCTTCTACCAAATCATCCAGCGCCTTACGGGCAGCGCCGCCGTCGATGGACCCGGCTGCAAGCCGCACGCCATCAAGAATAGAGTCGGCCTTGCCGGTAATGTAGAGGGCGCAGGCAGAGTTTAAGAGCACGATGTCGCGCTTGGCTCCGGCCTGGCCGCCGCCTAAGATAGACTTGGTTATTTCGGCATTTTCAGCCGCTGTGCCGCCCACAAGCTCGGTCTTTTCATATGTGCCGAGGCCGAAGTCGGCGGGGGTTATGGTGTATTCCACTATCTCGCCGTCAGCCTTAAGCTCGCATACGTTAGTGATCCCGCTGACGGTTATCTCGTCAAGCCCGTCGCTGCCGTGCACCACCATAGCCCGCTTAAGGCCGAGGTTTTTAAGCACCTCACAGAGGGGGCGGAGAAGCTCGCCGTCATAGCAGCCCATTACGATATAGTCGGTAAAGGCGGGGTTACACAGAGGGCCGAGGATGTTGAACACCGAGCGGATGCCGGTCTCGCGGCGGGCAGGGCCGGCAAAGCGCATAGAGCCGTGGAAGCTCTGGGCAAACAGGAAGGAGAGCCCGCATTTATCGAGGGTTTCCTTGGCCTTTTCGGGTGTGGAGGTTATCTTTACGCCCAAGCACTCCAGCACGTCGGCCGCGCCGCTCTTGCTCGATACGCTGCGGTTACCGTGCTTGGCTACCCGCTGGCCGCAGCCTGCGATAACAAAGGCGGAAGTCGTGGAAATATTGAAGGTGTTAGCCTCGTCTCCGCCGGTGCCCACTATGTCAATTGCGTCCTCAGCGCCGCTGACTCTTGCGGCGTTGGCTCGCATGGCCTTGGCGCAGCCGGTTATCTCTTCAATAGTTTCGCCCTTGATGCGCAGGGCGGTGATGAACGAGGCTACCTGTGAATCGGTGGCGCGACCCTTCATGATGATGTTCATGGCTTCTTCGGCCTTTTCCTGACTCAGATCTTTGCCTTCGACTACCTGAGCTATATACTTTTTAAGGTCGGCCTTTTCATTGCCCTGTATTTTGATCAGCGCGGCCTCATTTATTTTTATACCTGCCAGGCGCAGGAAGTTGGCAGCTATGACCGCACCCTTCGCGGTCAGCACGCTTTCGGGGTGGAACTGTATGCCGTAGGTGGCGGCGTACTTATGCCGTAGGGCCATTATCTGACCGTTATAGTCCTCGGCAATGACCTCAAGGCAGTTGGGAAGGGAGTCGCGCTCAACTATGAGGGAGTGATAGCGGCCCACCTCGATTATAGGGGGCAGACCCTCAAATATGGGGCTTTCCTTAAGGCGGACGGGGGTCATTTTGCCGTGGAGCGGTTCATGAGCCAAAACCACCTTGCCGCCGAAGGCCTCGCCTATGGACTGCTCGCCGAGGCAGATGCCGAGGATGGGCAGCTTGCCGGTGAAATGCTTCACTACGTCCACACAGATGCCCGCGTCCTTGGGAGTGCCGGGGCCGGGGGAGAGGATTATAGCCTCGGGCTTCATGGCTTCGATCTCCTCTATGGTAACAGCATCGTTACGTACAACGTTTATATCCGGGTACATCTCGCCGAGCTGCTGATAGAGGTTATAGGTGAAGCTGTCGTAGTTATCTATCATTAATATCATTGACGATCACTCCTTATATTTCGTTTGCCATTTCGATAGCCTTTATCATGGCATAGGCCTTATTTTTGGACTCGTTAAACTCGTTCTCGGGCTCGCTGTCGGCCACTACGCCGCCGCCGGCCTGAACGTAGGCCTTGCCATGACGGAAGAGTACGGTGCGGATAGCTATGCAGGTGTCGATATTGCCGTCAAAGGCCAGATACCCCACCGTGCCGCCGTAGAGCCCGCGCTGAGTGGTTTCGAGCTCGTCGATTATCTCCATAGCGCGTATCTTAGGTGCGCCGCTGAGGGTCCCGGCCGGGAGCACGCTCATAAGGGCGTCGATAGGTGTCTTATCGCTCTTGAGCTTGCCGTAGACATCGCTGACGATGTGCATGATGCGTGAGTAGCGCTCGATGTGCATGAGGTTTTCAACGTGCACGCTGCCGAACTCGCTTACCTTACCTATGTCGTTGCGGCCCAGATCCACAAGCATGGTGTGCTCGGCACGCTCCTTGGGGTCGTTAATGAGCCTCTTTTCGTTGGCCATATCGTCCTCGGGAGTTTCACCCCGGCGTATGGTGCCGGCAATGGGCTTGGTCATGCAGATGCCGTCGGTCACGCTCAGAAGCTTCTCGGGCGAAGCTCCGGCGATATTATATTCCGGGTGCTTGAAGAAGTAGAGATAGGGCGAGGGATTGGTGGAGCGCAGCATGCGGTAAACATCGTATGGATCGGCCACTGTGTCTACCTCAAAGCGCTGGGAGGGGACGATCTGGAAGATATCGCCCTTTCGGATATATTCCTTGGACTTCTCTACGTTACTGAGATACTGCTCCCTGGTTATATTGCTCTTCACCTGTATTGGGCGGATATCCTTATAAGGCTTGGGTGCGGGAACATAAGACTCTATAGCGCGGACTATTTTTTCGGCCTTGGCCTCGGCAAGGGAGTATTTGCTCTCCTCGTCGCCGCGGGTGATATTGAATATGCACAGTACCTTATTGCTCAGGTGGTCGAAGGCCACCAGCTCCTCATAAAGGCAGAGGTTTATGTCGGGAATATTCAGATCGTCGGCTGGGGGATTCGAGAGCTTCGGCTCGATATAGCGTATGGTATCATAGCCGAAGTAGCCCACAAAGCCGCCGGTAAGGCCGGGGCCGTCTTTAAGGGCCGGGCTGTTATAGCTCTTCATCAGCTCCTTAAAGAAGGCCGAAAGGTCTGTCACTTCAAATTCACGGGTCTCGCCGTTCTCGGTGTAGCGGCCTTTTTTGTTCTTTATGGCCAGCTCAGCCTTGGGATTTATGCCGATGAAAGAATATCGCTGCCACTGCTGATCGTTGCTGACGCTCTCAAGAATAAAGGCGTTTTCAGCGTTCTTGCTGAGAATTTCAAAAATACGCACCGGGGTTACCGCGTCGCACAGCCTCTCATATACTACCGGCACGTGAGTCAATCGGGAGCGGGTCTCGAGAAGCTCTTTGACTTCGCTTAAGCTTGGTTTTAACATAGTGATCTATCCTTTCTGAATAAATAAAAGTCCCATTAGTCCTTGCGGACTAATGGGACGAATTCTTTAAATTCGTGGTGCCACCCAAATTCGAGGGATAACCCTCCTCATAGAAGTACAAGCATACTTCCGTTTCTTAACGCGAAACACACGGCGCAGATACTTATCTATATCTATAGGCGTTCTCCTTGCTCCTCGCGAATCCATTCACAATACGCACTGTGCCGGTTCTCAGCTTCTCCGGCTCTCTGTGACAGCGTAGAGCATTGCTACTTACTTTCGGTCAAAGGATTTATGGAATATTTGATTAATACTATTATACTCCGTCGTTCCTACTTTGTCAATAGTTTTTTTATTTTAGCGCTGAAGCGCTTCCCAGGCGGCCTTTACCGCGCTTGTCTCGTCGTTGGTATCCTCATGCACGTCGAAAAACATTACTCCGCCTGCCACGGACTTTGCCAAAGCAAGCTTACGCTTTATTGTGTCGAGACTGTTATAATATGAAGGGGAATAGGGTGTGTCGGCATAGTCGCTGTGGAGAATGTCGTAGCCTGCCTCATGAAGATGGCGGTACTGCCAGAAGCTGGGCTGGGAGTAGAGCGGTATGCCGAGGATGAGCTTTTCTGCAGGAACGCCGCGGCTCAGCCAGTAATTCATGGAGCTTTCGGCAAACTCATAGGTTGAGTGGTCGGTCAGGTTCTCATCGTAGGCCATTATATCTATGAAATCAAGGTCTTTAAGCACGCCGTCGTTCACCGCCGCCGAAGCATATATCGGGGTTCCGTCACGGAAGCAGCCACAGAGCGCCGCGCTTACGCTGGGGAGCCTCGGGTCGGAGCAGACGGCGTGAATGAAGCTCTCAAAGAGATCCTTAGTGTCGTCGGTGGGGTGCTCCCAGTCTATCTCTATGCCGTCGAGATCGTATTCGCGCACCATCCAGACGGCGCTTTCGATAAACCTTCGGGTCTTTTGCTCATCGCTTGCGGTATTGATAAAATGAAGAAGTATGTTCTGCTCCGGCGTACCGTAGCCGCCGATGGAGGCGTGCACCTTCGCGCCGTCATTATGGGCCTTTTCCACCACCTGACGGAGCACGTCGGGCCGTGGAACCTCCAGCGAGCCGTCGGCCTTGGGAAGAACAAAGGCGTACATCACGTCGGTCAGGTATTCGGTGTGCAGCTCCTCAAGCGGCTCGTCGAACACGTCAACGCTGTAATAGCCGACGATCTTCTGTTCGTGGATCACCATGTCCTCAGTGGTTACATAGCGCACACGGTAGCCCGGGTCAAGCTCGCCCTCTTCGTATTCGCCAAGCTCGCCGCTGTTCACCATAGTGTAGCCGCCGATGTTAAAATACTGCTTCGGCTCCACGTTGTCGATATATATCTTCCAGTCGGACTCATATATGGGCAGATGCTCACTATTGCCCTCAAAGCCCAACGGAGTTATTGCCTTATTGGGGTTGCGGGTGAAATAGGTCGCATGGCCAATGAAGTCCGTCACCATGTCGTAGCCGTAGTTCTCAAGGTCTTCAACGCGGATCCAGTAGGAGGAGGCGCTGGCGCCGGAGGACATTATCTGACCGTCATCGTTACGGCCATGTACCTTATACACAAAACCGGTGTAGCTGCGCATCATGGTGCCGTTTAATATCACGTGGCCGCCGTCATAGTAGAAGTAGCTGGGCTCACCGAACATATTTGTATAGAGAATTTCCTGATCAATATTGCCGCTTTCGTCTTCATAGCCGCCATAGAGCGGATCATAGACATTTCTTTTCAGCAGCTCCGCGTCTATAAGCTCGCCGGAGGGGAGGTCTATCTCCAAGCGGTAAAGCTCGCTCGGAGTGCTGCCGTAGTGGTCGGGACGCCAGGTGAAATAGCCGCCGTCAACAAGCAGCGTGTCGCCTTCTATCTCAAGACCTTTTTCATAGAACTCTGGGAAAAACTTGTTTGTGAACTCAATGAATTCATCACTGCGGCAGCTGTAGTAAAGCTCGATGTCGCTGAAAAAACGGCGGTTTCTTTTGCTCACTCGGGCAGCGCTTACGCCGCTCACAAGGTAATAATCCGTATTGGAGTACCAGCCGCTCATCCATTCGCCGCCGGACTCTGTGGTGTAAAAACGGCTGTCGGAATATACAGATATGTTTTTGACGCTTACGTTCCAGTTTGTGCACCACGGGTCGATGAGACTTATTCCAAGTCTTTGAATATGCTCCCAGCTGAGAGGCAGATAAAGCACATTGCCATAGCGCGCAAGCTTGTAGTATGAATTTTCGTACTTGTCGCCGACAAGCACTAAGTTCTTATTCACCTCGGTTATAGCACCGCCGGTGATTTTTTCGGTCTGTTTAGGAATATAGCGGTATTCGCCGTTATCGGGCAGGCGGTCGATAGTAACGGCGTTTTCTGTCTCAGTCACGCTCAAACCGAGGAGGTTAGTGTGGTACTCGTCCAGCGGAACATAGATGATGTAATTGCATGTAAGGTACGGCAGGCCGCCCTCACCCTTCTGGGTATAGTTTATTGTGGGGTTTTGCGAGGCGTCAAGCACCTGTGCGCCCTCCATGACCGGCTCATCGGCCAGCGCCGCGCCGCCGATAATCAGAATAAACATGGCGGCAAAAATTGGAATAAGTTTTTTCATGGGTATACCTCCTTTTCTTATAAATTAGACGAAAAAAGCGGGGAAAAGTTCCCGCTTTTTAAAAATAATTTATTCAAATTTCAAATAACGTGAAAAAGAAGCGAGCAGATTGCCGTTTTGAACCGCGCCGATGTACTTTGTGTACTTCAAGCGGTGATAAATGGTGAGATGCGACGCTTATTTTTCGCGTTTTGCGTATCTTGCCGCTTCGCTCATAGCAAGTAAGAACGCGCCCACGCCGAAGTTCACAGTGCGCTCGCGCGGCGTGGCCTGTGTGGCGTTGGAGCCTATGGGCTGAACATAGCCCACCTTGCCGTCCTCATGAAGCGCTACTCTTGAAAGGTAGCTGAGAGCGCGCTCGGCCACGGGGAGGTAGGTCTCTTCATCAAGAAAGCCGTGGTTAATGCCCCAGAAGAAGCCGTATGTAAAGAAGCCGGTGCCGCTGGTCTCATAGCCCTCGGGGTTTTCGTCGCTGAGGGGATAGTTCGCCAGCATGGACTGCGTCCAGAAGCCGTTGCCGCGGTTGTCTACCTTCTGGCAGGCGGCGATGGCCGGGGCCATTTCAAGATAGGTCCTTTTGAAATAATCGTAGTGCTCATAGTCCTTTGGCATAGCGGCAAGCACCTTTGCGAGCCCGGCGAATACCCAGCCGTCGCCGCGAGCCCAGAAGTTTTTGATTCCGTTTATCTCGCTGCCAACATAGCTGCCGTCACGGTAGAACAAATGTGCGTAGCCTCCGCCCACGGGATTCGGCATACCGTCCTCGCCGTCGTACATGAGCTCCTTGGCGAATTTAAAGAAGCGATAAAGCGCGTCGAGATATTTCACGTCGCCGAAGGTCTGGTAAAGCTTTATATACACGGGCATTACCATGTAAAGCGCATCGGCCCACCACCAGTAGCCGTTTTCCCCTGTGGAGAGCTGATAGTCGGCCACATATTTGGCACGGGCTATCTTTTTCGGGTCGGGATCGAGCTTATAGAGGTCGAAATAGGTTTGGAAGCAGGTTTGCCAGTCGCCGAACAGGGCCGCCTTGGAGGTTGGGTCCTGACTGTATGCAAAGGTCCACTCCTCGGGCGGGGCCTCGGTGGGGTGGCCTACCCAGTTATTATATTCGGCCCAGGCCTCGGAATAGGCCCTGTAGCTTTCATCGCCTAAGAGGAAGTAGGCCTCCATATTGCCGGTGTGGTAGGCGGCTGTATCCCAAAAGGCGACGGGCACATCGTTGGTCTCTTCGGTAGGGGCAACGTTAGTCTGCCAATAGCCGTTGGCGCGGCGAATATTTTCAACGATTTCACTATAGCTCAGCATAGTATTTTCCTTTCATAAAGTGTTTTTGGAATGTTTTTTGTTTTATTATATCAGCCTGATAAAAAAAATGCAAGAAAAATCTTGACTTTTCAGGCTAAAAAATGTAAAATTAACAGTGAGGTGAAAATAATGAGAAAACTTATTATGATTATCGCAGCTCTCATGCTGCTGGCCATGCCCGCAAGCGCCGGCTATCTTGAGGCCGCCGACCGTGCGGAGAATGCCGAGGCGGCAGCAGAGCTGAGAGAATACGTATACGACAGCGGCGCGGCTCAGGACGTGAGAGCTGAAATAAGAAGGATTTACTTATATAATTATATGTTGAATCTGAAAAAGCAAGAGTGGGACTATGCTCAGCAGGTGCGCACCGGAGTGCTTGAGCTGTCGGGCGAATACCCTGACCTTGAGGATAATACGAAGCACATATACGAGGCTTACAATATGTCGGCAAGGCTTCAGGCGGAAATAGCTAAAAACGAGGCGTATCTCGAAAAAATAACCGACGCCGGCTCTGTGACCAAGAAGGCGGACGAGCTTATGGAGAAGCTGTCGCCTGAAAAGGAGAAGCCGACGCCTGCGAAGAAGAAGCACGCTGAGAGACAGACGGGGAACGAAAGCCGTATATGGCGGTATATTGCCGACATAGCCGCCATAGTGGCAATTATTGGACTTATCGCACTTATATGGCTGTGCATGGAGCGAATCGATTCCAGCAAAATGAGCCAGCGGAAAAGAGACTGCCTTCGTATGATCCATGACGGGCGGTATATTATTTTGGCAACGGCGCTTATCTGTGCTGTAGTCTTTGGTGTGGTCTCGGCGGTATATATCAAGCCGAGCAATGAACGTACCACCGTCAGTGTGCGCTCCACAGACAGTGAGAGCTCTGCAAAGAATAAAACTGCCAATAGTGAGAGTTCTGCCGACACCGAACGTGAAAGCACGGGAGAATACCTGACCACTGTTGAGGCGCTTGACAAACATGTCTTTGCCGAGATAGAGAGCGGAATTGACGCAATGGAAAACGTATGGAAGTACGAAATTGCCTCGGCCTACGGCGACATACTCAACGACTGCGTGGCCAAGGATATGGATTCTCTTATAAAGGCCTATGAGACCCGTGCGGAAACCGCCCGGGCTGAGGCCGATAGAAAGAGAGCGGCAGCAAGCCGCAACTTTGAAAGCGCCTTGGACGGCTCTGATGAAAGGTACGCCGAGAGAATGAACAGGTACATAGATCTTAGCATTGAAGCCGGAAATTTGACCTTTGAGGCCGAATACTGTGATAATATTATTGCTTTGATGACTAACGAGTATGTGGTTACAACGCCTGAAGCAGAAGAAAAGGTCAAGGCCGATATAGAGGCTATATATGACCGTATAGATGAAATTATCAATCCTAAAGCTGAAGCTGAGCCCGAACCCGAACCGGAGCCCGAAACGGAAACAGAATCCAAGCCTGAGCCTCCGCTCTATGAGCTTTACATAGTTTTGGGCCTCATTGTCGGCGGTATATTCTCTGCGGCGCTGATACTTATTATCGGCCGGATCAAGCTGGCGCGCCGTATGCGCGACCAGAAAATGGTCACTGATAATTCAGAGCACGGCGAAATGATGGACGACACAAACTTCAGGGGCTGATTTTCCCCAAAAAATCTGAAAAAATAGTATTGACAAAGTCTGCCCATGGTGCTATAATATGAAATTGAAAATCATTTTCAATTTGCGCTGAACGCTTGAATGGCATTCAAGCGTTCAGAAATGAGAGGGGCGGCGTAGCGGAATCGTTTACGGTTCCCGCGCGGGAGTATTATGGCTGACTATAAGACAAAACAGCGTGAGCTGATACTTGAATACATGAAAAACTGTCCTCTGCCGCATGTTACGGCAGGGGACATTGTGTTGCATTTAAAGAGCGAGGGCGCTTCTGTGGGGCTGGCCACGGTCTATCGCCAGCTCGACCGCATGGTCGAGAGCGGGCTGGTGAGGAGATTTCAGATGGACGGCGGAGCCTGCTATCAGTATGTGGGAGAAAACCATGAGTGCCATGAGCACTTTCACCTGAAGTGCCTATCCTGCGGGGAGCTGTTTCACGTGGACTGCGACTTTCTCTCTACCATTGCGCCGCACATTCTTGAGCACCACGGCTTTGAGGTAGACAATTCACGCACAGTGATGTACGGCCTGTGCGGGGAGTGCAGGGAAGGGGGCTGCTCAATGTGAGGAAACTATGTATAGTGCTGACGCTTCTTCTGCTGCTCTGTGGCTGCAGCGAGAGAAATGTCAGCGAGACCGAGGGGCTCAGGATCGTCACCACCCTTTTTCCGACCTATGACTTTGCCCGGACCATTGCCGGAGGCAAGGCCGATATAAAGCTGCTGCTCACCCCGGGGCGGGAGAGCCACAGCTATGAGCCAAGCACCGGCGACGTTATTGACATAAGCGAGAGCGACATCTTTATCTATACCGGGGAGAGCATGGAACCCTGGGCCGCGCGTATAGTGGAGAACATGGACGGCCCCACCGTGGTGGACGCCAGTAAAGATATTGAGCTTGAGAAGCACGAGGACGATGGCCACGGCCATAATCATGACCGCGAGCACAGTATCGGCCTTGACCCGCATATCTGGACAGACCCCCATATGTGCCTTACGATAGTTGACAACATTCTTGCGGCCTTTGTGGAGCGGGACGGCGAAAACGCTGATATTTACCGCGCCAATGCTGCGGCCTTAAAGGCTGAGCTGACCGCGCTTGACGAAGAATTCCGCTCTATAACCGAGGCGGCGAAAACAAAAAAAATATATCACGGCGGCCGCTTCAGCCTTGTTTATTTTGCCGAGGAATACGGCCTCGCCTACGAGTCGGCCTACGACTCCTGCGGCAGTGACACAGAGCCGTCTGTCCGGCAGATCTGCTCTATGATAGACGAAATGAGGGCGGACGGCGCGAAGGTCGTGTTTTATGAGGAGCTGTCGAACAATTCCGTAGCTAAGCTCATAGCCGACGAGACCGGCGCAAAGCCGCTGCTGCTCCACTCCTGCCACAACCTGACGACGGAGGAGTTCGAGAGCGGGGTAACATATATTACTTTGATGAAACAAAATGCGGAGAATTTGAGGGAGGCAATAACGTGACAAGTCACGTTATCGCCTATGGCGAATTTTATGCGCCGCCATTGTTTCCTCGCCCCGCGATGGGGTTCGGAAACGGCGATGCGCAAAATTTCCATATGCGTCTTATCTGCCCACGATAAGAAAAAGCATAATATTAATTATAAATATGTGGGCAGAAAGACGATGGAAATTACAGTGAGCCTTTTGGAAATAAAAGATCTGTCTCTCGGCTACGACGGCAAGGTGGTAGTCAGCGGACTTAATTTTACTGTTGAAAGCGGCGACTATCTCTGTGTTCTCGGCGAGAACGGCAGCGGTAAAAGCACGCTCATCAAGGCCATACTGGGCCTTAAATCAGCCTACAGCGGGCATATCCATTTTGCCGATGGCTTTTCACGGCGCGAAATAGGGTATATGCCGCAGAAGACCAATATACAGAGGGATTTCCCTGCCGGAGTTTTTGAAGTGGTGCTCTCGGGCTGTCAGGGGGCTATGGGCCTTAAGCCCTTCTATTCCCGCGACGAAAAGAAAAGGGCCTTAGCCGCGATGGAAAGGCTCAATATATTACATATAAAGAACGAGTGCTACCGAGACCTCAGCGGAGGTCAGCAGCAGCGCGTGCTTCTGGCCCGCGCTCTGGCCAGTGCGGATAAGCTTATACTTCTCGACGAGCCTACCACCGCCCTCGATCCTCACGCCACTGCCGAGTTTTACAGGATAATCGACGGCCTCAACCGCGAGGAGGGTGTGACGGTGATTACAGTGTCTCACGACACCGCCGGAGCACTGAAAAGCTCTACAAAGGTGCTGCACCTCGGCGGCCGGGAGTCTCTGTTCTTCGGCGATACTAAGGACTATATAGAGACCAAGCTCGGCAGAAATTTCCTCGGAGGTGAGAGCTGATGATTTTGGAGCTGTTTTCATATTCCTTCATAACCCGAGCCTTTATCGTCGGCGCACTGGTCAGCCTCTGTGCCTCGCTCCTCGGAGTAAGCCTTGTTTTAAAGCGATATTCCATGATAGGCGACGGCCTTTCTCATGTATCCTTTGGAGCCATGAGCGTGGCGGCGGCCATGAATTTAGCCCCGCTGGCCGTGTCGGTGCCGGTGGTGTTAGTGGCAGCGTTTTTGCTGCTTCGCCTCAGCGAGAACAGCCGGATAAAGGGCGACGCGGCCATAGCGCTGATATCCTCGTCGGCTTTAGCTATCGGCGTTATTGTTACGAGCCTGACTACCGGCCTGAACACCGACGTCTGCAACTACATGTTCGGCAGCGTGCTGGCCATGACAAAGAGCGATGTTGTGCTTAGCGTTGTGCTATGCGTTACGGTTATCTTTGTGTTTATTCTGTTCTATAACAAGATCTTTGCCGTGACCTTTGACGAAAACTTTTCACGGGCTACGGGCGTGCGTGCCGGACTTTACAACACGGTTATCGCCATGCTTACCGCGGTTACGATAGTACTTGGCATGCGTATTATGGGCGCACTGCTTATCTCAAGCCTGGTGATCTTTCCGGCGCTGTCGGCCATGAGAGTTTGCCGCCGCTTCAAGACTGTGGTGGTTTGCGCCGCTGTGCTCAGCCTTGTGTGCTTCTTTGCCGGAATGGTGGCATCGTACGTGTTTGAAACACCGGTGGGCGCCAGCGTGGTAGTTATGGACCTTATTGTGTTTGGTGTGTTCTTCCTTGCTGGGAGAAGGAGATAAAGGCACTTAAAAATGGCCATTCCCTTTTTAGGGAATGGCCATTTGTCGTATTAAATTTATTCGGCAGTGAATGTGAATACCTGCTGCTTGGAAGCGTCACGCTCCTCCTGAGTTACTGTGCCGTCATCATTATAGGTGAGGTACAGATCGGAGTGCTTCATCTTAAGGAGATAGCCATTGCCGCTCTTTTCCATATAGAAGCACTGATTGTCATTTCTGGAAAGGGAGTAGGTTATCAGCTTTGCACCGGCCGCTGTGTTGCCGCCTGAAATGTCAATTGCTTCGCCGCTGGCTGTGTCAACTATTGTGTAAGCGTCGTCTACGGTAAGCAGCATCCACTTTGTGGCCTCGCCGCTCTTGATCGTAAGACCATCTTCGCCGTTAAGAAGAGCGAGATCGGTATCGGCAACGCCTATGGTGTAAAACTCAACGTCATCCGCCTTTTCAACAGCCTCGATCTTCCATACGGCAGACTCGGCGTTCTGGCATACAAAGGGTACAAAATCGTCGCCCACGCCAACGGTCATGGCGTCTACGCCCAGGCCATAGCGCTTAGACATCATCTTATAGCCGCCCTCAGCCTTTATGAGCTCTATTCTCTCATCAACGGCCCATTCTCCGCCGTACTGAGTGAGCGCCTTGCCAAACATGGCGCTGGTGTGGAGCTGCACGGGGTTGCCGCTGTTCTTGTTAGTAAACTTCACAAGGCCGCCGAAATTCTCAACGCTGAACTTCTGGCTGTCTCTGCCGGTATAGGGCTCAAGAACGATCCTTGCGGTATTGTCCATGGATTCATTCTCAACTGTCCATGCAAGGCCGCTCCTCAGGTCGGTTATGCTGTAATACTGACCCATATCAAGCTCCTGAGCGGTCTCTACATTGCCATAGGCGTCGATCTTTGCCTTTATGTCAAGAATGAAGCTTTCGTACTGCTCAAAATCTGCGAAATGAGCCTTGTCAGCCCTGTAAAGAAGGCCCTTGAGCACCTTAACTCTGTTGGGATAAAGGACCTCAACGGCAGCCTCGGTATCTTTACCGAGATTCTTCCAGTACAGGCTGTGAAGCTCAGCAAGGTCCTCGGACTTATTGTTTGAACCGTAGCCGGAAACGGGAATCGCGTCCATAGCCTCGGCCCACGACCATATTCTCATGTCTTCAAGCTGGTTGCTGTCAAGAATATGGCCCAGCTCATGACCGATGGTAGCCATTATCTGCTGCGTATTGGGCTTCCAGTTAAGTCTTGCCCAGATGGTGTCGCCGCCGCCGTTATAGTTGTTGGCGTCGTCGCCGTTCTTCCATATAAGGCGATTGATGTACTGTCTCACAGCATAGGGATATGCGCCCAATGCCTCGATCATTTTCTCGACCATGTCGGAGTCTTCTTCGTTGCTCACCATGGTGAACTTGTGAATAACGCCGGGAACGTCGCCGTCCATCTCTACTTCATAGAGCCAGCATTTTTCTTTGGCTCCGCGCCATATGTCGTACTCTTCGTCAACAGAGGTGGAAACTATCGTATAATTTGCCACGGACGGATTGAGCATATCGCCCGAAACCTGGAAATAGGCAGTGTAGGCGAGAACCGTCTTGAGCATGGCCGCCTGAAGCTCGGGAGAAGCGGCCTCATAGCCGTTTTCTGTGAGATAGCTTTCAGCTGAGTTTGCAACTGTATAGCAGGCGGGAAGATTACCGAACATATACCGCACAAAGCCGGACTGCTCAGCCTCGCTGAGAAGAGCAAAGCCCTCAGACTCGGGTACCTTTGTGAGCATGGAATCGCCCTTGTATTCAATAGTCCACTTCTGGTAATCGCTGCCGGTTTTTGCGGCCTGAACAAGCTTTTCACCGCTTGCATCCATGAAGAGGCCGGAGTGCATTACACTGATCTCATAAACGCCCTCAGAAACCTGAGTGAATCTCCACTGCTGATTTCCGTTGCCGTTTGTAGTATAAACGATGAGGCCTGTTCCCTCGTCCTTAGAAGCGCTGGGCACGTCGATAGACTTGCCGGAGGCTATGTTAGACACATTGTAAATTCCGTCGCCCATCCTGCCGAGACGCCAGAATACCTCGTCGGACTCAGCGGCGTCGACTGTTACGAGGGCAGCGCTGTTCTCGTGAGAGAACTCGGCCGTGGCAAGGAGCTTGCCGGTGCCCACGTTTTTGATGGTGTAGTACTTTCCGCCTAAGTCAGCAGGCGTGGAGATGGTAGCCGTTTTCGTAGCCTGATCCCAGGACACGTCCTTACCAAGGGCAGTTGCTATTGCGCGAATGGGAAGGAATACAGAGCCGTCTTTGTTTACCGGGTAAACTACAGTGCCGTTTGCGTCGGTAGCTGTAAAGGCCTTGCCGCCTACGTAGATGTTGATCTCGTCGCCGAGCTCAGCGTCTACGACCGCGCCGACAAATACCGATCTTGTGTTACCGTCCCAGCTGACGCTGAGCTTGAAGGCCTCGGAGACTGCTCTCACGGGCAGGTAGGTGGTGCCGTCGATTATAAACGGCTCCGCCGGGTTTCCGTTAGCGTCAACGGGCTGGATCCTTGTTCCGTCGATTATAACCGAGATTTCTCCCTCTGCAAAGGACGGAACTGCCGCAAATACCATTGCCAGAGCAATGATAAGTGCCATAACTCTTTTCATTTTCAACAACCTCCTAAATATAGTAGTTAAGTTTAATATAGCACATATTATATAGTTTGTCAAGCATATAAAATTTAAGCCTGTATGTGTTTTTAATATTGACTTTAGAAGGTAAAAATGGTATAATAACCCTATAAATCGAAGATTTATATAGCCGCGATGAAAAAACACCCGCAAAGGTGGACATGGGTATAGCCGCGGGTGCAAGCTTGGCTATATAAAATAAAATTGTGTAAATTGTGCAAACAAAAGCGAAAAGGAGGAGAACCATGCTTAACGGTAAAAAAGACCTATTGGGCATAAAGGAGCTGACGGCTGAGGAGATCGCCCTCATTCTCGACCTTGCGGGTGATATGAAAAAGGTCGTTTTGTCGGACGATAAGAAGCTGGGCACGCTTAAGGGCCTCAGTGTGGTGACGCTGTTTTACGAGAACAGCACCCGCACAAGGCTGAGCTTTGAGCTTGCCAGCAAGTATATGTCGGCCTCGTCGGCCAATATAACCGCCAGCGGCAGCAGCGTGCAAAAGGGCGAGAGCCTGCTGGATACGGGCCACACCATAGACCGCATGGGTACGGATATTATAATCATGCGCCACCAGTGTAGCGGAGCCGCGCACTTTTTGGCGAAAAATATCAAGGCCGGCGTAATAAACGCGGGTGACGGCATGAACGAGCACCCCACGCAGGCGCTCTTAGACGCCCTTACAATAAAGGAGCACAAGGGCGGCTTTAAGGGGCTGCGCGTGGCCATAGTCGGCGA
The DNA here is from genome assembly GCA_022508735.1 of Oscillospiraceae bacterium. Classification (GTDB taxonomy): domain Bacteria; phylum Bacillota; class Clostridia; order UMGS1883; family UMGS1883; genus JAFLUQ01. Next base: position 3,594 of record JAFLUQ010000026.1, on the reverse strand, counting down.
CGTGCTCCACAGCCGAGTTGCAAGGAGCAACCTCTATCTTTTAAATAAAATGGGGGCCAGCGTAATTTTAGCCGGCCCAAGCACACTGATGCCCAAGGGTATTGAAACTCTTGGCGCTGAGGTGACAAATGACGTAGATAAGGCGGTAAGCGGCGCGGATGTTATCATAAATCTGCGAATTCAGCTTGAGCGTCAGAAGTCGGCCCTGTTCCCGACTGTGCGGGAATACAGTTCCCGCTTCGGCCTTAACGAGCGGCGGCTCGCTTTGGCGGCAAAAGACGCGCTCGTCATGCACCCCGGACCTGTGAACAGGGGCGTGGAGATGAACAGCGCCGTTATCGACTGCGACCAATCGTTTATAGACGAGCAGGTGACGAACGGCGTATCCGTCCGCATGGCGATCTTAGATTTACTGACAAGGGGGAAGCAAAGTGCTGCTGATTAAGAACGGACACCTTATTGATAAGGCGAACGGCCTCGACTCCGTGGCCGATATACTTATAAAAGACGGCAGGATCGCCGAGATTGGCGTGGGTCTTTCCGCCGAGGGAGCTTCAGTTTACGACGCCTCCGGCAAGTACGTCAGCCCGGGGCTCATTGATATGCATGTGCATCTGCGCGAGCCTGGGCAGGAGTATAAGGAGGACATCGAGAGCGGCACAAGGGCCGCGCAGAAGGGCGGCTTTACAGCTGTGTGCTGCATGCCGAACACCGCCCCTGTTACCGACAGCGCCGCGGTGGTGAAGTTTATCAAGGACCGCGCAAAAGAGGTCGGCATGTGCAAGGTCTACCCAATTGCCGCCATAACCAAGGGCATGAAGGGCGAGGAGCTCAGCGAGATGGGCGAGCTTCGTGAGGCCGGTGCCATTGCGGTCTCCGACGACGGTAAGCCGGTTAAAAGCGGCGGCGTCATGCAGCGCGCCATAAAGTATGCCTCCATGTTTGATCTCCCTGTAATAAGCCACTGTGAGGAAATGAGCCTTATGGACGGCGGCGTGATGAACGAGGGAATAACGGCCACCTCTCTGGGCCTTAGGGGCATATCCCCGGCTGTGGAGGAGGTAATGGTGAGCCGAGACATTCTCATTGCCGAGCACGAGGGCCTTCCGGTGCACATTGCTCACATCAGCACCAAGGGCAGCGCGGAGCTGGTGCGCCAGGGCAAGAGGCGCGGAGTGAAGGTCACCTGCGAGACCTGCCCTCACTATTTTTCACTCACAGAAGAGGCCGTCGGCGATTTTGATACCAACGCCAAGATGAACCCTCCGCTTCGGACTCAGGAGGACGTGGACGCTATTATCGCCGCCATTCAGGACGGCACAGTTGACGCCATCGTCACCGACCACGCGCCACACCACATCGACGAAAAGCGGCTGGAGTTTGAGCTTGCCATGAACGGCATAATCGGCCTTGAGACCAGCCTGCCGCTTGGCATAACCAAGCTTGTTAAAACCGGCAAGATAACCCTTGCCGACCTCATATACCTGATGAGCACAGGCCCGGCGAAGGTGCTCGGCATTGAGGCCGGAGAAATAAAGGTGGGCCGCGCGGCGGACCTCACCGTATTTGACCCCGACGAGAAATACACCGTGGACGTTTCCGCCTTCCAGAGCAAGAGCAAAAACTGCCCCTATGACGGAATGGAACTTTACGGTAAGGTTTATAATACTATATTGGACGGAGTTGTGAAATAATGGATAAACTGATTGAAGCTATAATAGCCAAAGACTATAACCCCACAGTCGTGGGTCTTGACCCCAAGCTCGACTATGTGCCGAAGTTCATACTTGACGAGTGCCTTAACGAGGCCGATCCCTTTGCAGGGGCGGCCGAGGCGCTGTATAGATTCAACAAAACACTCATTGACAGCCTTTGTGACATAGTTCCGGCGGTGAAGCCCCAGTCGGCCTACTATGAGATGTACGGCATAGAGGGACTTAAGTGCCTTCAGAAGACAATGGAATACGCCAAGAGCAAGGGCATGTACGTTATTCTTGACGTGAAGCGCGGCGATATCGGCGCCACAGCCGAGGCCTACAGCCACGCATACATCGGCAAGACCGATATCGGCGGCAAGGAGTACCGCGCCTTTGGGCCCGACAGCCTGACCGTCAATCCATATCTCGGCACCGACGGCCTTAAGCCCTTCGTGAAGGACGCCGAGGAGAACGACAAGAGCCTGTTCATCCTCGTCAAGACCTCTAACCCCTCCAGCGGCGAGCTGCAGGACCTTATAGTGGACGGCGAGCATATATACGAGAAGACAGCCGCGCTGGTTCGCGCCCTTGGAGAGACCAGCGTCGGTCAGTACGGCTACAGCAAGGTCGGCGCCGTTGTGGGCGCGACCTACCCCGAGCAGCTTAAGGAGCTGCGCGCCAAGATGCCCAACACCTTCTTCCTCGTGCCCGGCTACGGCGCTCAGGGCGGCAAGGCCGAGGACGTGGCTCTGGCCTTCGACAAGAACCGCCTCGGAGCCATTGTTAACTCCAGCCGCGGCATTATGTGCGCCTACAAAAAGGGCGACTGGAAGGAAGAGCAGTTCGGCGAGGCCGCAAGAGCTGAGGCTATAAGAATGAGAGACGACATACTCGCGTATGTGAAGTAGGAGAAAAACAATGAGAGAAGATTTAAAATGCGAAATAATCTGTAAGCGTGAGATAGCGCCCAATCAGATTGAATTAATTCTTAAAAATGCCCGGCTCGCCGAGGAGGCAAAGCCCGGTCAATTCGTGCATATTGCCATTGAGAACGGCAAAAATATTCTTCGCCGCCCCATAAGCATTTGCGACAGCTTTATGGAGAACACCCGCATAATTTTTGAGATAAAGGGTGATGGCACAAAGTGGCTGGCCGAGAGGGAAGAGGGCGACGTTCTGACCCTCATGGGGCCCCTTGGTAACGGCTTTACTCTTTACCCCGGCAAAAGGGCCTTTGTTATCGGCGGCGGAATAGGCACCTTCCCCTTATATAAGCTCACAAGGCTGTTAAATAAGCCGGAGGTTTTCCTCGGCTTCAGAAATAAGGATATGGTAGTTATGGAGGACGAGTTCGCCATGCACTCGAATCTCCACATAGCCACCGACGACGGCAGCTATGGCCATCACGGCTTCGCCATCGAGCTGGCCGAAAAGGAAATAGATAAGTGCGACGTTATCTACGCCTGCGGCCCTAAGCCTATGCTGAGGGCTGTTAAGGCTTTAGCCGAGAAGTACGGCAAAAAGGCCGAGCTTTCAATGGAGGAGCGCATGGGCTGCGGCATAGGCGCCTGCCTCGTCTGCGTGTGCAAGACCACCACCGGCAACCGTCAGGTCTGCCTGCAGGGGCCTGTGTTTGACTCTAAAGAAGTAATTTTTGATTAAAGGAGGTCGGAGCAATGAATACGAAAGTCAATTTTTGCGGAATAGAGTTCGCTAACCCGGTGCTCACCGCTTCGGGAACCTACGGCTTCGGCCTTGAATATGATGAATACTACGACATTTCCGAGCTGGGCGGCATAAGCGTGAAGGGCCTTACCCTTAAGGAGCGGGAGGGCAACTCCACTCCCAGAATCGCCGAGACCTACGGCGGAATGCTCAACAGCGTTGGCCTTCAGAA